>JAOUQQ010000027.1 GCA_029879245.1 Chromatiales bacterium | reverse complement strand
GGGGTGGTTGCGCAGCGGCCACATGGTCTTTAACTGCATGTGGTAGTGGCGGCCTAGCCAGAAGCTGACCGCATCACCGGCGATCGCCCCCGCCGCTGCCCAGACGAGGGTCGGCCCCAGCGGCAGGATATCGGTACCGACCAGGGCGCCGATACCAAACATCATCGCCGCGCCGGGTAGTACCAGCCCGACCAGCGCCAGCGACTCGAAGAAGGCGATAAGAAAGACCCCCACCCCTCCCCAGCCGGGATTGGCGCTGATCCAGCTAAAGACATTGTTCAGACTCTCCATGCGACCATTTTATACCGATTTTGCATATACCCGGTGTTTGTAGGAGTTTGTCCGATTTTTTTCACTTGGGTGTTGATCTGGGGTGGAGGCGTCACTATCTCTTGCTACAAGACGCGATGCAACAGAGGAACAGCCCGATGGAGATGCTGCAGTTTCACACCGAAGAGATCCCGATGTACGAAGCGATCGACGCCCGCTTTGTGGTCGTTGCCTTTTTTGGCGAGTGGCGCGACGGGGAGGCGACCAGCAATCCACGCAAGATCCCTCAGCTCAAACGCGAGTTGCGTAAACGCTTTATGAATCGCATTGCCCCCGCACAGGCAGCGTAGTGTAGTAAACCGAATTCCCCCCAAGGAACTTGGCCGCTCACCCTTGAGCGGCCTTTTTTATGGGCGGGAGAAAATTAGAGCGGACCGTAAAAGCTCTCTAGCTCGGTGCGTGAAGAGATGGGGTAGAGCCGCGTCTCGCCATTTTCACGGTAGGAGAGATACTTCCACACCAGCTTTTCACTGCAGGCGATCTCCTTTGGTGAGGTGGCAAGCCGCCGCGGTGTGGTGCTGCCACCGGCCAGCGTCGGGTGAAAGGTGACATCCTCCAGGGCGCTCGCGGGCAGCTTGCCACGCTCCACCAGTTTATTCACCGTTTTGTAGTAGCCGTGCTGCACGAAGCCGCTGCAGATAAATGCGGAGGGGAGGATGGTGTCACGCTCCAGCAACTCTTGGAGTAACTCCTCGAAGGGGGCGTGTTTTCGCCTTAACAGGATATTGACCGCCAGACTAAAGCCGAGGCGCAGAATCATTCTGAGGTCGTAGTTGGCCTTGATGAAGTCGAGCATGTGACCACGGATCATCTTCGGTAGCTCCGGGCTTTTATCCTTGAACCACGGCTGCTCAAGACGGCGTACCGCGATGTCGTAGTCATCTGTCTGCAGGTAGTGCTCCAGGTCGGTGAGATCGATCCCATCCCCCACCGACTCGATCACAAAGGCCTTGTCGAATCCCTCATCGGGGTGGGGTACGGCGAATACCAGCGCCGCGTGGCTGAAGTAACTCTTCGTCCCCCAGCGGATCATCCTTGATAGCATCCCCTTCTTGCCTCGGCAGAGCACAATATCGCCGCGTTTTAGGTGCTCCCCCTGAATGAACTCCTTCACGCTCATTCCATTGTTCTCATCCATGACCTTCTCCTTTTCTCTAGTGATGTAGATGGATGCCGCCATTGTATGGCGGCAGCGCGAGTGGGGCCAGAACGGGAGGGGGTGTGGCGGGCTCAGGTGGCGTGTGAGCGGATGGCGGCCCCCCTGATCTGTACGGTGCTTAATCCCGGCTCGTTACTCTCATGCCAGCCGTAGTCGCCCACCCATTCATCGTTGACGTAATCAATCTTCAACCAGTGGGGGACAAAGGCCTCCTTGCGTACAATCTCAAAGTCAGAGACGGGGGGAGGACCGAGGTAGTCGGCGACGGGGCAGACCTTGGTCATCACGGTATTAAAGCGCAGCAGCAGTTTGCCACTGACAGACTGGGCACTCCCCAGCAGGGCGTCGAACTCCTCCTGCCCCAGTTGCCAGGCCCCCTTCTGCGGGGTGGCACTGTAGATGGCGGCCCGCTTTACCAGTACACAGCTGAAGTAGATCTGGATCTCCATCAGCAGAGGGTCGCTCATCTTCTGACTTTGCGCCGCGGCTGCGTCACTCAGGGTGATGGCGATGGGTTTGCCGTGAAATGAGAGTTGTTGGCGCATCGGGAATACCTCTTTTACTGGTGACGGCGTGGACTATTTCGGCTTGTGGGCAGTGAAGATCAGACTATCAATAGGGAGTGTTGCCTCATCAAGGGTGACGCTTCCCTCAACGTAGTTGGCACTGGTGCAATCGGTAAATCCTGCATGCAGCAGGCCCTGTTCGATTTCCTCTATTTCACGGTTGATAAAACCAAAGCGGCTGAAAGGAAACTGCTGCATTACCTGCGCGGAACGCACCCCCAGAACCAGGCGTCCTCCCGGTTTTAGCCATTGCATCAGGGTGCTGAACAGGGTCGGTAAGTCCTGAATAAAGTAGAGCAGGTTGACCGCCATCAAACCATCCAGGCTCGCTCTGTTGACCGGGGCAAGCTGGTAATCACACTGATGCAGGGTGATAGCGCATCCGCCACGGGTATCAAGATTTTCAGCAATTTTTGTCGCCATCAGGGCTGAGTGCTCGATGCCGATGTAGTGACCGGTCTCCCCCAATGCCTGGGCAATGGGTTGTGAGAGTAGACCGTTGCCGGGGCCGATCTCAGCAATAGTCTCCCCCGCCTGTGGTGCCAGGGCGTCGATGCAACGGGCAATGATGAGGGCATTGGTTGCCGTCATCCTGTCAGCCACTTCACTGCCAGCCTCACCCAATGGGCAGGCCAACTGCTGGGCCAGTAGTTTCATCTCCGAGGAGGTCATTGTTCTCTTCCACACTTTCTAACAACGGTTTGACATACTAGGCGATACGAATGAGTATCGTAAATAACTTAAACTCGATATCAATAATACAAATATGAATAATATTAATTGGGATGGTTTGCGTTACTTCGTTGCTGCCGCAGAGGCGGGCAGCCTGACAGCCGCCGCCAGGGCACTGGACTCCAATCAGCCGACCGTCGGGCGGCATATTGATAACCTGGAGCAGGAACTGGCGGTGAAACTGTTTCAGCGCACGGTGAAGGGGCTGACGCTGACCCAGGATGGCGTGGCACTACTGGAACATGCCCGCCTCATTCAGGAGCAGATGGTAAAGCTGGAACGAACGCTGGGGGATGATAGTGGGCTCAACGGCAAGGTTCGTATAGCCCTGCCGGAGGGCCTGTGCCATGAGGTGGTGGTGCCACAACTGCAAGGTTTCTATCGCGACTATCCATCGATCAGCCTGGAGCTTAACGTCTCGCCAAGCACCGCCAACCTGACACAGGGAGAGGCGGATATGGCGATACGGCTGTTTCGCCCGACGGAGTCCAACCTGGTGGCGAGACGACTCGCCCAAATGCCCCTGGGGCTATACGCCTCGCAGGAGTACCTTAAAAACTTTGGCACGCCCGTGAGAACCGAGGAGCTGAGCAGGCATCGGCTCATTGCCTACGGAGAGCAACTTGCCTCCCTGCCGGAGAATCGTTGGCTGTTGGAGCAGGCGGCGACGATGGCCCCGGCACTGTGTAGCGACAGCACCTCCAGTCGCCTCCGAGCGACAGTCGCCGGGGTGGGGATCGGCGTGCATCCACACCTGTTTGCCCGCAACCATCCACAACTGGTGCAGGTATTGAAAAGCGTTGAGCTAAACGAACACGAGATGTGGCTGGTTTACCACAGGGACGTGCGAGAGATGCCGAGGGTGCGGGCCGTTGCGGATTTTATTGTTTCGGTGTTGGGGTAGTGGGGGAGTAGGGTGGGCAGGGTTTTGGTGCCCACGCGATTTCATCCAACCCACCCAACTTGGTTTAAGGGTTTCAAATGACAGACGAATCAATTTGAGCGATAGCCGGCTAAATGAGGCCTATGAAGATTGGTTGCTCAGATAGCGGGGCATGGGTATGGTTGGTGAATTCGTGGGGATCCCTCAGACTCTGACCCATTGATTATGGGCCGAAGTGTAGTCGGGATGATTAAGTATTGTGTGCCCTGAACGTTCTGTAATTGATTCACAGGGCCATACATGATGCCTTGACTTAATAGCTTAATTGGAGCAGGGTTATTCGACGAACAACAATTCAGGGAGGAAGGTCGATGCGACACATCTGGAACATACATAACAATATATCATTATATCTTCGTTTGTTGATCGTTACTGCCTGCATACTTCCAGTATCAAGTTATGCCGCTGTAACACAAATAAACTCTCTATACGCATATCCAACAACAAGTCAGGTATTCTACCACCCCGGCAATGCTGTAACTGATGGTACAGCGATGCTAAGTGATGCTTGGCTTGGCTTGGCAATCAACATCTCTGGTGCAGTAGACCAGGACAAGTGGGTATGGGAGTTCCTTAGGCCAGATGGTACGCGAGTTGCGAGAGAACAACTCAAATATGTACAGTCACTTGGTGGCAGGAGCCGGTGTTTTGTATTTGCCTGGTCAGGATCTACTTACTGTGGATCTAATGGTGGACCATTTGAGCTGGCTTATGAATCAAAATGCGTAGCGCTTGGTGAATGGAACGTTCGATTAACATATACACCAGCTGACGGAAGCGCGATCCAAGTTTTCGATAATTTCGTTGATCTAAAGTCTACAGGTCCTCATGTCTCTATTGGTGTATGGCCGAACGAGATTAAACCCAAAGTGATAGGTGGTAACGGCATCCCTCACAGCCCATCTGAGAATGCTGATGTTGCAGTCGTTGTGACAGACTCAGGGTGTAAAAATATCCCTCTTCCTGATGCTAATGTTGAGATTAGTACATTAACCGTACCAGGTAGTGGCGGTCATACCCATCTTGGCGAGCAAAGTGGTACCGGCACATTCGAGAATGGGACCACCACGACATCAGACATCTCAGATTCTTCTGGTCTAGTTAAAGCTGCTTACTCATCTGGTATTGCTGGTGTAGAAGAGCGCGTCGTTGCGGTTGCAACAGTTGAGACGCCAGATGGTGTATTGACTGGTCAGGGAGAAGGTGGCTTGGTGATAAAGATCCCAGGCCTTATTCCTGTGCCAGCCTCCGACATCATTAACCTGTATCAATCATCGAACGGTGAAAATGCGCACCAACATAACAATTATGCTACGCCTGGTATGAATGCTCTACTACAAGGGGTGGCATGGCGATGGATGCAGGAGCAAATAGATGCTGGAGAGCTGCCAGAGAATCGGATAGTAATGAGTTACAATGATATGAGCTTACCTTTTGGTGGCGTGTTCGATGTTTGCGGAAGCATGCAACCGAACTGTCCCCCGCACCAAGGACATGTCTCGCATGAAATTGGAAACGATGTTGATGTTAACGTGTATAACGTTATGGATTTGAACGCAACGGAAAGGGAGTATCTGCTGATGGTGTTTGAGGGATTTGGAGATTTAAGGCATGCATGCCGTTATATTCATGATCACCACTTTCGTTGTGACACTGTAATGCTTGAGCAATAGCTTAACCGGATATAAAAGGATGATGAAAATGAAGTTATTACAGTACATTCTATATGCATTTGTTTTCTTGTCTTACGGGGGGGGGACTATTGCCTCATGGACTGAGCCTGATATAACAGACTCGAAAGTCGACACGAATGTGACATACAACTCGGAAACTGGCATTTACACATATATGTATACAGTCACTAACCCGTCATCTAGCTTTGCCTCTGTTAAGGTATGGGGGGTGGATGTGAGTCCCGCTTCAGTACCCACCTCAACAGAAGATAAGAAATTTATGGATAGAGCTGGATTGGTGAGTGATGAAAGACTGAAGCGTGATTACTCAGCAGATACCGGAAAGTCTCTTGCCTTGGGCGTCGAGACGCCTATTGGGTGGGAGTCTGTCATTAGTGTAGGAGGCGATGTCACTTGGATGCCAGCGATAGACTGGGGTCAGCCGATTGACTACCTTTCTCCCGGCGAGGTTCTCGGATCATTTGTGTTACATTCTCGCGTACCACCTGGCGCAACCGTGGCACTTTTAAAGCCAAAGATTGATATGGGAGAAGGTTCACCATATGAAGAGTATGGCGAACTTTGCGGAGAAGAAAATAGCCCATGCCCTGACCCAAAGACATTCTGGGTGAAACGCACTGTTATAGGGCCTGTTCTTCCTAGTGAACGAGTGCTAATTGACGGTAAAGGACAGCGCTCCTCTGACGTTAATACATTCTTGAGGTATGCTAATCCAACTGATTCGACAACGGTTTCTCTTCCTGTTAACACCACTAGTTACCCATTAGCAGTAGTATTTGGTAGCGATATTACTCCTGCCAGCTTCTCGGCAACTCTTAATGGTGTTGATATTGGTAGCCAATTTAACGTTGCAGCTGGAATTACTTCAGTCGTTAATCTTCCTTTAACTTCTGGAAGAAATACACTTGTTCTCTCTTTGGATGGTTTGCGTGCTGATGGCCGTACAGCTACGGATACAGACAGGTTAGTGTTTATTATTAAGTAATGATGTTGCTCTAATGTATCTGATGAGCTGTTGGTGATATGAAGTTGGCCCCCTTGTCAATAGGCAAAGGGGCTTTCTTTTTTATTGGCGGTCACGCAGGTTGTTACCACCATCGCCCGCTACTTTTGTGACCAGTTCAGGAGACACAATACTTAATTATTGACGTTGGCAGGGGGTGGATTGGATGAACCACCGTGGCCACAACACCGCGCCCACCCTTACACAAGAGTTTACAGCGTCGCCAACACCCGTCCCGCAGCAGCAATCGTCTCATCAATATCCGCATCGGTATGAGCGCTTGATACAAAGCCTGCCTCAAACGCAGAAGGTGCCAGATAAACCCCTTCCTTCAACATACCGTGGAAGAATTTGTTGAAGCGTTCGCCGTCGCCTTTTTCGACGGCCTGGCCGTAGGAGGTGATCTTCTCTTCTTCAGTGAAGAACAGGCCGAACATGCCGCCGATGTGGTTTTCGCTCATCGGGATCCCGGCCTTCTTTGCCTCGGCCATGATGCCGTTGACCAGGCGCTCCACCTTGGCGCTGATCCCCTCGTAGAAGCCGGGCTGCTCGACCAGCTTCATGGTGGCCAGGCCCGCGGCCATGGCGACCGGGTTACCGGAGAGGGTGCCTGCCTGGTAGACCGGGCCGAGGGGGGCGAGCTTGTGCATGATCTCGCGCTTGCCGCCGAAGGCGCCCACCGGCATGCCGCCGCCGACCACCTTGCCGAGGGTGGTCATGTCGGGTTTGACGCCGTAGTGGCCCTGGGCGCCGCCGAGGGAGACGCGGAAGCCGGTCATCACCTCGTCGAAGATCAGCACGCTGCCGTGGGCATCGCACACCTCGCGCAGGCCTTCGAGGAAGCCGGGCACCGGCGGGATGCAGTTCATGTTGCCGGCCACCGGCTCGACGATGATGCAGGCGATCTCCTTACCCACCTCGGCGAAGGCCTTCTTTACCGCCGCGATGTCGTTGTAGGGGAGGGTGACGGTGTGCTCGGCCAGGGCCGCCGGTACGCCGGGGGAGCTCGGCTCGCCCAGGGTGAGCATGCCTGAGCCGGCCTTTACCAGCAGCGAGTCGGAGTGGCCGTGGTAGCACCCCTCGAACTTGACGATCTTGTCGCGCCCGGTGTAGCCGCGGGCGAGACGGATGGCGCTCATCGTCGCCTCGGTGCCGCTAGATACCATGCGCACCATGTCCATCGAGGGGACCAGCTCCACCAGCTTGTCGGCCATCACCGTCTCGATCACGGTGGGGGCGCCGAAGGAGAGGCCATTGGCTGCCGTCTCCTGCACCGCCTTGATCACCGCCGGGTGGGCGTGGCCCGCGACCATCGGCCCCCAGCTGGCGACGTAGTCGATGAACCTCTCGCCGGTCTCGGCGTAGGTGTAGGCCCCCTCGGCGCGCTTGAAGAAGATCGGCTCGCCGCCGACCCCCTTGAAGGCGCGTACCGGCGAGTTGACCCCGCCGGGGATGTGTCTCTGGGCGGCTTCAAAGAGTTCGTGTGCGTTGGGCATGGTGCGTTTCCTGTCGTGCTCGATTATTCAAAGAGTTGGGCGATCTTCGCGGCGGCGGCCTTGATGTCGGCCTGGCCGAACACCTCGGTGATCACAGCGAGCATGTCGGCGCCTGCCTCCACCAGTTGCGCGCCATTGTCGGCGGTGATGCCGCCGATGGCAACCACCGGGATTTTCAATTTCTGTTTGGCCTCGTGGATCAGGGCGACCTCGGCCTTGACCGCATCGGGCTTGACCCGCGAGGGGAAGAAGCTGCCGAAGGCGACGTAGTTGGCCCCCGCCTGTTCGGCGGCGATGGCGAGCTCGATATCGTTGTAACAGGAGACGCCGATGAGGGCGCGTGGGCCGAGTTGGGCGCGGGCGGCGGCGATGTCGCCATCCTCCTTGCCGAGGTGCACCCCGGCGGCCATCACCTGGGCGGCCAGCTCCACATCATCATTAATGATCAGCGGCACGCCGAGGGCACGGCACATATTATTCAGGTCGCCCGCCTCCCACTGGCGCTGCCCGGCATCGCCGCCCTTGTTGCGGTACTGGATCACCTGCGCCCCGCCCTGGATGGCTAGGGCCACCGCCTCGACGATGCCGTCGGGCGAGAGCAGTTTGCTGTCGGTAATGGCGTAAAGGCCACGTGGTAGGTGAGCCATTACTTACTCCTCATCCTCATCGCTTCTCGCCCAGAACAGGCGGTTGGGGTGGTGCTGGCCCATGCCGATGCGATAGCCGTTGCGCAGCGCCTCCCAGGTGTACTCCTGCGCCTCGTGAATCGCGGTGAAGGGTTCCAGGCCTTGGGCCAGCAGCCCGGCGATGGCGGAGGCGAGGGTGCAGCCCGAGCCGTGGTAGCTGTGGGGCAACCGCTCCCAGGAGAAGGTGTCGAGGTGGCGGCTGTTGCCGTAGAGGCGGTTGTCCACGGTTTCGGTCGACTCGTGGGTACCGGTGATCAGCACCAGCTCGCAGCCGTCGCTCAGTAGCTCCTGGGCGCAGGCGTCGAGGGTGTCGGCCTCGTGGGCGAGGGTGCGCGCCTCCTCGCTGTTGGGGGTGAGCACCGTCACCAGCGGAAAGAGCAGCTCGCGCATCGCCGTGTGCATCTCATCGCTGCTGAGGCGTGAACCGCCCCCAGCGCGCAGGATCGGATCCATCACCACGGGAAGGTCGGGGTAGTCGGTGAGCAGGGTGTGGATTGCCTCGATATTCTCCAGCGTGGCGAGCAGACCGATCTTAATCGCCGCCACTGGCATATCCTCCAGCACCGCACGGGCCTGTTCTATGACGACCGTCGAGTCGACCGGGTCGAGGCGCAGCACGTTCTGCGTGTCCTGCACCGTCAGCGCTGTGATCACCGGCGCCGCCTGGCAGCCCATGCTGGCGATCGCCTCGATATCGGCCTGAATCCCGGCACCGCCCGAGGGGTCGTTACCGGCGAAGACCAGCACAATATTGGGGTGTGGTTGCGACATCGTGGTGATTTCCTAGAGTTTACCGGCGCGGAGTGCGAGGTAGGCGGTCTTTGCCGAGAGCTCCAGTGAACAGCTCCACTTGTAGGCGAGGTTGATACTCTTCGCCTGGGCGTAGACCCCGTGGCCGCGCACCACCATGATCGGGTGTTCGGCCAGTACCGCCGCCACCTGCTCCGGCGCATCGCTAATGTAGCGGTTGTAGGGGATGGTGATCACCGGGATGTGGTCGAAGTAGTACTGCCCCTCGAAGTCGGGGGGCGTGAAGTCGTTACCGTCCATCGTCATCGCCACGGTGTAGGGGCCGTGGCTGTGGATCACAGCAATCGCTTCGGGGTTACGCTGGTAGACCAGCCGGTGTAGCGGCGCATCGAGAGATGCCCCCTCAACCGGCTCCCCATTCAGTTCGCAGCGCAGCAGCTGATCCGCGCTCAGGGTATCGGCACAACAGCCGCTGGGGGTGACCCAGAAGTCATCCCCCACCCGCACCGAGGCGTTACCGCTGTGGGAGTCGTTATTGCCGTGCTGGCGCAGCCACTGGTAGTGACAGGTGAGGTCTTCGCGTGGGTCCATGGGTGCTCTCTTTACCAAATATCAGGGGAAAGTGGTGGTGTGGATATTACCTGATCCAGAGAGATATTTCTGGCTGTGTGCAGCGGGTGGTCTCACCCACGACAGGAGAGGGGCGGAGCAGCCGCTATAGATTCGAAGAGAGGGCAGGGGGGTATTGCTAGAAGCCTTGTCATGTTAGCTATATGTGGCGACTACGGTGGTGCGTGGTGCGTGGTGCGTGGTGCGTGGTGAGGGGGGCGCTACACCTGGTTAATGGTAGCTATGGGTTTACCGTAATGGTGTTAACATCGGAATGACCACTTTTACGACAGAATAAGAGTAGTGAAGAATATGGACGCCGAGCAATCAATACATGAACTCTGGGATGGCATGAGTCAATTTGGCGCATCTCGCAGTGATGCGGCTCTGGATTATGTTCTGGCATCGCTCTGCCGCCTTATCGACGCCCAGTATGCCTTCTGGATGGGCGGGGTGCGGATGTCAAACGCCTTTGTGAATGACCCGATAAACGGCTGGCGACTGGCGGCGGTGCACCACCTGCATGATTCGCCGGAGAGTCGGGCCACCTACAAGCAGCATCTTCGCCGGTTGAGGAAGGGCGAGGTCGATGCCTGCTTCGTTGCCCATCTGCGCATGGCCGGAGAGTATCGCGTCAACATTAATAGCCAAGTTCTGCCCCAGTCCTGGTTCGAGTCTGAGTTCTATCAAACCATGCATGCCGCACAGGGCAAGCAGGACGGGATTCTTGTGGCCGTCCCTCTGGGTGAAGATGTCGAGTCGTGGTTTGGTTTTCATCGCATCAATCATGCTCGACCGCATTTTGGTGATAAAGAAAAACAGCTGCTCTTTACGGCAGTCCGCTCCATGAAGTGGTTTCATCAACAGGTGGCGCTCAGTCACGGCATCCTGCTGGCAGAAAAGCCGCTCACCCAACTCGAACGACAGGTACTTAATGAACTATTAACGGGAAAATCGGCAAAGGATATTGCAACAACCCTGACGTTAACTACGGCCACGGTCAGTACCTACACCAAGCGTCTGTGCCATAAATTCAATGTTCGCGGGCGCTCGCAGCTCACCGCACTCTGGCTGAGTAGTTAGCGACACCGGATATCCCCCACGTCACACCACGGCCGTTAAGTGCTGTATGCGCCATGGCATCTTGTTATGGTCAGACAGCATGCCAACAACTACCACATAGTCCCAATTCTGAGACTACTAAACCTCAGACTCATGATTGAGAATAACCTCCTGGCATTGATTCGAGTCCCTGGGTTCTTCCGGACAAGGCTCCGGAAGTGCCCTCTACACAGCCGTTTGCAAATCAACCACGGAGTTACCCCATGACTATACCCCGGTTACTGTTAGGGCCCCTGCTGGCCACGGTGGTTACCACCCCGCTGCACGCCGCCTTCCTCCCCGATACCGGCCAGACTCTTTGCGATGACGGCAGCAATACCCTGGTCGCCTGTAGCGATGCCAATACCGGCGATGCCAGCACCATGCCAGGCCAGGATGGCCGCTACGGTCGTGACCCGGCCGCGGCCGCGGGCAGGATGTCCAAGGTGGGTGGTGGTGCGGCCGGTCTGGACTACATAAAGATGTCAAATAGTGGCACTTACCTGCCGGCAACGGCCCCCCTTGGGGCGGGTGCCACTGACTGGGCCTGCAATATCGATTTGTTCACCGGGCTGGAGTGGGAGGTGAAGGTCAGCGATGGAGGCCTGAGAGATGTCAACTGGGTGTACTCCTGGTACAACAGCAACCCTGCCATCAACGGGGGGGTGGCGGGTGTGCCTGACAGTGGCATCGGTGTGGGTAGTGACGCCTGCTTCGACCCGGCACGTTGTGACACCGAAAAGTATGTAGCCGATGTGAATGCGGCAGGGCTTTGTGGCAAGAGCGACTGGCGCGTCCCCTCAAAGCGTGAACTGGAGAGCCTGCTCTACTTCGGAGGTGGGAGCACCAGTCATCCATATATCGACCCCAATTACTTTCCCGCCTCGTCTAATTTTGGTGGGGAGGTGATCTGGTCGGCTTCAACCGTTAGTTCTGCAGTCTTTGCACCTGACGGCTCTTTTGCTTATGCCAACGGGCTCAATGCATGGGCAGTCAGCTTTTCATTCGGTGGGGTATCGAGTGTCCATCCAAAGTCAGTTTTTGATGGCCCGACTAATGTGATGCTGGTGCGCGGCGCGCCATTCTGATGATGAGTCCTGTGTGACGAGGCGTCTTTAGACCGCTCGCACCAGAGAGTGGCAGAGCCAGTGCCGATTAAAATTATTGAGGGTAAATTTATGAATACGCATGACAGAAAGGGTGTGATAAGGCGCTGGAGTGCAGGTGCTGTTCTTGCGCTTGGGTTAGCTATGGTGATGGAGGCGCAGGCAGTCTGTAGCGGGGGGCACGCCCTGGGGTCTGTCGTAGAGAGTACCCCCACGTCCGATTTTACGATTAACGGCGATGGCACCGTCACCCACCTGAAGACCGGGCTGATGTGGACGCAGTGTATCGAGGGGCTCTCTGGCGCTACCTGCCAGGATTTTACAAACGTAATTAATCCATGGGTGGGTTGGAGCGGCGCACTCTCAGCGGCAAGCCATAGCCGTACGGCCGGCTACAGTGACTGGCGCCTGCCCAACTTTAAGGAGCTGCTCTCTATTGTCGAAACCTGCGGCTCTTACCCGAGTATCAACCTGAACGTGTTCCCCAACTTTAAGCCTATGGTCCTCTGGTCATCCACAAGTCATCCGGTGACTGGCTCTACATATGCGAAAGCCGTAATGTTTGCTCATAGTGATGTATATGCATGTGCGACTTGCGGGATATTGGTCGATATTTCGGCTATGTTTTCTGACGCGTTTGCTCTACTGGGTATTGAGATGGGGAGTATAGCAGACAAAAAATATACGCTGTATTCGCTGCTGGTTCGTGGCGGACACGTCGTCTGGGCCGATTTTGATGAACTGGTGCCGCGGCTTGCCGGGGTGGGGGTTTCGGGTACAGGTGTTACCAGTGAAACGCTGAGTGCACTTTCTCACGTCAGTGCCACCGGTTACTGGATAGTGGTGGCGCAGGGCAGTGCGGCACCGACCTCGCTTCAGGTCAAGGCGGGGAGTAATTATAGCGTCGCTCTGGCAACGGTTGGCGTGGTTGCTGCTGGCAACGGTGATATGGTTGAGCTGACCGATGCTACCTTTAGCGTAACGGGGCTGACGGCCGGTACCGGATATGACCTCTACCTGGTCGGCTACAGTGTCAACAACGATGGACTGGGCTACACGCCCAGCAAGATTAGCTTTACCACCGATGTCGATAGCGATGGCGATGGGGTGGGCGATAGTACCGACCTCTTTCCCGCCGATCCCACACGTGCCGTGAGCTGCCTCGCCGGCAGCTATGGTGCCTATAGCTGCGTGGCCGCTGCACCGGGGTATTATGTCCCCGTCGCCAATGCCCTGGTACAAACCGCCTGTGCGGTCGGCAGCTATACCGATACAATTGGGGCGGTAGTGGCTGTGAGTTGTCCAGCGGGTGATTCGACAGTGAGTGGTGCTTCGACAAGCAGGACGGATTGCCTGTTGGATACCGACCTGGATGGTTCTCCTGATCTCGTAGACTCTGATGACGATGGCGATGGCGTGCTGGATGCGACAGACAACTGCCCGCTCATTGCCAACGCCGATCAACTCGATACCGACAGTGACGGCCAGGGTAATGTCTGTGATGCGGATGATGACGGAGATGGCGTACTGGATGCCGACGATGCCTTCCCGCTCGATGCCACCGAGAGCGCCGATGGTGACAGTGATGGGCTGGGCGACAACGCCGATAACTGCCCGCTCACCGCCAACGCCGACCAGCTCGACACCGACGCCGATGGTCAGGGCAATGTGTGCGACACCGATGATGACAATGATGGTGTGCTCGATGCCGATGATGCCTTCCCGCTGGACGTAAGCTTAAGCGCTGTTCCCGGTAGTGGCGGTGGCGGTGCCTTTAATCCCTTCCTTCTTTTAGCCCTGCTAGGCTCACAGCGTTTGTTCCGCCGCCGCAGGGGGTGAGAAACGACTCGCGTTGATGCGATTAGAGAAAGCGGCCTGCGGGTCGCTTTTTTTATGGGTGTTGGCAAGGGCTGTTCGCGGCGAGACGCCGCTCCCGCAGATGGTGTTGTAGGAGGCCCATACAGCACGTTCCAGACGCTGTTAAGCACCGCCATCCGTGGCGGCGCGCCCTCGGGCCGAATGGCGGTTGAGGCCTAGAACGGCTTAACCACCACCAAAATCGTCACCGCCATCAATATCAGCACCGGCGCCTCGTTAAAGAATCGGTAGAATTTGTGGCTGCGGCTGTTTTTATCTGCAGCAAATACCTTCACCAGTTGGCCGCAGTATAGGTGGTAGCCGATGAGCAGCACCACCAGCGCCAGCTTGGCGTGCATCCAGCCACCGCCGATGCCGTAGCCAAGCCACAGCCACAGGCCGAGTATCAGGGCGAGGATCGCCAGCGGGGCCATGAAGCGGTAGAGCTTGTGCTCCATCAGTTTTAGTCGTTCTATCTCGGCGGGTTCGGTGGCCATCGCATGGTTGACGAAGATGCGCGGCAGGTAGAAGAGCCCGGCGAACCAGGAGACGACGAAGATGATGTGAAAGGCCTTTATCCAGAGCATGGCTCAGACCTTTTTAGCATTGAGCATGGCGATAATGCGACTGTGCAGGGCGGCCATATCCATCTCGCCCAGTTTGTACTGCACGATGCGCCCCTGGGTGTCGATAAGAAAGGAGCTGGGGGTGAGAGAGATACCGCCAAAGGCGAGGGCGACTGTCCCATCTTTGTCGATGGCGATGGGGTAGGGGAGCTTCTTCTGCGCCACCATGGTGCGCACCTGATCCTCCGGGTCGTACTCCATGGCGATGCCGATGATCTCCAGCCCTTTGGGGCCGAGCTCTTTGTATAGCTCGACCAGGTGGGGCATCTCCTTGATGCAGCCGGGGCAGGTGGTGGCCCAGAAGGTGACCACTACCGGGCGACCCTGCAGTGCGCTGAGACTAATGGTCTGGCCCTGCAGGGTCGTTACGCTGATAGCGGGGGCGGGTTTGATGCCGCTTGGGGTGAGCCAGAGGTAACCGAGCAGGGCGGCAATGGCTATAAGAAAGACGATGGCGATCAGGGGTTGTTTTTTCATCTTCTCGATTCGTTACTGACTGGTTGGACGGGTATTGTAGAGGTAGTTGGCTTCGATATCCTCCCGGCTAAGGATACCGAAAATCGTAGGTTGGCGGGTAAGGGTATCGCGTACCACGTAGAGCGCTTCGGCCTGCTGTGCCTGCAGTACCTCCCACCCCTCCTGAAGGGTGGCACGAAAGGCGACCGGGGTCGCCTGCAGGCGGCGGGCGGGGATCGCCAGCAGGTCTATCGTTTCGGCCCCCTCTTCGCGCCCCTCCAGGTAGCGGGCAAGTTCGGCTGCGGGCATCAGATTGTGGGGCAGGCGTTCATCGTCCTCATGAATCAACAGCCAGTGGGGGCGTTTTGCCAGCAGGTCGTGAAGTTGAGTGTTATCCAGGTGCTGATTGCAACTAACGAAGTTACGGTTCATCACCCCGAACACAGAAAGGCGTCGCAGCGACTGGGCCACCGGGTCGTTTTTATAGTCGAGCCCTTTGGCACGCAGCAGTTCAAGAAAGATGGGGCCACGTTTGAACAGTTCACTGCTGGTCATGGTAGCGGCGACCACCGCCAGCATCCCCGGCAGTAGCAGGTTGGGGTTGGCGGTCAGCTCCAGCATCGCCATCAGGGCCGCTAGCGGTGCCTGCAGGGTGCCGCCCATCATCGCCGCCATCCCGATCATGGCGTAGAGCCCCGGGGTGGAGGCGGTCTCGGGGAAGAAGTGGTTGGCGACTACCCCCAGTGCTCCCCCGGCTGTGGCGCCCACCACCAGGGTTGGGCCAATGAGACCGCCGGGGATCCCCAGTCCCAGGGTGGCGGTGGTGGCAAGGAGCTTCATCAACGCGATGGCAACGAGAGCAGTGAGTGCATACTCACCCAGAAGTGCCGTGTTAACGCTGTCGTAGCCGACCCCCATCACCTCTGGGACGAAGAGGGCACAGAGCCCGCCTACCCCCCCTGCCAGAGTCATACGCAGCCAGATTGGCCACTCGATGAGAAGGGTGGTAAAGCGACGCAGCAGCATAATAAACAGCGCCCCCAGCACCCCGATGAGGATGCCGCTGAAGAGGACGAATGGCAGTTCGCCCATCGATGCGAGCTGCAGGGCGGGGACATCGAAGGCGGGGGCGGAGCCATAGACCAGACGCATTAATGCAGTGGCGCTGACGGCGGCGAGGATCACCGGGGTGAAGCTGACGATGGTGTACTCCATCACTACCACCTCCATGGCGAAGATCACCCCTGCCAGTGGGGTGTTGAAGGAGGCGCCGATGGCGGCCGCCACACCGCAGGCGACGAGGATGCGCACCGAGTTGTGGGGCAGCTTGAGCCACTGGCCGAGCAGGCTGCCGTTGACCGCCCCCAGATGGATGGCGGGTCCCTCGCGCCCCACCGAGTTGCCTGTGACGATGGCGCCGAAGGCGCCGATGAACTGAGCCAACGCGTTTTGCCACGGCAGGTGGCCCTGGTGGTAGGTAAGGCGCTCCATCACATGAACAACCCCCACCTGACGCCGATCGCGGGCAAGTAGCTGAAATAGCACTCCCAGCACAAGGGCGCCACCCAGAGGCAGTAGCAGACGCCAGTGTGAGGCGAGGCTCTCAAAATTTTCACCACTGTTATCGCTCAGCAGCAGTGCATGCACCACCTCAATGGAGAGGCGAAAAAGCAGAATAACACCCCCTGCCAGTATCCCGGTGAGGATGCCGAGCAGGGAGAGCAGGGGTAGTGCCTCGGCACGGGCGAGACGGTGACGCAGACGATCGAGCAACGGTTTGTTCCTGTTTCGATATGACGGACATTATGCCAGAGGGAGTCAGATAGTCCGAATAATGACGATTATGCCCTTTCTCTTTTGCACTGGCTCTCTTATGATGCACCCCATTGAGTTTTATGTGGAAAATTACAGGGGAGTCATGATCAAGGTAGGTATCGTCGGCGGAACCGGGTACACCGGCGTCGAACTGTTGCGGTTGCTGGCTGTGCACCCACAGGTTGATCTGAAGGTGATCACCTCGCGTTCCGAGGCCGGGGTGGCGGTGGCCGACATGTTCCCCAATCTGCGCGGGCATGTCGATCTCGCCTTTACTGAACCCGACATAGAGCTGTTGGCGCAGTGCGATGTGGTCTTCTACGCTACCCCGCATGGTGTGGCGATGGCCGGCGCCGGAGAGTTGCTGGAGCGCGGGGTCCGGGTGATCGATCTGGGGGCCGATTTCCGTATCAAAGATATCGCTGTCTGGGAGCGGTGGTATGGCATGGACCATACCCGTGCCGATCTGGTCGAGCAGGCGGTCTATGGCCTGCCGGAGCTCAATCGTGAGCAGATCAAGGCTGCGCAGCTGATCGCCTGCCCCGGTTGCTACCCCACTGCTACCCAACTTGGCTTTCTGCCGCTGATTGAAAATGACCTTATCGATACCTCGCGACTTATCGCCGATACCAAATCGGGGGTGAGTGGCGCCGGGCGTAAGGCCAACGTCGGTACCCTGCTGTGCGAGGCGAGCGAGAGCATGAAGGCCTATGCGGTGGCGGGGCATCGCCACCAGCCGGAGATCAGCGAGAAACTCTCGATGGTGGCTGGCCACCAGATCGGACTGACCTTTGTGCCACACCTCACGCCGATGATTCGCGGCATCCATGCCACCCTCTACGCTACCCTCAAGGGGGAACCGGGTGACCTGCAGGCCCTCTACGAGGAGCGTTACCAGGGGGAATATTTTGTTGATGTGATGCCCGCTGGCAGCCACCCGGAGACCCGTTCAGTGAAGGGGGCCAACCACTGTCGTATCGCCATCCACCGCCCGGGCGGCGGTGATACTGTGGTGATTCTCTCAGTTATCGACAATCTGGTGAAGGGTGCCTCCGGTCAGGCTGTACAGAATATGAATGTGATGTTTGGTCTGGATGAGCAGTGCGGTCTGGGGCAGGTGGCACTCTTGCCATGAGCCATCTGGTCATAAAACGCCGTTCAGTCTGGCACTCACGAGCCGCCATAGCCGGCATGGTCGTGTTTGGTTTTCTTTTGGCATGGGGAGCCTTTGAACTGGGTCGTTACCGTGCGGGTTTCGATGTTGTTGCCGCCTCTGACTCCCTCTCAGAGCTGGAGAGACAGCTGGATGAGGGGGAGCAGCAACAGCGTACCCTGAGAGAGGAGAATGCGATTCTGGAGCGTAGTACCCAGATAGAGCGACAGGCTTACAAACAGCTTGAAGGGACGGTGACAGGGCTACAGGATGAGATCCTGGAGCTTAAGGAGGAGCTTGCTTTCTATCGCGGTATTGTCTCGCCCAAGGACTCCAGCCAGGGGTTGAAACTGCAGGATTTTGCCCTTAGCAAAGGAGTTCAGGAGCACCAATATGACTTTAAGGTTGTACTGACCCAGGTACTGAATAGTGGTAGATTGGCCAGGGGTGATCTGCAACTGGAGGTAGAGGGCCTGCAGGGCGGTGAGGGAAAAAGCTATGCCCTGAACCAGTTGGGAGGAACCAAAGACAAGGATGGATTGCCGTTTAGTTTCAAATATTTCCAGATTCTTGAGGGAGACTTTGTATTGCCTGAAGAGTTTGAGCCGATTAAAGTTAACTTAACCGTAAAGCCCAAGAACCGGGCCGACAAGAAACTGACTCAGGCATTTGACTGGGTGGTTGGGGAGAGAAATTAGAGATGTTTGGAAGTAGCAGCAAATCGGCCTCAAAGGGGACCAAGATCGACACCCTGATTGGGCAGAACTCCGAGTTGCAGGGCGATATCGTCTTTAGTGGGGGCCTGCATGTGGACGGTACCATCAAAGGTAACGTGTTTGCTGAGCCCGATAGTGGCTCGGTGCTTAGTCTGAGTGAGCGTGGTCATATCGAAGGTGAGGTGAGGGTGCCCAATATTGTCCTCAACGGCAGTGTAAAGGGTGATGTTCACGCCGCCGATCACATTGAGCTGGCCGAAAAGGCGCGGGTGACCGGTAATGTCTACTATAAGTTTATTGAAATGGTACGAGGGGCCGAGGTTAACGGTAGTCTGGTGCACAAGCAGGAGGATTATCAGCCCGCCCCCAAGGTTGAGCTACTCAGTTCCGATAAATTTGCCGAAAACGAGTAATCTTGACTAAATGAGTTGGAAATGGTTAAGCTAACCACGATATAGTCTGAAATCCCCGATTCTGGAGAAGTAACATGAGTGATAGCGAGAGCCCCCTGATCTTTACCGATAGCGCCGCCAACAAGGTGAGGTCGCTGATCGAGGAGGAGGGCAATGACAATCTGAAGTTGCGTGTCTATGTCACCGGTGGTGGCTGCTCCGGTTTTCAGTACGGATTCACCTTTGATGAGGCGATCAATGACGGGGATACCGCAGTTGAGAAGAATGGTGTGACCCTGCTGATCGACCCGATGAGTTATCAATACATGGTCGGTGCCGAGATCGACTATAAGGAGGACCTGGAGGGGGCGCAGTTCGTTATTCGTAACCCCAATGCGACCACTACCTGTGGTTGCGGCTCCTCATTCTCACCGTAGATCGCCCCCTTGCAAAGGTGATATTACGGGGCCCGGGCGTGGTGAACGCCCGGGCTCTGTTGTTTCTGGGGGTTGAAGAACACTATTTTGACGTCTATACCCAAGTAAAAGACTATTGTATTGTAGGGCGATAGCCTGTTATCTGATTTGAGGGAGTGTTTCGTATGAGCGACTACCTGCCGGGACTTGAGGGTGTACCCGCCACCCGATCAAACATCTCTTACATCGACGGCGAGAAGGGGATCCTTGCCTATCGTGGTTATCCGGTAGAGCAGCTGGCGGAATATAGCTCCTTCGAAGAGACGACGCTGCTGCTGCTGGATGGGCGTTTGCCGACGGTCGATGAGCTGAGTGACTTTGATGATCATCTGCGCCGTAACCGTCGGGTGAAGTACAATGTCCGCGAAATTATGAAGAAACTCCCCGCAACCGGTCATCCGATGGAGATGTTGCAGACTGCAGTGGCTAGCCTGGGAATGTTCTATCCAGGCAATGCGTGCCTGACCGGCTCTGACCTGTGTGAGGACCTCAACTATATTCACAACATGTCGGTGAAGATTATCGCCCGCATCCCGGTGATTGTGGCGATGTGGGAGCATATCCGTAAGGGCTACGATCCCATCGAGCCGCGTACCGACATGACCACCGCGGAGAATTTCCTCTACATGCTTAAGGGAGTGGAGCCTGAGCCGCTGCACGCCCAGATCATGGACAGCTGCCTGGTGCTGCACGCCGAGCACACTATTAACGCCTCCACCTTCGCTGCTCTGGTAACGGGTTCTACCCTGGCTAGCCCTTATGGGGTGATCGCCGCTGCCATAGGTACCCTCTCTGGGCCGCTGCATGGCGGTGCCAATGAGAAGGTGGTGGATATGCTCAAGCGTATTGGACGCCCGGAGAATGTACAGAAGTGGTTTGATAAGCAGATGGAGGCGAAGGAGAAGATCTGGGGCTATGGTCACCGTGAATATTCGGTGAAAGACCCCCGCGCCAACATTCTGCAGAAGCATCTGGAAAAACTGGCGGTGCGCCATGGCATGGCGGATAACCAGCTCTATGAGACTGCCAAGAAGCTGGAGGAGATCGCTAACGAGCGACTGGGGGAGCGGGGCATCTTCCCTAACGTCGACTACTACTCTGGCATCCTTTACAACGAGCTGGGGATTCGTACCGATCAGTTCACCCCCATCTTTGCCATTTCCCGTTCAGCAGGCTGGTTGGCACACTGGCGTGAGCAGTTGGCCGATAACCGTATCTTCCGTCCTACTCAGGTCTACACCGGTGAGCCGATACGGGACTATGTTCACCTGCACCAACGTTAGGGTGCGGGGTAGATAGCCCCCAGTATTACCGACTGGCTGGCCCCAGTCACAGCGGGCAGGTTACCCGGCAGATGGAGCAGGGTCTGACGGGCCAACCAGGCAAAGGCCATCGCCTCTACCCACTGCGGGTCGACACCAAGCTCGGCTGTAGTGTTGAATCTACACCCAACCAGATTGTGGGTAATACGCTCCATCAGATAGCTGTTGCGGGTACCGCCACCACAGACGAAGATCTCTTCAGTCTGCGGGGCAAACTGGCGTATGGCGGATGTGGCGGAAATCGCAGTAAATTCACACAGGGTAGCCTGCACATCTTCTAGCGCGTATTCCTTCTGCAGGTGCGGTTCCAGCCACTTCAGACTGTAGTGCTCCCGTCCGGTCGACTTTGGTGGTGGCTTACCCAGGTAGGGGTCGCGTAACAGGTGCCCCAGTAGCTCCGGTTCGATAGCTCCACTGCTGGCCCAGTCTCCATCGGTATCGTAGGGTTGATTGAGGTGGTGCTGGATCCATGCGTCCATCAGCATATTGCCGGGTCCGGTGTCGAAACCAAATACCTGACCTGAGGCGCCAGCGGGTAGCACGGTGATGTTGGCGATACCTCCAATGTTCATGACCACGCGATTTTTCTCATCACACTGAAAAAGTGCCTGATGGAAGGCTGGGACCAGTGGCGCCCCCTGCCCGCCAACGACCATGTCACGACGCCGAAAGTCGGCAACCGTGGAGAGGCCGGTTAGCTGTGCGATGGTGTTGGGGTCACCGATCTGGACTGTGTAGGAGGGAGTGCTATCGGGGGCATGGCGAATGGTCTGGCCATGGCTGCCGATTGCTGCGATCTGTTCCCTGTTGATGTCAGTTGTCGTGATCAGCTCGTTACAAAGTTCGGCAATGAGATTACCGATCTGGCGATCCAGTAGCGCCATGCGATCGATTTCATTGTTACCCGGTTGAGCCAGTTCGAGTAACTCTTCACGCAGTGGTGTACTGACCTCTCGGCTGTGGGAGGCGAGCAATTGAGGGGGATGAGTGGAAAAATCGACAATTACAGCATCCACCGCATCCATGCTGGTTCCGCTCATCACTCCGATGTAGTAGTCAGCCATGGTGGGTGGAGGCCGGGATTATTGCGCGTTAGAGGCAACCTGTACGCGTTTGAACAGATCCAGTTGCGCAAGAAGCTGCTCAGTGGCTTGCATGAAGGCGGTCCTGTATTTTTCCGGCACAGGGGCCGCATCAGGGAATTTTACCGTCAGTGGGTTGCGATGTACCCCATCCACACGGAATTCGTAGTGAAGATGGGGGCCGGTGGCAACACCACTTTTGCCTACATAGCCGATGACCTGTCCCTGTTTGACGCGGCTGCCATTACCAACCCCTTTACGGAAGCTGGACATGTGTGCATAGAGGGTAGTGTATTTACCACCGTGCTGCAGAATGACGGTACGACCGTAGCCACCCTTGGTGCCACGGAATATCACCTTACCATCGCCAGCGGCCTTGATCGGGGTACCCGTTGATGCCGCGTAGTCAACGCCACGGTGAGGACGTTTCTTACCCAGCACAGGGTGGTAGCGTTCACGCTGGAATTTGGATGAGATGCGACGAAAATCGACAGGGCTGCGCAGGAAGGCCTTGCGCATACTATTGCCATCCTCCGAGTAGTACTGGCTGTTACCTTCAGGGTCGGCAAACAGTACCGCACGGAAACTCTCCCCGCGATTATTAAACTCAGCCGCAAGGATTCGACCGTCGCGCAGCTTCTCACCATCGAGATACTCCTCCTCATAGAGCAGCGAGAAGGTGTCGCCCTTGCGAATATCCAGAGCAAAGTCGATATCCCAGCCAAAGATGCCGACTAGTTCCATAATCAGGTTGTCGGAGAGACCAGCCTCCTGTCCCGCAAGGAAGAGAGAGCTGTCAATTTTCCCTCCGGCATGGGTCAGGCGTTTCTCAATAACCTTTTCCACTAACTGGCTTAAGAAAGCATCACCGTCACGCTGGATATGGAGACTTCTGGAGGCACTGAGTTTGTACTGCATCGCCTGTAGCTGATTGTCGCTGATCTGAAACTGCAGGATCTGCTTGGGACGCAGCAGACGTAGAAATTGCTCCTCTTTATCCGCCTGAAGCACAGCATGGAGCTGTTGGGGGTCAAGGCCTAATTCATTGAATATCTGCGAAAGGGTGTCGCCTGATTTAACTGTAACCTCCTGCCAGGGAGTGAGTGAGTCGCTATCTGGTGTAGCGATTGCCTCGTTGCCAGTCGCAACTGGGGCAGGTAGTGCGAGCAATTCACTGAGTTGTGCTTCGGCAGGCTGGGAGTGGGTTTTAGCTAGCTGGCGAGTGGCCTCAGCCTCATCTGTGGGAATGATCAGGGTGATTAGCCCCAGTGCGATAGAGGCGATCGCGAGCAGGTGGAGGTGGCGCCGCTCGATTTTAGGGCGTTTTTTCTCCTCATTACGATCAATCATCTTGCAGTCCCGGTTTAAGTATCTATTGTAATCCACGGAATTTTCTCGAATTTTTATACCAAACATAGCGTCACTTTGACGCCAGGTCAATGATTGTAGCCATATTCTGTAGTGATTGGATAGCCTGTGGTAACCTACGCCGGTTTTTTTACCGGCTTGGAGAGAGTAATGGCAACGCTTGATGAGGCGCTGGCGCTGATCAAACGCGGGAGTGAGGAGATACTGGTCGAGGGGGAGCTGATCGCCAAGCTTAAAGAGGGGCGGCCGCTACGCATTAAGGCCGGATTTGACCCGACGGCCCCCGATCTCCATCTGGGTCATACGGTACTCATCAACAAGCTACGCCAGTTTCAGGAGCTGGGCCATGAGGTATTATTCCTCATAGGCGATTTTACCGCGATGATCGGTGACCCCACCGGCAAGAGCGCCACCCGCCCACCGCTGACCCGTGATGAGGTGATTGCCAACGCTCAGACCTACGAGCACCAGATCTTCAAGATCCTCGATCGCGAGAAGACCACCGTGCTCTTCAATTCCAGCTGGATGAATGCGATGGATTCGGCCGAGCTTATTCAACTCGCCGCCCGCCACACCGTGGCACGGATGCTGGAGCGCGACGACTTTTCCAAACGCTACAGTGGCGGCCAGCCCATCGCCATTCATGAATTCCTCTACCCGCTGATCCAGGGCTACGATTCGGTGGCGATGAAGGCGGATGTAGAGCTGGGCGGCACAGATCAGAAATTCAACCTGCTGGTGGGCCGTCAGCTGCAGGAGTCTTTCGGCCAGAAGCCGCAGTGTGTACTCACCATGCCGATCCTTGAAGGACTGGACGGGGTACAGAAGATGTCCAAGTCGCTTAACAACTATATCGGCATTAATGATACCCCTGATGAGCAGTTCGGCAAACTGATGTCGATCTCTGATGAGCTGATGTGGCGTTACTTTGAGCTGCTAAGTTTCCGTCCGATGGGGGAGATCGAAGGCTTTAAGGTGGAGATTGATGGGGGACGTAATCCCCGTGACATCAAATTCCTCCTCGGCGAGGAGCTGGTGGACCGTTTCCACGGCGAGCGAGCCGGGGCACAGGCCCGCGATAACTTTATCGCCCGCTTCCAGAAGGGGGCGATGCCCGATGAGATACCAGAGATCACTCTGGATAATGGGGGTAACAGTTTGCCTCTCTCGAGTCTTTTGGCTCAGGCACAGTTGGTGAAGAGTACCTCTGAGGCGATGAGGATGGTGCAGCAGGGCGGGGTACGAATTGATGGCGAGAAGATCGAAGATAAAAAACTGGAAATTTCCGCCAATACGACCCACATATATCAGGTCGGTAAGCGCCGATTTGCTCGAGTGACCCTGAATTAGGGTGAATCCAGCTCTAACTAGCTGATTTAACAGAATTATTAACATTATTTATCGAAGTCGAAAACTTTTTCTTGCACACCCCTTTGCGGTGCGTATAATGCGCCCCTTCCTTGGCGGTAGAGGTGCCGAGTGAAGGCAGGGAAAAGCCTGCATGATAGTTATGAGTAGACTGTCAGTTGTGGAGGCAATTTTCACTGAACTAACATGTAAATAATCTGCAATATTTATTGACAATGGACTGGATGTCGGTAGAATACCGGCCTCTTCGCTGCTACAGCGAAACGCTCTTTAACAATTAGGCTAGATAATTTGTGTGGGTACTCCGTCGTGTCTTTGCTTACGTAAAGATATGATGAGAGACCAAACCTAA
>JAOUQQ010000192.1 GCA_029879245.1 Chromatiales bacterium | reverse complement strand
GTTCGGCATCCACGTCGACCATACGCTCCAGATCGGTACGTCCACGTGCCGTCGCTACAGCACTACTCCACAACAGGTTGCCACTTTGCAGCTCAAGTGCAACGACCTGACCGGCCGCTCCCCCCACAACAACCCGGCTACCGTTAACGATAAGTGGCCTGCTGGTACCACGCAAAGTCAGACTCGGCACATTCTCATGGTGGCGCCAGAGAATCGCCCCATCATGCCGGTTAAGTGCGCTAATGGAACCATCCACCGCATGGACCACAATCGTGTCACCTTCAGCGACAGGCGCCGCCAGCACTTCGCTGCTGATCTCCTGGCTCCAGCGTAACCGCCCACTACTACGCTCAATAGCAAAAACTTCGGCATCGCCACCAAACAGAAGCACTCCCTCGGCATAACCTGCCCCCGCGTTAATGGTACGCCCGAGGTCCATCTGCCATAGTCGTTCGCCGTTAACCGCATCGAAGGCGCGTACCAGACCAAAGTGATCAGCCACGACAATCTGCTCACCATCAAGCAGTGGCTGCAGCCTGAGGTATTTGCCACCACTGCCATTGCCAACACTCTGGCTCCAGTTCGGTAACAGCCGCAACTCTGGTTTAAAGCCAGTCAGTTCACTGGGCGGCTCGACCGGGTCAATGCCCCCGCTACAGGCAACAAGCAGTAGTGACAGCAGAATAAGGGCTATCTGTTTCACTCAGCGCCCGTCTCCACACTGTTGGTGGTCGGGGCCTGCTTGGCCAGGTCATCCAGCTTCGTCTGCACCAGTTCACGCTTGTTTGGTGTCTCACTGAGTCCTGCCACTGCGGCGGTATAGGCCGCACGCGCTGCATCCACCTTGCCCTGAGCGAGCAGGATGTCGCCTCGCAGGGCATCGACAGCACCACCATTTTCCCCACCATTGACGGTTGCCAGTGCCTGATCAAGCTTGCCCTGAGCGAACTCCACCCGCGCCAGACGTAATCGTGCCAGTGCGGCGATTTCCGGCTGATCACTCTTCTCCATCGCTGAGCGCAGATGGGCTGCAGCGGCATCCAGATCACCCCCCTCTACCGCCAGCTTCGCCAGCGCCATTGAGGCCATCACCGCATAACTACTATCCGGGTAGTTGGCGATCAGGGACTGTCCCGCCTCGCTGGCTGCCACCGGGTCACCGGGCATCATCTCCACCAGTTTCTGGTAGTGGATAGAGGCCGCCTCGGCCACCCCTTTGCGATGGCCATCCCACTGTTGATAACCAAAGACAGAGGCCAGCACCACCGCCAATCCAATCAGGGTATCGCGACCATTTTTCTCCCACCACGCCTTGAGCGCTTCGACCTGCTCCTGTTCCGAGTTGTAGATTTCCACCCCAGTAAACTCCTGTTCTATTTCGTTATTTAACTGTTTGCGGCCAGCTGTGTGGCCATTAATTCGATTGCACCATCGCGCGGTAGCGACTGCTGCTCTCGCTCCTCACGCAAAAACTTTATCCCGACCGTGCTATTGGCCACCTCATCATCACCGAGAATCAGTGCCATAATGGCGCCACTCTTATCCGCCTTTTTGAACTGGCTCTTAAAGCTACCGCCACCGCAGTGTACCTCCAGTCTCAGCAGCGGCAGGGCATCGCGCAGCTGTTCGGCCAGCACCAGCCCCTGACTCTGCGCCGCCTCACCCACCAGCACCATGTAGGCGTGTGGCTGGTACTCCTCCAGAGGCAGTTGCTCCAGCTCCAGCAGGCTCACCAGTCGCTCCACCCCCATGGCGAAACCGACTGCCGGGGTCGGCTTGCCGCCGAGCTGCTCCACCAGACCGTCAAAACGGCCACCGGCACAGACGGTGCCCTGGGCGCCGAGTTTGTCGGTGACCCACTCAAAGACCGTCTTGCCGTAGTAGTCGAGACCGCGCACCAGGCAGGGGTTGATCTGGTAGCTGATACCCGCCGCGTCGAGGATCGCCCGCAGCCCGTCAAAGTGGGCCTGCGACTCGGCATCCAGATGCTCATTGAGCTTGGGGGCGGCATCTACAATCTCGCGCATCGCCGGATTCTTGCTGTCGAGGATGCGCAGCGGATTGGAGTCGAGACGCCGCTTACTGTCCTCATCCAGGGCATCTACATGCTTCCACAGATACTCCACCAGCACCGCA
>JAOUQQ010000026.1 GCA_029879245.1 Chromatiales bacterium | reverse complement strand
GGCGGCGAAGAGAACCGCCGAACTCATCCCCCTGTGCCACCCTCTGGCGCTGACCAGGGTGGCTATCGATCTCACCCCCGAGCCTGAAAGTAATAGCGTCCACTGCCTTGCAACGGTGCAGACCAGCGGCCAGACCGGGGTGGAGATGGAGGCGCTAACTGCGGTACAGGTAACCCTGCTCACGATCTACGATATGTGCAAGGCGGTCGACAAGGGGATGACCATGGGCGGCGTCCGGCTGCTGGAGAAGGAGGGGGGCAAGTCGGGGCACTGGATACGTGAAGGGTAATCAGAGACAGTAGCGACAGTGGGTCTTACTGCGATAATCCTCATAGGCTCGCCCACTTCGCAACCACTCCGCAACGCGCTCTTTCGCCTCAGACGGCTGCAGCCCCTGAGGTGACTCGCAAAAGTAGCCATACTTGCTGCGTACATCCTCCGGCCCCACCGCCACCAGATGCCACTCATCAATCATCAGCGCCCAGTTAGCGCTATTGCCCGTGTGGTGACAGAACCTCTCTGCGCCGTGATCTGACAGCAATTTGCCGGCCTGGTAGTCAAACTCGACACGACATAGCGGCTGCTGTTGAAACAGTGCGGGCAACAGCTGATCCTCAATCGCAATTAGCCACTCCCTGGGTGACTCCCCCCCGGAGCGCTGCTCCAGTAGTGGCAACGCCCCCGGTAGCAGGGCGTAGCCACTCCCACGGCAGCCCGGGGAAAACTCCCCCCTCATAATGAGGGTGACCTCATTATCCGAAAGCTGCTCAATAAATTGTCGGTAGGGGGAGTGCGGCATGGAGATGGCTCATTGCTAAGGTGAGAGAGGGATACTACTTTACTACAGATACTTCACCTCCGGCCCATACCACCTATACCCCGCCTGGCAGGCTGCCATAGCGGCACGATTGCCGTATAATCCCCCGCTTTGGCGCCGTGCCATTGGGCACGCCCCGTGACTTTCAGACAGCGACCACCATGCAATATAAGACAGACGACGTTCGCATTAGCGGTATCCAGGAGGTAAGCCCCCCGGCTGATCTGCACGCCGAGTTCCCGATGGATGAGACCGCCTCGGAGACGGTATTCCATCATCGAGCGGCGGTGCACAGGATCCTGCACGGCGAAGACGATCGCCTGGTCGTGATCGTTGGCCCCTGTTCGATCCACGACCCCGATGCTGCTCGTGAATACGCGCAGCGTCTCCGTCCACTGATCGAGGAGCTGGAGGCTGAGCTCTGCATCATCATGCGGGTCTACTTCGAGAAGCCGCGTACCACAGTCGGCTGGAAGGGGCTGATCAACGACCCCGACATGGACGAGAGCTTCCATATCAACAAGGGGTTGCGCCTGGCGCGCAGCCTGCTGCTGGACCTGAACAAGAGCGGCGTCCCCGCAGCCACCGAATTCCTCGACCTGATCAGTCCGCAGTACATCGCCGACCTCATCAGTTGGGGTGCCATCGGTGCGCGCACTACCGAGAGTCAGGGTCACCGTGAGCTTGCCTCTGGTCTCTCCTGCCCCATCGGCTTTAAGAACAGCACCGATGGCGGCTTTAAGATCGCCATCGACGCGGTCCATGCGGCCTCGCGCCCCCACGTCTTCATGTCGCTCACCAAGAAGGGCCACTCGGCCATCTTCTCCACCACCGGTAACGAGGACTGCCACATCATCCTGCGCGGCGGTAAGGAACCTAATTATGACAGCGCCAGTGTGCAACAGGCCGCCGAACAGCTGCAGAGCTGCGGCCTTAACCCCTACCTGATGGTTGATTGCTCACACGCCAACTCCAACAAGGACTACAAACGCCAGATAGACGTCTGTAAGGACGTTGCACAGCAGGTGCGTAAAGGTGATAAGCGCATCATGGGTGTGATGCTGGAGAGCCACCTGGTCGAGGGGCGCCAGGATGTGGTCGAGGGTCAGGAGCTGACCTACGGTCAGAGTGTCACCGACGCCTGTATCGCCTGGGAGAGCACGGAGGAGTTGCTGCGTGAACTGGCGGAGGTGGTCAGGGTGAGGCGTGAGACCTGATGGGAACACTGACTGTCATCGTCAACGGCGAAGCGGCCTATGAGTATGACAAAGGCATCGAGCTGGAACCGGCCCAGCTTGAGTTTCTCGACAGAATGGATCAGGACATGTCTCGTGGCCTGAAGATCCACGGCAAATTGATCAATAACCCCGATACGCAACAGCGTGCCACCTTTGTCGCCTTAAATCTGATCAAGGCACTGATGCAACGGGACGAGGCAAGAATTCGCCTCTCCTGTGGCTATCTTGTCTCCCGCCAGCCTGAACTGTATGAAGTAGAAGCCAGGGATGGAGAGGGAGTGGTGAATATCACACTCTCCTGACCCACTCTGCCACGAAATTGAACCCGGTTCTCGGCTTTCATGGTTGAATCCCCAGTCCAAATATCATGATTTCTGTATGGTTATTCTGTTCGCCAACTGGCAGTATGGACGATGACTCAGTATATTGTGGAATAAAGGGGGAGCATTGAGGCCACTGGCAGTCAGGCAGGGTCTACATGCCATAGAATAAAACAGTACAAGCCGGAGAGGCGTATGAGTAAGATCCTCATCATATCGTCGTCGTCGACCATGCTACACGGCCTGGATCGGCTCCTGCACGATGAGTATGAGATCAGCCAGACCGAAACCTTTCACCAGGCCGCTCAGCTGCTCACGACAGATAAAAATTACACCTGCGTTATTCTCGACTGGCCGGATGTGGCCAGTGAGGAGTTCAATCAACTTATCGAAGTCCTGGAGGCCCCTGCCCATAAAGAGCTCAGGGTCCTGTTGCTGGTACACGAAACCACCACTTCAAGTATGGATTGGGTCTCATCCCGTCGTTGCAGCGCTCTCATCCATGTCAATGAGATCGTAGAGGTCAGTGGTGCGATCAAAACCCTGATGCAGTCCAGGTGCACAGAACCTGTGCAGGAGGTCCTGGCTGATGAGGCGGGAGAGGAGAAGATCTCCATCCTCTTCGTTGATGACTCCCGTCTGTTTCGCGAGAAGTTCCGTCGCCTGTTGACACGCCACGGTTATAATGTGGAAGTTGCTGCCTCAATGAGAGATGCTCTAACCCGTTCGACGGAACAGCACTTCGATATCGCCATTATCGACTTCTTTATGCCTAACGGTAACGGTGACATGCTCTGTGCGGCAATCAAGCAGAACCCCGAAACCGCTCATATCACCTGCGCCATTCTCACTGGCACCTACCTTGATCATGTTATTACCAGCTCTCTGCAGGCAGGCGCCGAGGACTGCATGTTCAAAAATGAGGCAGATACGCTGTTTCTTTCCCGTATCTATGCGATGAGCCGCAGTGTCAGAGAGCGTTGCATCGTGGAGGGTGAACGCACCCGTCTGGATAATATCCTCGACTCGGTTGGCGATGGTGTATATGGGGTCGATAACAAGGGGCATATTACCTTTATTAACCCTTCCGCCAGGCGGATGCTGGGCTACTCGACCAGTGAAAACCTGGTCGGCAAGGCCCCGAGCGAGGTATTTCATAATCGCTGTTCTGATGAACGAAATAGCCATGACCCTGTATGCACTCTGGAGAAGGCCTATCACACCTTTACTGAGGAGAATGGACTGGAGACCCAGTTCTATCGTAATGATGGTACAACGATTCAGGTAGAGCTCACCGTTCGACCGATCTGTGCAGAAAATCCGGATGGGGTTGTGGTGGCATTTCGTGATACTACGATGCGCAAGTTACTGGAAGAGGAGCTGCGCTGGCAGGCCAACCACGACCCGCTCACCAAACTGTGTAATCGCAAATATTTTGAAGAGGTATTGCAGCAGGAGGTAGAGCGCATCCATCGCAGTAGAAGCAATAGCGCACTGCTCTATCTTGACCTGGACCGTTTTAAATATGTCAATGATACCGCTGGGCACGCCGCGGGCGATCAACTGTTGCGCGAGATCTCACACCATATGGAGCAACGACTTCGTAGCAGTGACACACTGGCTCGGATCGGCGGAGATGAGTTTGCCCTGATCCTGCGCCATGTGGAGCGCGAACAGATCATGATGGTTGCCGATGGGTATCGGCAGTTGCTGGAGGAGTATAACTTCATCTATCAGGGTAAGAGTTACAAGATCAACGGCAGTATTGGCATTGCCATTATTGACGAAAAGGTAAAGAGTGCTGGCGATGTGCTGGCAAACGCCGATATCGCCTGTCATATCGCCAAGGGGGAGGGGCGCAATCAGTGCCATGTCTATCACCCGGAGTCAGACAGCCGTATGGTGATGGATATGGAGCTTGGCTGGATGCGCAAGTTGGAGAATGCCCTGCTTGAGGATCAATTTATCCTCAATTTCCAGCCGATTATGCCTATCTCCTTCTATGACGATCTGTCGGCATTGTCGCTGATGGATGATAAAAAGCGACTCTCAGCTGTGGTCAAAGCAGCCCCCATGTTCGAGGTGCTGGTTCGTCTACCCGATGCCCGTGGCGAGCCGGTATCCCCCAATGCCTTTTTGCCTACGGCCGAGCGTTTTAACATGATTGGCAAGATCGACCGGTGGATCTTCAGACGTGCCCTGCGGGAACTCGCGCTTATCGGTCGGGATGATGTACGTCTGACGATTAATATTTCAGCACAATCGATCTGTAATATTGAGCATCGAGAATTTGTGCGTACCACCCTCGACGAGATGGGAGTTGACCCGAAACGTGTCGTATTTGAGATCACGGAGACCTGCGCTGTCGCCAATCTGCAGGCAGCACAGGACTTTATAGTTGAGCTGAGTCAGCTGGGTTGCGGTTTTGCGCTGGATGATTTTGGTAGCGGTTACTGCTCATTCCCGCACCTGAAGAATCTGGCGGTAGACTATATCAAGATAGAGGGGACATTCGTTCAGGGTGTGTGTCATGACCCCATGGACAGGGCCATCGTGAAGGCAATTAACGAGATCGCCCACACGATGAATAAAAAGACCGTTGCAGAACACGTGGAGGATGAATCGATCCTACGTGAGCTGCAGGGGCTCGGTGTCGATTATGTACAGGGGTATGCTGTGGGCCGCCCCTTTTCCATCAAAAATCCCTTAACCACCAGAGAAAACGGTAAGCTGATCCCATTCCGCAATACCGGTGAGGAGCAGGGATAACAAGGAAGCAGGCTGATGCCAACACGCAATCTCAGCATCATGTTCACCGACATCAAGGGGTTTACCGAGCGTACCTCTGGATCAACCCGCCAGGGGATGAAGGCCCTCCTTGATGCGCATGACCGCCTGCTCAAGCCGGTCTTTCGCCACTTTGCTGGAACTATCGTCAAGACCATTGGCGACGCCTTTCTCGTTCACTTTGAAAGTCCCACCGATGCGGTACTCTGCGGCGTGACCATTCAGGAGGTGCTGCGCCAGTACAATAGCGATATTGATGATCACGACCGACTTGAGGTGCGTGTTGCGATCAATGTCGGTGAGGTTGACCTGCGGGAGAACGATATCCTTGGTGAGGCGGTCAACATTGCCGCACGCCTTGAGGGGATCACCGAGGCGGGTGAGGTCTGGTTTACCGATGCCGTCTACCAGACCATGAACCGCTCCGAGGCACCCTCGGCCGAGGTTGGTGAGCGACTGTTCAAGGGGATACCGCACCCGATACGGGTCTACCGCGTGATCAATGAGCCCGGTAGTGAGTTGGCGCAGAGCCTGGCAGCCACCGTTAAACTCTCAGACAACGGTCCAGTGCTCCACAGTGAGCAGGCACCTTTTAGCGAACAGACATCCGGCACCCCCAGCAGCAAGAGAACTCATCTCCTTATCTACGCAGGGGCTGCGATAGTGCTGCTGTTCTCTGTGACTATGCTCCTCCCCTCGGCTAACGAGCGGCTGCTGAGTCAGGTTGATGAGCTGGTGGCTGTGGGTGATGTTCGGGTTGCGCTGCAGCTACTGGATGAAGCACTCATTGATGACCCGGCCAACCGCACCATATCTCAACGTGCCACCGAGGTCGCAACAACACATCTGGATAACCTCTCCGCCAGTGGACGTTATGAGGAGGCGCTTAGCTGGCTCAGGGCAAAGCGGGAGAAACACAGTTATCTTGAGTCCCTGCGTGACAGGGAGGGTATTCTTGATGCCCATGTCACCGTAACTCAGGTGATCAAGGAGCGGAGTCAATACCACCTGCACTATATCCCACCACCCCTGGCGGAGTTACTCGACCGTCACCCACAATCAGCCCAGGTACCCTATCAGGCGGCACGGCTGATACAGGACCACTGGCATGCGATTACGCCATTACTACTCTTTAGCGACGCCCATAAGCGTGGTCTGCAAGCGGATGAACTCATTTTTGAGAGCGCGGTGAAGGCGCTTAGTGAGGGTGAGGTCTACTATCCAAAATTTGAGATCGCGCAGAAGCTGCTGGTGGAGCACTATCAGCCAAAAGCGACGGAGTGGGCCCTGGAGAGTATCAATGGTCACCATATCATGGCCTATATGAATGGCTGGAAATTACTTAAGGGGATCGAGCATAAGGTCGTCGCTAATGACTACTACGCCACCCTCTTCGCACTGATCAATATAAATGATGAGGAGAAGCTCAACGCCCTGCTGGAGAAGCTAAAGGCCCAGGAGTCAGCGCAACGGCGAGATCAGATCATAGGCTACCTTGGTGAACTTACCGATACCTTCCCGATGTTTCTTAACTACACAAAGCTGAATGACAGGATGAAGGGTGAGCTGGAAGATATGAAGAGGGAGTGGCAGGTCATCGCCCAATAACCACAGAGATACCAACGCAGAAGGGATAACGATTCAGAAAGGGCCTGAAGGTATGTTGGTGACATCAATCGAAAAAAAGGGCCTACGCCAATCCAACGTAAGCCCTTGATTTATATGGTGGCCGGGGACGGAATCGAACCGCCGACACGGGGATTTTCAATCCCCTGCTCTACCAACTGAGCTACCCGGCCTTGGAGGGCGCTCATTTAAGCGTTTGCGGCCCTTGAAGTCAAGCACCACAGGGCAAAAAAGAGGGTCAGCTGGAGGGAGGGGTAAAGTCGGCCCCTTCACCGAAGAGGAACTTCTCCATCTCCCCTTCCAGCATCTTGCGATGGTTGGGGTCGATGGGGGTGAGGCGGTACTCGTTGATCAGCATGGTCTGCTGACGCAGCCACGCCTGCCACGCCTCGGCGGAGACGTTGTCGAAGATCTTCTTACCCAGCTCGCCGGGATAGGGCTGACGCTCCAGCCCCTCGGCCTCTTTACCCAACTTGACACACTGCACCATACGGCTCATTTGAAACTCCTGATCGCTGAATCGGTCTCCTCGGCGGTTCATCACCCGAGAAGAAGAGTCGGTTTTATACCAAAATGTGCCATTGCATTCCAGAAACTGATTGACGTTGTCACCGCGGGTCAATAAATAGACCCTAGGATTTTTAGCACTGCTGCCGGCAGCCCAATCACCCGAAAATCTGCGGGTGACTTCCATGTTTGTGCAACGCTTTCTGTTATCTGAGCCCTGTAAGTTCTGTTCTCCTGCACAAGAATAGGCTGAATCATCAGATGATAATGGCTAAAGGTGTGCCTGAAAGCATCGAGGCGCACTACTATTCTGTCATCATGCCCTTGCTGCTCACACCAATGCTTAAACTCAGTTTCATCTGCGCACTCGGGCAGACTCCACAACCCTCCCCAGATGCCGGTCGGTGGGCGCTTTTCCAGCAACACCTCACCGTGATCGTTTAACACAACGGGCATGATCACAGATTTAGTTGGCAGCGTCTTGCGCGGTTTTTTGCCGGGAAAGTCGGTGACCCTCCCCTGGCTACAGGCGGCGCAGTCGCTGCGCACAGGACATGCCTCACAGTCAGGTTTGCTGCGAGTACAGAGGGTAGCCCCCAGGTCCATAATCGCCTGGGTGTAGTCGGCTACCCTTTGTTGCGGCGTATGCTCAGCGGCAAGCTGCCACAGCCGCTGCTCCACCTCCCGCTTACCGGGCCAACCCTCTACCGCGTGGTAGCGGCTGAGCACCCGCTTTACATTGCCGTCGAGGATGGGGTGGTGCTGCCTGCAGGCGATGGCGAGGATAGCCCCGGCGGTGGAACGGCCGATGCCGGGTAGTGCAACTACCTCTTCAAAATTACTGGGAAACACGCCATTGTACTCGTCGCGGATCAGCTGAGCGGCGCAGTATAGATTGCGAGCCCGGCTGTAGTAACCAAGACCACTCCACAGGGCCAGCACATCATCTTCATCGGCGTTGGCCAGAGATACCAGATCGGTAAATCGTTCCATAAAACGCAGGTAGTAGGGGATAACGGTCGACACCTGGGTCTGCTGCAGCATCACCTCAGAGACCCACACCCGGTAGGGGGTGGGGTGTTGTTGCCACGGCAGGTCGTGACGTCCGTGTCTGCCAAACCAGCGCAGCAAACGCTGGGAAAAACTGCCCATCTAGAATTTGAGCATCTTTTTTAGCCTGTCCTTCGCCTGCTCTTCAAGTCGTTTTTTCTCGGCATCAAGTTTCTTTTTCGCCTCGGCCTCGGCCGCTTTTTTCTTGCGATCAATCTCTGCTTTCGCCTCTGCCTTCTTCTTCTCTACCTCGGCATCCACTTTGGCCTTGAAGATAGAGCCAAAATCGACACCGAATTTTGGATCACTAAAGGTACCCTTGATGGTGAGCGGTATCCTGGTCCCCTGTAGCTCTTTGGCCCCGCCTGCAGCCAGGTCTTTTTCATCGTGGGCGAGGACGGTATCGAGTCGCAGGTCGAGCCTCTCGCTAACCAGATTGACATCACCCTTGCCGTCGACCTGCAGCATCGGGCTGTCGACCGTCAGGTCACTGGTGGTGATGAGGCCATCTTTGGCACTAAAGCTGCCAGAGAGGTTGGCAAAGTCGGTGGCGCTTTGCTGCGCCTCCGGCTTCGGCGCCTTTTTGTACATCGCGTAGGCATCACGGATCTTCTGACCGATGTTAATACCGTTCACCGTACCGTTGGCAAACTTGAAGCTGCCGTTACCATTCAGGCTGCTACGTACCGACTGTGGTGTTAGACCCTGTGCGGTCAGTTTTGCCTGCATGGTGGCCGCGCCAGTGACATGGGGCTTGCCCATAAAGTCCTTGAACAGCGGTCCGGCCTGCACCCCGCTGATCTTCTCGTTCATGGAGATTTGTGGTTTGTTACCCGTGACATCGAATCCGAGGTCACCACTATAGCTCCCCTCGTACATATTGGCCGAGAGGGGGTGGATACGGAACTTGCCCCCTTTGGCCTTCACGGTGGTGACGATGGTGTCGGTACGCAGGTTCATCACCTTCACCTTATCGATATTGAAACTGCCGTCGATATCGAGTGAACGCAGAAGTTTTAGCGGCAGCTCGGGTTCCTGTGCTGCGGCTGTTGCGGCCGCCCCCTCTTTACCTGCGGGCTGGTCGCTGGGGGGCGGCAGATAGCGGTCGATATCGATCTCATCAAGCTTAAGGGTGTAGCGGATCACCGGTGTAGCAAACTTACTCACCGAGGCATCGCCGCCAAAGGTGGTGTCGTCGAGCTGCAGCTTTAGCCCGGAGAGGGAAACGTTATCGAGTCCCGCCTTGAAACGGGTGGTCAGATTCGCCTTGCCCATGGCGGAGGGGTCGGCCATCTCCGGCAGGGTGATGCCGAGATCGGCCAGTAGCTGGCGTGGTACAAATTCTTTGATGGCAAGGTCACCACTAAAGGCGGGTTTATCGATGATCTGGCCGCCCCCGGCATTTAATGTTACCTCCATCCCCAGAGCACTCAGCGTCAATGCGTCCACCTTGAGGCTCTGCTCCTTGAGGTCGACAGCCACGCTACCCGCTACCCTGGCCTGCAGTGTGCCGCCCGGGAGCACCTCGCCTTTGGCATCAGCCGCCAGAGAGAGCCCATCGAGACGATACTGTTGTGAGAGCGGGTCGGCGGTGACACTACCGCTAAACTGCACCGAGCCACTCACACTGGGGGCAGTACTGGCAAGGTTGGCGGAGAGCTTGAGCGGGATCGCCTCTGCGATACGGATCTCACCACTGGTGAAGTTGAACTGTTTGAGGGAGAAGCTCTGTTTGTTCTGCCGGTCATCCCAGCTGACGTTGGCGTCCTCAACAATGATGCCGCCGATAGCCAGTGCCCTGAGGATCTGCTCTACCTGCTGCGGGTCACCCGTCTCGGTGGACTGCTCCGTTTTCTCCTCTTTATTGCTGCTCTCGCCCCTTGCCAGGTCATCCCAGTTGCTCACCCCGTCAGCGCGGCGTTTGAGGTTAAGTTCAAGTCCGCGCAGGGTGACGGTATCGATCTCGGTCTGTAACTTAAACAGCGGCAACAGCTTTACCCTGGCCTCCGCCCCGGCGATGCGAGCCATCGGCTCCGTGCCAAACCCTTTGGCGTTACCGAGCCCAATTGCACCCAGCTCCAACCCCAGCCAGGGGAAGCGGGTGAGTTTGATCGATTCGATGGTCAGTTCCCGCCCGGTCTGCTCCTTCACTTTAGTGGCAATGGTGTCGCGGTAGTCGTTGGGGTCGATGAGCAGGGTCGCCGCCATCAGGACAACGATTATCAGTACGACCAGGGCAGCAGCCAGGCCAAAGAGCCATTTCAGCAGACGTTTCATATCACCATCCCTCCCATAACCTGTTGTTTTTTTCGGGCGTACTCTATAGCAAATGCCACCCTCATGGCGTTTGAGTCTATCACCCCGCAGGGGGTTTCTCATATCAATAAGAAAATGCTAATATACAAAATCTCATGCCACATCACCGGATGACTGGTGCGCCTCTCGGCAGGACGCCTCCTGTTTTATCTAATCTTACGGGGATGTTAAATGCCTATTACTCTATATGACGACGGTAGCCACAAGTGTATCGCCTTTCCTGATCTGGTTACCTGCGAAGGCTTTAAGGATGAGGCCACCGAGGGCAAAAGCTGTGACAGCGTACAGGCCAATCAGTTTCTCATCGTCAACAATGAGCACGCCGCCCTCATCGACCCGGGTGGCAACCTCACCTACAGTCGCCTCTTTATGGGGATCAGCCAGTACGTCTTCCCAAAGAACCTCGACTTTGTGATCGCCTCACATCAGGACCCGGATATCATCGCCTCGCTTAACAAGTGGCTGGTTGGTACCAGTTGCCGCGTGCTGGTACCGGAGCTGTGGAAGCACTTCGTGCCCCACGTCTGTACACCCGGTGCCACCAGGGGGCGTCTGCACGGTATTCCCGATGCGGGGATGGATATCGAGATCGGTGGTGCCGCATTTAAGGCGATCCCGGCCCACTTCCTCCACTCTGAGGGCAATTTCCACTTCTACGACCCGGTGAGCAAGATCCTCTTCTCCGGCGATGTGGGCACCTCCGGTGTACCTGAAGAGGAGTGCGGTATGCCGATTGCGGATTTCGAAGCACACATTCCAAAGATGAAAGGCTTCCATCAGCGTTATATGAATTCAAACCGTGTCTGTCGTTACTGGGCCAACATGGTGCGTGAAATGGACGTCGAGATGATCGTGCCGCAACACGGTGCGCGCATCGAAGGCAAGGAGAACGTGGCCAAATTCCTCGACTGGTTCCAGGGGCTGGAGTGCGGCGTCGATCTGATGACTCAGGAGAACTTCAAGGTGCCGGGACAGGGCGCAGCCAAGATCTCTGTTGCTGCCTGATAACCCTGAGCAGGAGGGGGCGTGTTGTTCCCTCCTGTTTCCGCCTTAATATCCCGTTGGGGAGAAGTGCATAAAGTCCTTCTGTCTGCCGCGGATCTCACCACCCCATTGAAATCCCTCTCGCTTAAATCGTTTGACCACGGTGCCATCCGCAGCGTGACTTGCCGGTGCAATTTCGGGACGCCACTCACCACCACGAATTAAACGGCAGTGTGGACCGAATGTAATGCAGCGATCATAGAGACCGTTGTGTTGCGGATTGATATCGACCGCCACGCCGAAGGAGTGATTACTGAAGCGGGTACGCAGACCGTTCTCGTCGACCTCTCCGCGGGTGCGGCCCACGCGATAGCCGACCACCTCATCGACCGGAATCCCGCGCTCAATAATATCCCGCAGTGCCGACTCGACACTCCCGGCGACAACATGACAGACCTGAAATGGTTCGATACCTGAAATATTGATGGTCACCTGATCTTCACGACAGACGCTGCAGCCGGTAACCGGGTCGATCTCATCACGGCGTAATTCACTGTAGGGGTGGGTGACGGTGTGGCGGTTCACCGCGCGCCTCTCAACGGTACTCCACTGGTAGGTCTCATAACTGCAGTTGCGATCCTCTGCATTTCCCTGCGAGGGTGGGAGTAACAACAACAGGAGAGTGAGTGGATAGAACGGCCTGTTCATCACCTGGCCAGTGAGATATCAATAGAGGAGGCGATAGCCTTCACCTCTAGCTTCTGCATGTGTGGCACAACACCTAGCAGCGGTGCATCAAGACGCTGTGCAATAGCATTGATAGTCGCCTGTAACTCATCCATCTGCGGGTCGACACTGTTGGCGATCCAGCCTGCCAGAGAAGACCCACTGGCGCGGATCGACTCCGCACTCAGCAGGGCGTGGTTGATGCAGCCGAGGCGCATCCCAACTACCAGGATCACCGGCAGCTTGAGTGCCGCGCCAAGGTCGGCCACTGTCTCGTGATCGTTTAACGGCACCAGCCAGCCGCCGACCCCCTCGACGACAACACTCTCGGACTGTTTTTTCAGTTGTGTGTAACGCTCCAGAATCTTTCCCAGTTTGATACGTTCTCCCGCCTGTGTCGCCGCTATGTGAGGAGCAATCGCTGGTGCGAAGGAGTAGGGGTTAACCAGCGCGTAGTCGACGATGACGCTTCCTTGCTGTTGCAACAGCAGGGCATCTTCGTTACGCAGTCCATCGGGTGTCAACTCGCAGCCGCTGGCGACAGGCTTCATCCCTACCACGTTATGACCCTGCTGTTTTAACTTTTCCATGATGCCGGCGCTGCACCAGCTCTTGCCGATCCCGGTATCGGTTCCGGTAATAAAGAATCCCTTAGCCATGTTTGCCCCCTAACTGCTCAAGGGGGATCGCAAACTCTCCCGGCGGCTGTTGCAGCGTCTCCTTCTGCGCTCGCCACGCATGACCGTAGACCACCTCATAGCTTGCAGGTAACTGGCCGTCAGGCATACGGAATGATTCATAGGTCTGGGTAACCGTCTTGATCTTTTTTGGACTGGTAAGACCGTGGCTACGCCCAGGGTTGACGTTATGGGCCCCCAGAGTTTTGAGGTCACGCATCAGCAGCATCGCATCGTCGTAGGTCATGGTGAGCAGCTCCATATCCATCACCGGCTCGGCAAGGCGGGCACGCAGCATTGCATCGCCCACGTCGTGCATATCAAGGAAGGTGTTGACGTGTACCCCTTTGTCCACCGCCGCCCAGCTGGCGCGCAACTCCCTCAGGGTGTCCGGGCCGAGGGTGGTGTAGAGCAGCACACCGCCCGGTTTCAGTACCCGTCTGATTTCGCCAAAGGTCTGCTCGAGATTCTCGCACCACTGGATGGTCAGGCTGGAGAAGACCATCTCGAAGCTGTTGTCGGCAAAGGGGAGTGACTCGGCATCGCCGCAGACGAACTGGTGACCCCGGCGGAAACGCTGCCAGCCGCTGAAGCGGTGGCGGGTTTTGGTCACCATCGCGGTGGCGAGGTCGAGGGCGGTGATACGGGCTTTCGGATAGTGTGCTGCCAGCTTCTCACTGCAGTAACCGGTGCCGCTGCCGAGGTCGAGGATGGTCTCGGGCACCATCTTCAATAGCGGCAAACGTTCCAGCAAACGATCCGCCACCTCACGCTGCAGGATCGCCACCCCGTCGTAGTGCTCCGCGCTCTGCTCGAAGGCGGCGCGCATCTGTTGCTTGTCGGGGCGTAGCGGAGAATCAGCCATGGAGGTACTCCTCCATCACCGCGATAAACTCATCAGGATGGGAGAGAAAAGGGGCGTGGGCCGCTCCCTCGATCACCTCGATCTGGCCGCGGGGTAAACGCGCAGCCATATATTCAGCAGCCGCCATCGGTGCGAGGGTGTCGCGCTTGCCATGCAATACCAACGTCTGCTGTTGAATGGCGGGCAATAGCTGGCGCAGATCGATGGTACGCAGGATCTCCAGCCCCCCAGCCAGCGCCTGCTCATTCGGCTCTCCATGATCGAAGAGTTCCGCCCGCAGGGCTCGCAACTCCTCGCGCCCACACTCAGAACCACGCGACTGTATCGCAACAAAACGCTGTAATGTCTGGCGGTAGTCACTCTTCAGCGATTCGGCCACCTGCAGCAGTTCACCCTCCGGCATCGCATGAGGCCAGTCGTCCCGTTGCACAAAGCAGGGGTTGACGCCAACCAGCACTAATTTATCTATAGCGTGCCCATCACTCGCCGCCTGCAGCGCCACGCGCCCGCCCAGCGACCAGCCGAGCCAGGTGGCATGGTCAGGCACCTGCGCGGCAATGTGGCAGGCGATATTGGTGAGCGTATATTCACCCTCCATCTTGCCGCTACGCCCATGGCCCGGCAGGTCGACCAGATGCAGGGTAAGGTGTTGTGACAACGCATCGACCACCGGACGAAACAGCCCCCCGTGCAGCCCCCAGCCGTGCAGTAATACGAGGTCTGGGCCGCGCCCTAGCTGTTCGACAAAGAGGCTCATCCGCACGACTCCAGGGCGGCGAGCAGGCGATCGACCTGTGCCTCCGAATGGTTCGCGCTGAAGGTGATGCGCAGCCGCGCCGTTCCCTCGGGGACGGTGGGCGGGCGGATGGCGCTGATCACGATCCCCTCCGCCTCCAGTCGTCGACTCAGTGCCACCGCCCTGTCGGCCTCGCCGATGAGCAGCGGCTGGATCGGTGTCTGGGAGTCCATCAATTCAAGTCCGATTTGTGCTGCCCCTGAGCGGAAGCGTTTGATCAGTGTCTGCAGCTTTTCCCGTCGCCACTCGTCGCCCTCGATAATCTTCAGGCTGGCGCGGGTCGCCTCGGCCACCGCCGGCGGAGTGGCGGTGGTGTAGATGTAGGGGCGGGCCGCCTGGATCAGCCACTCGATGAGCTCCTCGCTACCGGCGACGAAGGCGCCGAAGGTGCCGACCCCCTTGCCGAGGGTCGCCATCAATACCGGTACCTCCGCCACACCGAGTCCGAAGTGGGCAGCGCTGCCACGCCCCTGCGGGCCGAGTACGCCGAGGGCGTGGGCGTCATCGACCATCAGCAGTGCATCGTGTTGTTGTGCCACCGCGGTCAGTTCCGGTAGCGGGGCGATGTCACCATCCATGCTGAAGACGCCATCGGTGACGACCAGTTTTTCCTTCGCCTTGCTGTCAGCGAGCTTGTTGGTCAGTGAATCGATACTGACGTGCTCATAGCGTGCGAGACGGGCGCGGGAGAGCAGGCCGGCATCGAGCAGCGAGGCGTGGTTGAGTCGGTCCTCGAATACCGCGTCGCCCGTCCCCACCAGTGCCGCCACCGCACCGAGGTTGGCCATGTAGCCGGTAGAGAAGAGCAGGACGCGGGGGCGCTGGACGAAGGCGGCCAACTCCTCCTCCAGTGCGTGGTGGGCGCTGGAGTGGCCGTTCACCAGGTGGGCGGCGCCGCTGCCGACCCCGTACGTGTCTGCCCCCTTTTTAAAGGCGGCGACGATCTCGGGGTGGTTGGCGAGGCCGAGGTAGTCGTTGCTGCAGAAGCTGAGGACCTTTTTCCCGTCGACGAGCTGCTCCGGCCCCTGCGGGCCGTCGATGGTGCGACGGCGCCGATAGAGGTGGAGCGCCTCGCGCTCGGCCAGCTTCTGCTTCAGGTCGATCATCCGGGGGAGGTGTTGTCAGGCGGCGGGGGTGATACCGAGCCGGTCAAACAACTCTTTGTCGTGGTTGACGGTAGCGTTGTTGGTGGTGAGCAGTCGGTCACCGTAGAACAGCGAGTTGGCCCCGGCGAGGAAGCAGAGCGCCTGCGCCTCGTCGCTCATCTCCTCACGCCCGGCGGAGAGACGCACGTAGGAGAGGGGCATCAGCAGGCGGGCGATGGCGATGGTGCGGATGAACTCGAAGATGTCGAGGCCGCCGGCCTCGGGGCTGTCGCCAATCGGGGTGCCCGGCACCTTCACCAGCAGGTTGATCGGCACGCTCTGCGGATGTTCCGGCAGGTTGGCCAGCTCGATGAGGAGCCCGGCGCGGTCCGCGCGCGACTCACCCATACCGAGGATGCCGCCGGCACAGACGTTGATCCCCGCGGCGCGAACGTTGGCCAGGGTGTCGAGGCGCTCGTCGTAGCTGCGGGTGGTGACCACCTCCTTGTAGTACTCGCGCGAGGTGTCGAGGTTGTGGTTGTAGTAGTCGAGCCCCGCCTCCTTGAGACGGGTCACCTGATTGGCGGTGAGCATGCCGAGGGTGACGCAGGTCTCCAGCCCCAGCCCCTTCACCTGGGTGATCATCTCGATCACCTCGTCGAGCTGCTCGTCGCGAGGCGAGCGCCAGGCGGCCCCCATGCAGAAGCGGGTGGCACCACCCTCTTTGGCCTTTTTTGCCTCGGCCACCACGATGTCTATCTCCATCAGCGCGTCGCGCTCCAGCTTCACCTTCTTCTCGTGGTGGGCGCTCTGCGAGCAGTAACCGCAGTTCTCCGAGCAGCCGCCGGTCTTGATGTTGAGCAGGCTGGAGGCCTGGATCACGTTGGGGTCGAAATGGGCGCGGTGCACCTGCTGGGCGCGGAAGATGAGGTCCATGAAGGGGAGCTCGAACAGCGCCTCCACCTCCTGCTGCGACCAGTCGTGGCGAAGTGGGCTATCATTGGCGGTGGTGGTCGCGGCGTTATTCTGTCTCATTGGATGTTCCTGTATCGCTGCTGAAGGGCCGTGCCCCGTAAAGTGGGGCGAGTATTCCTGCTCAGGGAGGGGCTGTCAAATGAAGCTGCACCGCACAGTTGACAACTGTACAAAATTTATCCAAACGCTGCTCTATCCTCGCCGCTGCCTGCTCTGTGGTGCGCCGGGCGATGACGGCATGGATCTCTGTCGGGCCTGCCGTGGCGAGCTGCCCCACAACCCCGTTGCCTGCCGTCTCTGCGGTCTACCACTAACGGCCTATAGTGACGGCATCTGCGGTGAGTGCCAGCAACACCCGCCACCACTGGATGGTGCCATCATCCCCTTTCGCTACGCACCCCCGCTCGATCACCTGCTGCTGGGACTCAAGTTCGGCCAGCAGCTACCCAGTGGCCTGCTACTCGGCAGACTGATGGCCGATGCGATCGGCGAGCGTAGCGGGCCGCTGCCCGATGCGATCCTGCCTGTGCCGCTGCACACCTCGCGATTACGCGAGCGTGGCTACAATCAGGCGCTGGAACTGGCCCTGCCGATCGCCGACAGATTAGGCATTGAGTTGCTGAACCGTCAGGTAGTACGGGTAAAGGCGACCACCGCCCAGTCGAGTCTGGAGAAGGGGGCACGCAGGAAGAACATCAAGGGGGCCTTTGCGGTGAGGGGGAAGTTACCAGACCAGATCGCCATTCTTGACGATGTGGTCACTACCGGCTCGACAGTCTATGAACTGGCAAGATCACTGCGCCGAGCCGGGGTAAAGCGGGTGGAGGTGTGGGCCTGCGCCCGTGTACCCTAAAGTGTTTTGTGTGTACCGTCGCAGAAGGGGAGGCTCTTGCTGTGCTTGCAGCCACATAACCCCGCCTTGCGCCCCTCCTCCAGAGTGAACTTCATCGGGGTGAAGTCGGTTCCCTTGTGGCTTCCGTCGCAAAAGGGCTGCCCCTTGCTCAGGCCACAGGTGCAGAACCAGTACTCCCCAGCCTCCAGCTCAACGATACAGGGACTTTTCTGCGCGATGTGCGGCTCTGACATGGTGTATTCTCCTAACCTCTATTAATAACGTAACGAAAACATTTTGCAGTGAACGGCGAGAGCGAAGATAGCACAGGGCTGCACCTTGCCGCAGTCTCTACCCTCCATCTGGGGCCGGTCGACTGGCAGATCAAGCGTGGCGAGTGTGTTTCACTCTCGGGCCCCAGTGGCAGCGGTAAGAGTCTGTTGTTGCGGGCCATCGCCGACCTTGACCCCCATGGTGGCGAGGTAAGGCTAGACGGGGTCGCCTGTGAGACCATGGCGGGTCACCTGTGGCGTCGTCGGGTGGGACTACTGCCGGCGGAGCCCTTCTGGTGGTCCGAGCGGGTGGGAGATCATTTCATCACTGATGTGGCAGAGACTCTGGATATGCTGGGGCTTAACCCCGCAGCACTGGAGTGGAACACCACACGTTGCTCTACAGGTGAGCGTCAGCGTCTGGCACTGGCGCGGCTACTACAAAGTTATCCTGAAGTGATACTGCTTGATGAGCCAACAGCCGCTCTCGACCAACGCAGCGTTGCACAGGTAGAGGCACTGATTGAGGGGTACCGGTTGCGCCACAATGCCGCTGTGGTCTGGGTGAGTCACGATGCGGAACAGTGCAAACGTGTTGCCTCCCGCCACTTCACCCTCTGCGACGGTCAACTGGAGGCGTGCTGCTGATGAACTTTATCTCCCTCACCCCGCTCGACCTTGGCATCGCCTCCACCCTGGTGATCCTACTCTCGCTGCTCAGCTACCGTTTTGCCCTGGGGATTAGCCGCCAGCTAATCTTCGCTGCCCTGCGCACCACGGTACAGTTGCTGCTGATCGGGCTGGTGCTCAAGCTACTGTTTGCCAATGTGCATCTTGGCTGGGTGGTGCTGATATCGATGATCATGCTACTGGCCGCAGGGCGTATTGTGATGGAGCGTCAGGAGCGCAGATTCATCGGCTGGTGGGGTTATGGGGTAGGCACCCTGTCGATGTTTCTCTCCTCCTTCGCGGTCACCCTGATCACCCTGATTGTGATCATCCAGCCCGAGCCCTGGTATCAGCCCCAGTTTTCCATCCCACTACTGGGGATGATGCTGGGTAACACCATGAACGGGGTGGCGCTGGGGCTGGAACGACTTACCACTTCAGTCTATCAGCAGCGCCGTATCATCGAGGCGCGCCTGATTCAGGGGCAGACATGGTGCGAGGCGATAGAGGCGATCCGTCGCGATGCGATGCGGGTCGGTATGGTGCCGATGCTTAATGCGATGGCCGCCGCAGGCGTAGTAAGCCTGCCGGGGATGATGACCGGACAGATCCTCGCCGGTGCCGAGCCGATGGAGGCGGTCAAATATCAGATACTGATCATGTTCCTCATCGCCTCCGGAACCGGATTTGGTACTATGGGGGCAGTTCACGTAGCGGCGCGGCGTCTGTTTGACGAACGGGAGCGCCTGCGTCTGGACAGAATCACCTAAATTCACCTTCTCGGGAAGCGTAATGGAGAGCAAAGAGAAATCACAACAGGGGATCGCGCGTTACCTTATCGTGTTGCCGCTGATCACCCTGGTGATGTTCTGGGCCTGGGATCGATATGAACAGTATGGCCGTGATCTCTACCGTAAGCAGGTTCGAGACAACACCTTCTATCAGCTAGTTGAGGTGATGGAGCGGCTGGAGTCCTCCCTCGCCCGTCGCCTCTTCATCCCCCTCAGTATCGAAAGCTATGTCTATTCACGCGGCACAATCACCCAGCAGGAGTTTCAGCCGCTGGCAGAGAGCCTTTACCGTTATGCCGGTTCAGGTATCAGAAATCTGGCATTAACCCGGGGTACCCGTATCGAATACCTCTATCCACTGGAGGGCAATGAGGAGATCCTTGGGGTAGACCTGGCGACCATTCCCGGGCAGGGTGAGACGGTACTCCGTACCCTCGCGGGAAGGGAGATGGTGATTGCCGGTCCCCACGATCTGCTACAGGGCGGTAAAGGGGTCATCGCCCGAAAACCGATCCACCTCAGTGACCGTGACGGTGGTGAGTTGTGGGGAATGGTGTCGATGGTGATTGACTGGCAGACGCTGCTGGATGAGTCTGGCATCGCCGACTCAAAGACACTCTCTATTACCCTGCGTGATGTCGAACCAAATGGTACGGCAGGTCGATTTATTCTGGGGGATATTGCTGCCTATACCGATGCGGTGACCCTGCCGGTCACCCTCCCCGGTGGGCAATGGGTGCTCTCAGCCATGCCTAAAGGCGGCTGGCCAGAACTGTCAGAGAAGATGGCAGGCGAACGCACACTTTTCTTTCTCTTCTATCTTCTGGTGATCGGTGTTGCCACCTTTGCGATGCGCTACCCGGTACTGCTGGAGCGGCGCGTCCACTACGCAACCGATCAACTCAAGGCAAACCAGGCGCTACTGGAGTTGCGCGTGGCAGAGCGTACCGCCGCCCTGCAGGAGAGTGAGACGCAGCTGCGCCGTCTGTTCGATACCCTCCCCTTCTCCATCATTGTGACGGCGGTGATAGATGGTCAGATTCTCTACGCCAATGAGAGCGCAAAGCTGCTCTTCGAAGAGGGGGGTGACTGGAGCAGTAAACGATCGACTGATTACTACGTTAACCTGGATGACCGTTCACGCCTTATCGCCACCATGCTTAATGATGGTGTGGTGACAAACTTTGAGATTGAGCTCAATACCGGCAGGGGGAGGCACTTCTGGTGTCTGCTCTCCGCCATACTGACTGAATATAATGGCCACCAGGCGATACTGGCATCCCATACCGACATTAGTGAACGGCACGCCATTGAGCAGGCGCACATCGCCAGTGAAAAGAACCTGCGAACCATTTTTGATTCGGTACCTACGCCTATGGCCATCACCCGCCTGGGTGATGGCAAACTGATGCGCATCAACCGTGCTGGAATGATGCTCTCTGGCCTGGCCGATGTAGATCTGAAAGAGTTTCGTGCCGAGGACTTCTACTGCAATCCAGAAGACCGTGATCGAGTAATACGCCTGCTGGAACGGGATGGCAGCATTAATGATTTTGAGGTCTGTATGCGTAGCCTTGGCGGGGAGCACCATACCTTCCTGATGTCCGCCGCCTTTATCGACTACGATAACGAGCCCTGCCTGTTGAGCAGCTACGCTGAGATCACTGAGCGTAAGAAGATTGAGCTGGCACTACAGGAGGCCAACCGCGATGCGGCGATCGCGATAAAGGCAAAGAATGAGTTTCTCGCCACCATGAGTCACGAGATCCGCACCCCGCTCAATGGTGCACTCTCAATGGTCAAGCTGCTGGGGCAGACCGACCTCGACGCACAACAGAGTGAGTACCTCAGGGCGATCAATTTCTCCGGAGAGTCGTTGTTACAGATCCTCAGTGATGTGCTGGACCTCTCCAGGCTGGAGGCGGACAAACTGGAGCTGGAACAGGCCAATTTCAATCTACCGAAACTGATTGATGACATGGTTACGCTAATGCAGATGCAGCATGGTCATAGTGAGGTCTCGGTCACGGCGACACTCGATCTGCGAATCCCCACCTGGCTGCGGGGTGATGCCACCCGTCTGCGCCAGATCCTCTTCAACCTGATGGGCAACGCACTCAAATTTACCGAGCGTGGCGAGGTGAAGTTACAGGCCACCTTTGAGTATGAGCGCAACAATACACTCTGCATCGAATTCTCGGTGATCGACACCGGGATCGGCATTGATGAGGGGGCGCAGTCGCGCCTGTTCGGTGACTTTACCCAGGCCGACTCCAGCGTGACGCGTCGATTTGGAGGGTCTGGTCTGGGGCTGGCGATATGTAAGCGCATGGTTGAGCTGATGGGGGGCAAGATTGGCGTTGAGAGTGAGCTGGGCAGCGGGAGTCGCTTCTGGTTCACCGTTGAGATGCAGCGAGGTAGCCAACCCGAGGGTGAGGATGCACGGGGACGGGTGCAGTTTGATAACCCCTCACTTCGATTACTCCTGGTTGAGGACGATGCGATCAACCGCCTGGCGGGAAGCACTTTGCTGCGCCAGCAGGGGTATGAGGTGACCGTGGCAGAGAATGGCTATGAGGCGCTGGATCGGTTTCGTGACGGCATCTTTGATGCGGTGCTGATGGATGTGCGGATGCCCGGCATGGACGGGCTGGAGACCACCCGTCGTCTGCGTGAGATAGAACCCTATGGTGCCGATATTCCGGTGATCGCCCTTACCGCCGATGTGACGCAGGAGAATCTGGAGCGCTGTCGGGTGGCGGGGATGCAGAAGGTACTGACCAAACCGATCGATATGGAGCGGTTGGGAGAGGTGCTGGCAGGGCTCGCCCCGCCAGCCACGGCGGAGTAGTTAGACCCCTTCGAGTGCCCTGGCCACATAAGGTGGCAGCGAGAGTCCCCCCTGGTGGGTACCGGGTGTATAGAACAGGGTTTCGAACGGGCGGTTGGTCGCATCGACCTCACGAAATGCCGGGATCGGCGCCTTCGCGGCCATGGTGCAGCTCCACCACCCCGAGGGGTAGACCGGCTGCGGGAAGTGGAGGGTCTGGCGATGGGCAAAGCCCGCCTTGCCCATGAAGCGGCGCATCTCGGCCAGCAGCTCCAGGTGGTAGAGGGGAGATTCGCTCTGTTGCACCAGGATGCCGTTTTCGCCGAGGGCGGCGAGGCAGTCACGGTAGAAGGCCTCGCCGAACAGCCCCTCGGCGGGGCCGACCGGGTCGGTAGAGTCGACGATGATCACATCATAGCTGCCGGGGGCCGCCTCCTTCACCCACTTCAGCCCGTCGTCAAAGTGCAGCTCGGCGCGCGGGTCGTCGTTCGACTCGCACAGCTCCGGGAAGTGGAGCAGTGCGGCTTTTGTAACCACCTCATCGATATCGACCTGGATCGCCCTCTCCACCCCCGGGTGGCGCAGCACTTCGCGCAGGGTGCCGCAATCGCCGCCGCCGATGATCAGTACCCGCTTGGGATTGGGGTGGGTGAAGAGTACCGGGTGGGACATCATCTCGTGGTAGAGGAAGTTGTCGCGGGTGGTGAGCATCACCAGCCCGTCGATAGTCATCAGGTTGCCGAACTTCTCGGTGGCGAAGACCTCCACCTTCTGGAACGGGCTCTGCTCCTCGAACAGCTTCTCGGTGATGGTGAGGGAGAAGGCAGAGCCGTGCTCGATGGCGGGCTCGCTGTACCACTTCTTGTCGCTGGGCAGCATGGCAGTCACTCGTCTGGTCGCGTAAAACGCGCAAGATACCCCCCGGCCCGGCGGTGCGCAACCGCGCATTCACACGACGCGGGTTATGGCGGATAATCCCTGCACGATTGAGGCGGATGGTGACTATGACAGAGTGGAATATCCAGCAGGCACAGCACTGCTACAGCACTGCCCACTGGGGCGGCGGCTACTTCGGCATTAACGGGGCGGGGCACGCCTGCATCCATCCGCTGCGCGACCCGGCCCATGCCATCGACTTTGTCACCCTCGCCGCCAAGCTGCAGGCCGAGGGGCTCTCTCTGCCGGTGCTACTGCGCTTCAACAACATCCTGCACGACAGGGTCGATACCCTCACCGGTGCCTTCGACCGTGCCATGAGCGATGAGGGTTACCGGGGGCGCTACACCGCGGTCTACCCGATCAAGGTCAACCAGCAGCGCAGCGTGGTGGAGGAGATCGTCCACCACGGCGGCGAGCGGGTGGGGCTCGAGGCGGGGAGCAAGCCGGAGCTGATGGCGGTGCTGGCGATGGTGCCGCGTGGCGGCACTATCGTCTGCAACGGCTACAAGGACCGCGAGTACATCCGCCTCGCCCTCATCGGCCGGGCGATGGGCCATCAGGTCTATATCGTGGTGGAGAAGCCCAACGAGCTGCAGCTGGTGCAGGAGGAGAGCGCTGCCCTCGGTATCGAGCCGCTGCTCGGGGTGCGCCTGCGCCTCGCCTCCATCGGTGCGGGCAACTGGCAGAATACCGGGGGGGAGAAGTCGAAGTTCGGCCTCTCCGCCGGACAGGTGCTGCAGGCGGTCGAAACGCTGCGCGCCGCCGGGCAACTGGGGCACCTGAAACTTATGCACGTCCACCTCGGCTCACAGCTGGCCAACATCCGCGACATCCAGCGCGGGGTGCGCGAGGTGGGGCGCTTCTACAGTGAGCTGCGCGCCCTGGGGGTCGATATCTCGGTGGTCGACCTCGGCGGCGGCCTCGGCATCGACTATGAGGGGAGTCGCTCGCGCAGCGCCTGCTCGATGAACTACTCGGTGGAGGAGTACGCCAACAACATCGTCCACACCCTCTACGAGGTGTGCAGCGAGCACGGCCTGCCCCACCCCGACATCGTCACCGAATCGGGGCGGGCACTGACTGCCCACCACGCGGTGCTGATGACCAACGTGGTCGATGTGGAGCGGGTCCCCGACGGTGACGGGGTGGAGCCCCCCGCCGAGGAGGATCATCCTATCCTCCACGATATGTGGTACGGCCTGGAGCACGGCGCGGGGCGTCCGGTGCTGGAGCTCTACCACGACACCGTGCACTGGCAGGGGGAGGCGCAGTCGATGTTCCTCCACGGGGTACTCAATCTCAAACAGCGTGCCCTCGCCGAGCACTACTTCTTTGCCCTCTGCCGCGTCCTGGAGCGGCGTCTGCAGCCGGGGGCGCGGGCCCACCGTGAGGCCCTCGACGAGCTGCACCAGAAGCTCGCCGACAAGCTGTTCGTCAACTTCTCGCTGTTCCAGTCGCTGCCAGACATCTGGGGCATCGAGCAGGTCTTCCCGATTATGCCGCTGCAGCGCCTCGACGAGCCCCCTACACGCCATGCGGTGCTGGAGGACCTCACCTGCGACTCCGACGGCCGGGTTGACCACTACGTGGACAGCGAGGGGGTGGAGGGGAGCCTTAGGGTGCACGACCTTCGGCCCGGCGAGCCCTACCTCGTCGGTTTCTTTCTGGTCGGGGCCTATCAGGAGATCCTCGGCGATATGCACAACCTCTTCGGCGACACCGACTCGGTCAACGTGGTGCTGGATGGGGCGGGGGGCTACCGCCTGGAGAACCCGGAGCGTGGTGATACCGTCGATGACCTGTTGCGCTATGTTCACTTTGATCCACCCATGTTGATGGAACACTACCGGGAGAAGCTCGCCGCCTGCGGGTTGAGTGAAGAGCGGCACCGTCACTATCTGGAGGAGCTACAGGCGGGTATTGAGGGCTACACCTACTTCGAGGAGTAAAGAGATCGGCCCCAGCGGCCGATAATCCCGGTGTAACGTGCCGTAACCACACCCAGGGGGATCAGATGGCCGCAGAGGTTGAACAGTTTTCTGCCCAGGACGCCTTTCACTACACC
>JAOUQQ010000191.1 GCA_029879245.1 Chromatiales bacterium | reverse complement strand
CTATCAGCTCACCCCTACCGGGTAGACAAACTGAGCCTGATGTTCGGTTATGTGTTCCACATCGCCGCTCTGATCGGCATCGTCTACTCGCTGCATGTACGTGACACCCTGCAGCAGGTGTCGGCGATGCTCTACGCGGGCAGTGGACTCGGAGCGGTCTTCGCCGGTGACCTGCTCACCCTCTTCGTCTTCTGGGAGTTTCTCGCCTTTAGCTCGGTATTCCTGATCTGGGCACGCCGTAACCGCCGCTCCTACCTGGCCGGTATGCGCTACCTCATCATGCAGGTGCTCTCCGGTGTGTTGTTGCTCATCGGCGCCCTCTTCTACCTCTCGAACCATCACTCGCTGGAGTTCGGCTTTATCGGCCTTGAGGGGGTCGCTGGCTGGCTGATCTTCATCGCCTTCGGCATTAAGTGCGCCTTCCCGATGCTGCACAACTGGCTGACCGACGCCTATCCGGAGTCGACCCCAACCGGTACCGTCTTCCTCAGCGCCTTCACCACCAAGGTGGCGGTCTACGCCTTCGCCCGCGGCTACCCGGGTACCGAGTTGCTGGTCTATATCGGTGCGGCGATGGCCTGCTTCCCCATCTTCTACGCGGTGATCGAGAACGACCTGCGCCGCGTACTCGCCTACAGTCTGATCAACCAGGTCGGTTTCATGGTGGTGGGTGTGGGAATTGGTACTGCACTGGCGATTAACGGCGCGATCTCCCACGCCTTTAACGACGTCATCTTCAAGGGGCTGCTGTTTATGTCGATGGGCGCCGTTCTGCATATGACCGGACGCATCAACGGCTCAGACCTCGGCGGGCTCTACAAGACCATGCCCAAGACCACCATTCTTTGTATCGTGGGAGCGGCCTCGATCTCCGCCTTCCCGCTGTTCAGCGGCTTTGTCAGTAAGTCGATGGTAATGTCCGCTGCGCTGGAGAACGGCTATGACTGGATCTGGCTGATGCTGCTGTTCGCCTCGGCGGGTGTGTTCCACCACGCGGGGATCAAGATCCCCTACTTCGCCTTCTTCGCCCACGACTCGGGTATTCGCGCCAGCGACCCGCCAACCAATATGCTGGTGGCAATGACCATCGCCGCAGCGCTCTGTATCGGCATCGGTGTCTACCCATCGGCGCTCTATGCCCTGCTGCCCTACGACACCGGCTACAACCCCTATGATGCCACCCACGTACTGGCGCAGACCCAGCTTCTCTTCTTCTCGGCGCTGGCCTTCGTCTGGCTCAACCTCAAGGGGATGTATCCGCCTGAGCTGCGCTCCACCAACCTCGATTTTGAATGGCTCTATCGGCGCGCGACACCAGTGATACTACAAACCGCCTTCAGTTTCATCTGGAGAGTGGACGCCGCCATCAGACAAGCATTCCAGACACGCCTGAAACAGACACTCGATTTTGTCGCCAGCCGCAATGGCGGACCCAGCCGCCTGCTCTCCAGCACCTTCCCCGCCGGTAGCATGGTGATGTGGGTGGCGGTGATACTGGCCACCTATCTATTGTTGAGTTTTATTCATTAAAGAGCAGATTTAGTGAGCAGATCGTAAGGTGCAATAAGTGAAACGCATTGCACCGTCGTTCGACCATGCGGCGCAATGCACTTTGTTTATTGAGCCACATATCTGTTAAGTGATGTTTTTGCAGGGTAGAACCTGAACTCAGGCTTCGTGTTGCTTTTCTTATTACTACATATTGCTAGACTTGACCCTGATGGTTTTACAATCCTTCTAATGCCTCGACCTTGATCTCGATAATTGTGTTGTTCTAAATACGTTTGCCCCCTGTAGCGTACCATATCGCTACTTGCACCAATCGTACCCCAGTCACCAGGCTGCCGTGCTTGCCCCCGTATATCCACTGTCCCCGTGTATATTGTTGCATGCCCGGTTGCTCTGCTATTAGGGCCAGTATCATACCGCCATGCCATAACATCACCTATGCGCGCATTACTTATATCAACAAGGCGAGTCTCCGATATCTCGGCGTCAGCAAGATCGCCCGCAGATCTAGGGGGAGAAGGGTCAGGTCTAGCTTTTAGACTATCGGTCTTCTGTGTACTGGAACATGGCTAGGCTAAAGGATAGACCTGATAAACATAAGGCAGCCTCCGCCCCACCGCCGGGGCGAGGCTACAATG
>JAOUQQ010000190.1 GCA_029879245.1 Chromatiales bacterium | reverse complement strand
TCTTTGATGAGAAATTTACGCTCTATCTCGGTTGCCATAATGAACCTGTCTCTTTTCGTTGGTGCATTGTCTCAGGCTTTGTGGCAATTATAAAATCACTTCGTATGAATCACAGCCGATGCGGGAGCCGCCCCTTGCCAACTGTCACCCACCACTCCCAATGCCTTCCCTACACCACCAGAGATGGCTCTACCATCCGTGAACTGATGCACCCGCAACAGCACGGTAACCATATGCAGAGCCTGGCCGAGGCAGGCGTGCCACCCGGTACACGCACACTACTGCATCGCCACCATCAAAGTGAGGAGCTCTATCACATACTTGAAGGCGCGGGGGTGATGACGCTGGGCGAAGAGCGTTTTGAGGTCAGCGGGGGAGATACCGTACTGATCCCTCCCGGCACAGCACACGCCATTGAGAACAGCGGCAAGGTACCACTCAAGCTCTTATGTTGCTGCGCACCACCCTATGCCCATGAGGATACGGAACTGCTGTAGACTCTGCGTCCATGAAAATCCTGCTCGCCCCGATGGAAGGGGTTATCGACCACCACATGCGTGCCATTCTCACCGGTGTTGGTGGCTATGATGGCTGCGTCACCGAGTTTCTACGCATTACTGACCAACAACTTCCCGCACGCGTCTTCAAACGCACCGCACCGGAGCTACTGGGCGACGCCCACACCCCCACTGGCCAACCGGTCATCTTTCAACTTCTTGGCGGTGACCCGGAGATGATGGCCTTTAACGCCCGCAAGGCGGTAGAGCTGGGAGCCCCCGCCATCGACATCAACTTCGGCTGTCCCTCCAAATTTGTCAGCCGCAAAAACGGCGGTGCGGTACTGCTGCGCGAACCACAGCGGGTACATAGCATCGTTGCCGCCGTGCGTGAGGCAGTGGATATGAGCGTCCCTGTAACGGCAAAAATGCGCCTCGGTTATGAGGATGACACCCTCGCCCTGGAGAACGCTCTGGCCATCGAGTCAGCCGGGGCCGCTGAACTGGCAGTACATGCCCGCACCAAGGTCGAGGGTTATCGTCCCCCTGCCCGCTGGGAAGCCCTGGCACCGTTGCGTGAGGCATTATCCATCCCCCTGATTGCTAACGGTGATATTCGTAGCGTACAGGACTACCTGCGTTGCCGTGAGATCAGTGGTTGTAATGACATCATGCTGGGCCGCGGCGCGATCTGTAATCCTTATCTGGCTTTGCAAATCAAGAACGGTACTAGTAAAGAAGAGACCCCCGATGTGTGTTGGGAAGAGATTTCCATTTTAATCATTGCCTGTGCAGAACGTATGAAACAGGACTACCCGAACAAACATATCATCATGCGGATCAAGCAGTGGCTGGGGATGATGAAGGAGCAGCAACCACAGGCACGTGAGATATTTAAACAGGCACGTGTAATGAAAGAACTTAAAGAGGTAGAAAATATTTTGCGGGAGGTCACACAATAAATCCTACCTGGTTAACACTATCAACCTTAAACATCACAAGGGAATATATCCATTCGCCTGGTCATCCCTGGAAGTGTGACACTGCTCCCATGCCCGTCTTACTTGAGATGATATAAATTAACAACGTTAGCAATGAAGTTGTGAGGTGTGCGGAGATGGGCAAGGCAGGTGTTATAGCCACCATGATCTTCTACCTTACTGCGGCGGTGACTCTTGTCGGATGCAACAACGGTGATACATCCTCCAGCGATGCAACCAGCACGAATTTCCCTTATCTGCTATCCGAACCAAAGATTTCTCTCTATCCGAGCAATTACACCCCAAATTTTTATGATGTCACCGTTGAACTGGATGCCACCGGTCCTGACCCGCTCTACAGCATTGGCCTCTGGATTCGCTCAAAAACCAACTCAAGTATCTTTACCTATCTCGAATTACAACCAATTGGCGGAGATACCTGGTCGGCAACAACAAACACCTATCTCCCTATGCCAAAAGGTGAGTACTACATAGATAGCATAACGATTGAGGATGGGGATATATTTGGTACCGGCCTTGTAAAGTCTGCCTGGTATTTCATCAATCCGCTGATTTCATACAATCACTACACCATTGATCAACGGCTTACAGACTATGATCCAAACTCACCGGGCTTCGCCATTCTCAAGGAGAATGTAGGCGCATCAAACA
>JAOUQQ010000105.1 GCA_029879245.1 Chromatiales bacterium | reverse complement strand
GGCGAACAGCAGGCATATGGCAGCAATAGTGGTCGAGATGGTATTACCCATAAAGTGTGGCTCCGCCGACTCGGTCGGCCAGAATAAGTGGACATGGCCACTCCTGCAATAGGCCGGCGGCTCAAGGATGTGTAGAATTGGCCCCTACCTTTACAACTAAGACCCAGTAGATGGTGGGACAGTTCCCGGAGAACAGGCCCGCCCCGCATGAGACGCCATGAAAAAACTGATCCGCATCGCCACCCGCGAAAGCCTGCTCGCCCTGTGGCAGGCCGAGTATGTCTCCACCGCCCTGCAGAACGCCCACCCCGGGCTGGAGGTGGAGCTCATCAAGATGAAGTCGCAGGGGGACAAGATCCTCGACGTGCCACTGGCCAAGGTGGGTGGCAAGGGGCTCTTCACTAAGGAGCTGGAGGAGGGGCTGCTGCGCGGCGACGCCGACATCGCGGTGCACTCGATGAAGGACGTGCCGATGGAGCTGCCCGATGGGCTCCACCTGCCGGTGATCTGCCCGCGCGAGGACCCGCGCGACGCCTTCGTCTCCAACACCTACAGGAGCTTTGACGAGCTGCCCCAGGGGGCGGTGGTCGGTACCTCCAGCATGCGCCGCCAGTGCCAGCTGCTGGCCAGGCGCCCCGATCTTCAGATCAAGTTCCTGCGCGGCAATGTACAGACCCGCCTGCGCAAGCTCGACGACGGCGAGTACGACGCCATCATCCTCGCCGGTGCTGGCCTGAAGCGGCTGGAGCTTGAGGATCGCATCACCGAGCTGCTGGAGATCACCACCCTGCTGCCCGCCTGCGGCCAGGGGGCCGTGGGTATTGAGTGCCGGGTCGATGACGATGAGGTCAACCTGATGCTGATGGCCCTCAACGACCCCAAGACCCAGGCGCGGGTACTGGCCGAGCGGGCGATGAACCGTCGTCTGGAGGGGGGCTGTCAGGTGCCGATCGGCGGCTACGCCGAGCTCGACCACGGGGTGATCGTGCTGCACGGCCTGGTCGGCCGCCCCGACGGCAGCGAGATGGTGACCGGCAGCGTTAGCGGCTTCCCCGAGGCGGCCGAAGAGTTGGGCACGGTACTGGCCGAGGATCTGCTGGCGCGCGGCGCCGGCGACATCCTCGCCGATGTCTATGCCAACGACTGAGCTTACCGGCCGCACCATCCTTGTTACCCGGCCAGTACACCAGGCCGAATCCCTCTGTCGCCTGATTGAGGCGGCGGGGGGCACCCCACTTCGCCTCCCTGCCCTCGAGATCCACGATAACACCGATACCACGGAGTGCCGGGAGCGGCTTGGCCATACGGGTGACTATCAGATCATCATCTTTATCAGCCCCAATGCGGTCAACTTCGGCCTGGATGCGATAGAGCAGCATGGTGGCCTGAGCGAAAGTGCACTGCTGGCCACCGTTGGCAGGGGGAGTGCTCGTGCCGTGGAGGAGCGGCTGGGGCGGATGCCCGATCTGCTCCCCGAGACGAGTTACGACAGTGAGGCGTTGTTACAACTCGATGCACTGCAGCAGGTCAGTGGAAAACGGATATTGATTGTCCGTGGCGTGGGGGGGCGTGAACAACTGGCCGAGACCCTGCGTGAGCGGGGGGCGACGGTGGCGTATGCCGAGGTCTATCGTCGTCTATCTCCCCGCGCGCCTGAGGAGAGTGGCTGGCTGGAACAGATCGATATTATTACGGCTACCAGCGGGGAGATAATAAAGAATCTGGTAAGCATGACGCCGCCACAACTACGCGATAAGCTGTACGATATCCCCATGGTGGTGGTCAGCCAGCGCTGCGCCGAGATAGCGCGAGAGCTGGGGTTTCGACAACCGCTGCGGGTGAGTGCCATGGCGAGTGATGAGGCGATTGTTGAGAAGCTGATCGAGTGGACAGAGGGCTAACTACAAGGTGGAAAACGTGACAGAGAAGATGGAGAGCACAGAGAGTAAACCGACTTCCAGGCCGGTGCCAAAGCGTCAGGGCGACAGCAGCAGTGGGGCCTTTCTGGCGATGGTGATCGCCCTGGCTGCGGCAGGGGGCAGCTACTATCTCTGGCAGCAACACCTCATTGCAGAGAAGGATCGCAAGGTACTGCAGCAGAGCATAAATGAGCTGCTCGGTGCGGTGGAGCAACGTGATCAGGCGCAGCAGACACGTATCGGGGCGATGCGTGAGCACACGCACAGCGCTCTGGAGCAGCGCCTCAATAGAATTGAACAGAGTATGCCCGAGGTCAATCGACAGGTGATCATTCAGCAACAGGAGTGGGGGGTGGCCGAAGTTGACTACCTGCTACGCACTGCGGAACACCAGCTGGGCCTCAACCGCGACATCCCAACTGCAATCGCAGCACTGACTAAGGCGCGTGACCAACTGCAACAACAAACTATGGGGGAGTATGCGGGGGTGGTTGCCGCCATCGAACAGCGTATCGCTGAACTCTCCCGGCTCGATACCTTTGAGCAGATCAATAACCGCCTCTCTGCACTGATATCGGTTAGTGAGAGCCTCCCCTTTGCCGTGAAAGCGGGTGGAGAGACGGTGGAGAGCGAGCTGCCGACACCGACCGATGAGCAGGCAGGGATCACAGGAAAGGCAAAACAGTGGGGCGAGATGGTGTGGCACGATGTGAAGTCGCTGGTGACGATCCGTCGCGCCGAGGATACGGAGCTGCCGATCATCGAGCCGCAGCAGATTCAGCTGTGGCGTACCCAGTTGGCGATTAAACTGGAGAGTGCACGCCTTGCGGCACTGCAACACAACGCGGCACTCTACCAGACGGCGTTGAGTGAGGCGAAGGGGGTGGTTGTTCGCTACTTTGATGGTGAGGATGACGGGGTGAAGGGGGCGATGGCGACACTTGATGGGCTCGCTGCTATTGAGCTCGATAACGCATTTCCTTCGCTGGCAGGGCTACGCCAGCAGTTACATGAGACACAACAGCGGGAAGTGCCTGTTGAGCCTTTCGTGCCTGAAGGGGAGGCGTTTCCTCTCCCTGATGAGTTAACCCCTGAATCGAATCCGTGGGGGATCCGGCCATGAAGGCGCTGTTCACCACACTGCTGGTGATCCTTGCCGCCACCGGCTTTACCATGCTGGCGCAGCAGGACCCCGGCTATTTTCTGGTCAGATACCGTGGCTGGTCGGTGGAGAGCAGTCTGAGCCTCTTCCTGCTCGCTCTGGCGGTGGTAATAGTCATCTCCTACTTTGTATTGCGTCTCATCTTCGGCACCCTGCACATTCCCGGAAGATTCGGCTACTGGCGGCGGCATCGTCTCTCTTTGAAGGCGCGTGTTGCCACCAATCGCGGATTACTGGCGCTGGCAGAGGGTAACTGGCCGAGGGCTGAACGCTATCTGAGCCGCAATGCGCATAGCAGTGACACGCCGCTGATCAACTATTTGGGGGCGGCCCGCGCGGCGCAGAAACAGGGGGCAGATAATCGACGTGATGACTATCTCTCCCAGGCCTTCAAAAGTATGCCTGCCGCCGAGCTGGCCGTAGGGCTGACCCAGGCGGAGCTACAACTCTCCTCAGGTCAGTACGAACAGACCCTGGCGACCCTGCGCCACCTGCGTGCCATCGCGCCGAAACACGCCTACGTGCTCCATCTGCTGCGTAAGGTCTATGAGCGTCTGGGGAGCTGGGATGACCTGCTGGAGATCATGCCGGAGCTGAAGCGACAGAATTTGCTGACTGGGGAGCAGGTCGATCAGATCGCCATACGCATTCACCAGCAGCACCTGGCTCAGGCGGGTGATCGGCTTGATGCCCTGCAACGTAGCTGGGATGAGATCCCCAAACACCTCCATGGCAAGGTTGAGCTGCTCTACGAGTACGCCTCACGCCTGATGGTACTTGGTGCGCACGGTGAGGCCGAGGCACACTTAAACGATTACCTGAAAAGGGAGTGGGAGCCAAAGCTGATCCGTCTCTACGGTCAGGTGAGGGGCGATAATCTCTCGCGCCAGCTCGCTACCATAGAGAAGTGGCTCAGGAGTTATGAACACAACCCGGAGCAGCTGCTGGCCGCTGCCCGTATTGCCTTTCGAAACCAGTTGTGGGGCAAGGGGCGCAGCTATCTTGAGGCGAGTATCGGCTTTGAACCGCGCGCCGAGAGCTATTGTGAGCTGGGCCAACTGCTTGATCAGCTGGGCGAGAAGGAGAGGGCAAGCGAGTGCTATCGCAAGGGACTGGAGTTGGCGGCAGGCGGTAGCTGCACCCCGGTGATCGTGCCGGTGGATGGAGATCGATTGCACCATCACCACACCGCCTGAGTGATTAGATCAAAAAAGCCGGTCAAAGACCGGCTTTCTCATCTCTGGGGTAACCCCCTCAATCCTTCGCAAACTCAAACGCATCCCCATAACAGTGGTCTGCCTCAAGTCCCCTGGTCGCCAGGGTGTCGCGGGCCGAGTGGACCATCTGCGGGTGGCCACAGGCGTACATCTCGTACCCGCTGAGGTCGTCGAAGTCTGCCATGACCGCCTGCTGTACGTGGCCGGTGCGCCCTTCCCAACCCGTATCGGGGCGGGAGAGAACCGGACGGTACTCAATGTTGGCATTCTCATCCGCCCACTTCTGTGCCAGGTCGTGCATGTAGAGGCCATCCTTGCTACGCGCACCCCAGTAGAGGTAGATGCGGCGGTGGCTGTGCTCGGCGATGGCGTGCTCGATGATCCCCTTGATGGGACCAAAGCCGGTGCCGGTGGCGAGCATGATGATCGGTCGCTCCGACTCCTCACGCAGGAAGAAGGTGCCCAGGGGCCCCTCAATGCGCAGGATCTCACCTTCGCTCATATCATCGAAGACGTGGCTGGTGAACTCGCCTCCCGCAATGTGGCGGATGTGGAACTCCAAAGTGGCATCGTCGTGTGGCGCGTTGGCGATGGAGAAGGCGCGGCGCCGTCCATCCTTGAGGATGAACTCTACGTATTGTCCTGCCAGAAACTGCAGCCGCTCTGACTCTGGTAGTGAGAGGTGGAGGCTCATCACATCGTCGTTCAGACGCGCCATGCTGGCGACCTTGGTGGGCATCGTCCTGACCGGGATCTCCTCAACCGCACTGACCTCCCTGATCTCAACGGCGATATCGCTCGTCGCCTTCGCCACACAGAGCAGCGAGATGCTGTTGCCTCTCTCCTCATCGCTGAGTGCCATTGGATCGTCATCATAACTGACGCTGCCCTCGAGCAGTTTCGCCTTGCAGGCGCCGCAGGCACCACCGCGACAGCCGTAGGGGAAGGCGAGGCCGTTGCGCAGGGCACCATCGAGGATGGTCTCCTCGGCTTCGAGGGTAAATTCACGCCCGCTGGGCATGACTCGTACTGTAAAACTCATGACACGTTCCTTAATTCAAGGGCATTGAAGGTGGATTACTGAGTAAAAGGGTATGAATTATCCACTATAACGGCGGATGAGACAAACTTGGGGTAGGTGGTCACCATTACAAGTGTGATGGCGGCGCTAGATATGGGTAGCGTAATGGTGTAGTTTGCAGCGCAAGAGAAGAGGGAGGGAGAGATGAACCATTACACCAAACTGTTTCTGGCGCTCATGGCAGGGCTGATGATCTCCGCATGTAGTGAACAGCAGGAGACGACTGATGCGGCTGTCGCGACGCCTCACCGGGAGATGAATTTCGCCCAGGTCAGCCAGGGGGGACAGCTATTTATCAAACACTGTGCCGAGTGTCATGGCGCTGGCGGTGAGGGCGATCCCAACTGGCGGGTGCGTGATGCTGAGGGGATGTTCCCAGCGCCACCTCTCAATGGCACGGGTCACGCCTGGCACCATCCTCAGAAGATCCTGTTCCACGTTATCAAAAATGGTAGCCCCGGGGGGCAGGGTAAGATGCCGGCCTGGAAGGAGAAGCTGAGCGACGAGGAGATCCTTGCCATTATCGCCTGGTTTAAATCAAAGTGGCCCGATGAGGTCTACGAGGCGTGGAACCAGATGAATCAGCGGGCTGAGGCGGGATCGTAATATTCTCTCAATGTTCTACCGCCCGTTACTGTTCCCCCAGGGCCGCACTGATCGCCTTGGCTAGCTCCTGGGGGTCGAACTTCGGCACATAGACATCGGCTCCAACATTTTTGCCGATCGCAATATTGGCATCGGAGGAGAGGGATGAGTGCATCACTATCGGGATACCGGCAAAGCGCCTGTCATCCTTGATCTTGCGGGTGAGTACATAGCCATCCATGCTGGGCATCTCCACGTCGGTAAGGATCAGATTGACCATCTCATAAACGGGGATGTGGCTCGCTTCGGCACGGGCGGCCAGCTCCTTGAGTTTTGTCCACGCCTCATCACCATTTTTTGCACTGATATGACGTACCCCGAGTTTATCGAGGGTGGCGGCGATCTGCTTGCGTGCTACGACTGAGTCATCGGCAAAGAGGATAGTGATCGGTTTTTCCAGCCGCTCTATACCGTCAAAGGCAGTGGGGTCTTCGCCGACCCCCTCTGTTTCGGCCAGCACCTTCTCCACATCGATGATCATGGCGATGCGCCCATCTTCCAGTTCACTGACGGCGGTGACCAGACCGCCAAGCTGATGTGCCATCATCTGCGGTGGAACCTTGATATCGTTCCACTCCATACGCATGATCTGCTCAACGGAGTGGACCATGAAGCCGTGGGTACTCTTGTTGTATTCGGTGACAATAAGGATATTTAGCGGGTCATCAGACTGGATGCCGCAGAAACTTGCCAGGTTGATCACCGGTATCATGTTGCCACGCAGGGCCACCATCCCCTCTACACCGGGGGGCATGTTGGGGGCGTGGGTCACCTCTGGCATGGTGATCACCTCGCGGATTTTGAATACGTTGAGTCCGAAGACCTCATCTTTACCTGAGTTGACGTTCTCGCCAAGGCTAAAGAGCAGGATCTCCAGGCGGTTGGCGCCGGCAAGTCGGGTACGTTCATCGACGGTCTGTATCACTGATGACATTTCAGGCGGTCCTCAAAAGGGTTATCATCAACACGATAGTGGAGTCACTTTTTAATTAATCAAGGATATCGCCGCGATTTGGGGCGTATCTCTGACGGTTGTTGGGCCTGCCGTATAGGCCATTTCCCCACAGAAAGCAGGAGAAGTTATGTACGGTTTTTCAGTCAAGGTTTCGGGAGACTTCAATGAGGTTATCGGCAGGGTAACCGAAGAACTTAAGGGTGAAGGCTTTGGTGTCCTGACCGAGATCGATGTGGCGGCCACGCTAAAGGCCAAGCTGGGGCTTGAGAAGCGCCCCTATAAGATCCTCGGTGCCTGTAATCCCAAACTGGCCAATCAGGCCATAGAGGCCGAGCCCGACATTGGTCTGCTGCTGCCCTGCAATGTAGTGGTACGTCAGGAGGAGGATGGCTCCAATGTGGTGGGTTTTATGGACCCCGTCGCGGTGCTTGGACTGGTAGGTCGTGAGGAGCTTGCCTCGCTGGGTGCAGAGGTTCGCAGCAAACTGGAGCGGGTGCGTGATGCCCTGCAGGGCTGATAGAGAGTGGATAAATTATTTGTAGGTGTTAAAGGAGTGATGTAATGAAACTTGTAAAGATTTGTACCCTTGTATTGGCGATGGCGTCAGTACCATTTGCGGTTCAGGCGGACAACCATGCCGCCCCAGGCGGGCAGATGATGGGGCCGGGTGGCGCCATGCCAGGACCCGGTATGCAGCGTGGTCCCGGCATGATGGGGCCTGGGATGATGACACCTCCCCCCTTCGCAGGGGTGGAATTTAATGAGAAGCAGCGCAAGCGCATTGAGGAGATGATGGCGCAGGAGCGTAAATCCCATCAGGCCAGGGTAGAGAAGATGCAGCAGTTACAACAGCAGTTGCAGAAGCTCTATATGGCGGATAAGTGGGATACCGGGGCGATCACCAAACTCTATGAGCAGGTTCATGCAGAGCAGCGCAAAACCATCGCCGCGATGGCTGAGGCGCGCAATAAGGTTGTTGACCTGATGACCAAGGAGCAGCGCGAGCAGATGAAGCGATTCCACCAGGAGCAGGTGGAGCGCTTCGACAGGCAGCCAGCTCCCGTTCCTCAACAGTAGCCTCACTTTCGGGGCGGCTGGCGGTCGCCCCACTCACCTCCTCTCTCAGGGCGCTTTTATGCTGAGCGACAGTCCATTCTTACTCGAAAATGAGGCCGCCTATCAGGTTTGGCGTAGGCAGAAACTGATCGACTATCCCCGTTCGGCGGCGGCGTTAATCGTCGACATTGCAGACCCGGGTCACCTTACTGATGAAGAGTTTGCGGCACTGATGGTGCGGTTGTGCAAGAGCAATATGGTGATCTACCGCAGCAGCCTTGGCAGCAACCCTGAGAAGGTACCGCTGGTGGCGATGGCCGCCCGCTTCGGTCTGACACACCTCGATAGCAACCTGCTGGCCGATGATGATGGCCTGACCTCGATCACCGTTAACCCACAGGGGGATCACCCGCGTTATATCCCCTATACCGATCGCCCCATCAACTGGCACTGCGATGGTTACTACAATACCGGTGAGCGGCAGATCCGCGGCATGTTGCTGCACTGTGTGCAGAGTGCGGCAGAGGGCGGGGAGAACCAGTTGCTGGACCATGAGATGCTCTACCTGCAGTTGCGGGATGAGAATCCTGAATATATTCGCGCCCTGATGGCGGGTGATGTGATGACGATTCCCCCCGGTAAGGATGGTGAGGGGGGG
>JAOUQQ010000189.1 GCA_029879245.1 Chromatiales bacterium | reverse complement strand
AGGCCGCCGAGTTTATCGCCAAACATGTCAGCAAGCCGGTGGTCTCCTACATCGCCGGTGTCACCGCACCCCCCGGCAAGCGAATGGGCCACGCCGGCGCCATCATCGCCGGTGGCAAGGGAACCGCTGATGAGAAGTTTGCCGCGTTGGAGAAGGCGGGTGTCTCTGTCGTTCGCTCCCCGGCCGAGCTGGGGGCGAAGATGGCCGAAGTGCTGGCCGCGTCCTAAGCTGTAAGGGCCGCCGCAGCACGGTGGCCTAACTTTCATAACATAAGGCATAAGTGATGGCTTCGACGCTACGCATCGTCATGGCCCAGCTCAATACGCTGGTGGGTGACATCGAGGGCAATGCCGAGAAGGTGATTGCCGCTGCCACGCGCGCTCGCGATGAGTTTAAGGCCGATGCCATCCTCTTCCCCGAATTGACCCTGAGCGGTTACCCGCCCGAGGACCTGCTGTTGCGCCCCGGCCTGCACCGTCGGGTGCTGGAGGCGCTGGAGCGGGTCAACCGCGAGGTCTCCGGCATTGATGTGGTGGTGGGCTATCCCCACGCCGCCACCGGTGGCCTCTACAACGCGGCCTCCCTGCTGCGCAACGGCCACACCGTCGCCACCTATCACAAGCACCACCTCCCCAACTACAGCGTGTTCGACGAGAAGCGCTATTTCGCCGAGGGTAAAGAGGCGTGTGTCGTTGAGATCAAAGGGGTGAAGGTGGGGATCACCATCTGCGAGGATGTGTGGCACCCGGGGCCGGTGGCCCTGGCGAAGGAGGCGGGGGCGCAGCTCATCTTCAATCTTAACGCCTCCCCCTTCCATACCGGCAAGGAGCTGGAGCGTGAGGAGGTGATGGAGGAGCGGGTGGAGGATGTCCACCTGCCGATCATCTATGTCAATCAGGTAGGCGGTCAGGACGAGCTGGTGTTCGACGGCCGCTCCTTTGTCATCGACGGCGACGGCCAGGTGGTACAGCGCGCCCCCGCCTTTGAGCAGGGGCTCTATCTGGTTGAGCTCGACTTTGACGGCGAGCTGGTCAAGCCGCGCCTCGGCGAGATGGCCCCGGTGCTGGGTGACGAGGCGGCGGTCTACCAGGCGCTGGTGGTGGGGGTGCGTGACTACATCGAGAAGAACGGTTTTCGCGGTGTGGTGCTGGGGCTCTCCGGCGGAATCGACTCGGCGCTCACCCTCGCCATTGCGGTCGATGCCATCGGCCCCGAGCGGGTCGAGGCGGTGATGATGCCCTCGCGTTACACCGCCGATATGAGTGTGCAGGATGCGGAGGAGGAGGCGAAGATTCTGGGTGTCGATTACCAGGTGATTACTATCGAGCCACTGTTTAACGCCTTCCTTGCCTCCCTGGCCCACGAGTTCGAGGGGCTGCCGGTCGACACTACCGAGGAGAACCTGCAGGCGCGCTGTCGTGGTGTGACGCTGATGGCGATCTCCAACAAGAAACACAAGATCGTGCTGACCACGGGCAACAAGTCGGAGATGGCGGTGGGTTACGCCACCCTCTACGGCGACATGGCCGGTGGCTTCGATGTGCTGAAGGATGTGCCGAAGAGTTTGGTATTTCGCCTCGCCGAGTACCGTAATACCCTTGGCTATGTGATCCCGCAGCGGGTGATTGATCGCCCCCCTTCGGCGGAACTTGCACCGGATCAAAAGGACAGTGACTCTCTCCCGGACTATCCCATACTCGATGAGATCCTCGAGCGTTACGTCGAGCTGGATCAGTGCCGCGAGGAGATCGTCGCAGCCGGTTTTGACGAGGCGACAGTGCGCCGGGTGATTCGCCTGGTCGATCTCAACGAATACAAGCGTCGCCAGGCCGCCCCGGGGCCGCGTATCACTCGCCGTGCCTTTGGCCGCGACCGGCGCTACCCCATCACCTCCGGCTTCGGGCGGCGGTGATTTCAACAGGGAGATTTCCTGTTATCCTTTGGCTATCGAAACATGCAATAAGGAATAGAGAAGATGAAAAAGATAGAAGCGATCATCAAACCCTTCAAACTGGATGATGTGCGCGAGGCGCTCTCTGAGATCGGTGTTGCCGGCATGACCGCCACCGAGGTGAAGGGCTTTGGCCGTCAGAAGGGACATACCGAACTCTATCGCGGTGCCGAGTATGTGGTCGACTTCCTGCCCAAGGTGAAGATCGAACTGGTGGTAGCTGCCGATATGGTAGAGCA
>JAOUQQ010000188.1 GCA_029879245.1 Chromatiales bacterium | reverse complement strand
CACCGCGCTGGGCCACCGCCCACAAATTTCCCGCGCAGGAGGAATTGACCGTGCTGGAGGACGTGGAGTGGCAGGTGGGGCGTACCGGTGCCCTGACGCCGGTTGCTCGTCTACGTGAGGTACACGTAGGCGGGGTTATGGTCTCCAACGCTACCCTCCACAACCCTGATGAGATCGCGCGCAAAAGTGTACGCATTGGTGACACGGTGATCGTCCGTCGTGCGGGCGATGTGATCCCCGAGGTGGTTGGCGCCATTACGAGCCAGCGGCCAGAAAATAGCCGTGCCATTGAAACCCCAACCCATTGTCCCGTCTGCGGCTCCGCGGTGGAGCAGGAGGAGGGCGAGGCGGTACCGCGCTGCAGCGGCGGCCTCTACTGCTCGGCACAGCGCAAGAACGCGATCAAACACTTCGCCTCACGCCGCGCGATGGATATCGATGGCCTGGGTGACAAACTGGTTGAGCAACTGGTGGATGAGGGGCTTATCGAAGATGTGGCCGATCTCTTCACCCTGAGCACCTCACAGTTAGCAGGACTTGATCGCATGGGTGAGAAGTCGGCGCAGAATCTTGTCGCTGCGCTGCAAAAGTCAGCCAATACGACACTGGAGCGTTTCCTCTTCGCCATTGGTATCCGCGAGGTAGGGGAGAGTACCGCGCGCACCCTGGCAAAACACTTTGGTAACCTGAATGCGATCAAGGTCGCCGAGGAGGCTCAGCTGATTGAGGTGGAGGATATCGGTCCCATCGTTGCCCACCATATCCACACCTTCTTCCGCCAGCCCCATAACATTGAGGTGATCGAAAAGCTGCAACGGGCAGGTGTCAACTGGCCCGATGTGGTGAAGATATCGGTGGGCGAACAACCCCTCGCCGGTCAAACATTCGTCCTTACCGGTACCCTCAGCCAGATGGGGCGTGATGAGGCAAAAGAGAGGTTAATGGCACTCGGTGCAAAAATCAGTGGCAGCGTGTCGAAAAAGACCAGTGTGGTGATAGCCGGTGAGGCAGCCGGATCTAAACTTACCAAAGCGCAGGAGCTGGGAGTCGAGGTGTGGGAAGAGGGAAAGATGCTGTCGCTGTTTTCTCAGCACGGAGTGTAAGCAGCAAGCCAATCTGGAATCACTCGTTTTTTGTGACTATGATTGAGTTAGGTACACGGCCTTAATATACATAACAACCACCAAGGGCTTGTCGTGGAGTTTATCCATAAATATGAGACAACGATAAGACTGGGGGTATTCCTCGGCAGCTTTTGCCTGCTGGCCTTTCTTGAGTGGTTGAACCCTCGCCGGTTGCTGACACAGAAAAAGATAGGGCGATGGTTAAATAATTTTTCTCTTGTCGTACTGGGTGCCATAGCCATCCGCCTTATCTTTCCTGTGGCAGCTGTTGGTACGGCCTACCTGATTCAACAGAACCATTTTGGCCTTATCCACTATTTTGATCCGCCTTATTGGCTGGCAGTAGTGGTATCTATTGCACTACTGGATCTGTCGGTCTATTTTCAGCACGTTATCTTCCATATTATGCCGATATTATGGCGATTCCATCGGGTGCACCACTCAGACCTCGATTGTGACGTCTCGACAGGGATTCGCTTCCATCCGATTGAGATCATCCTCTCAATGGTTATCAAGATCGTCTTTATAATTATGCTCGGTGTTCCTGTTCTGGCGGTGATCATCTTTGAAGTCGTGCTAAACCTGATGTCGATGTTTACCCACTCAAACATTCGGATCAATAAAAGGCTGGATTCGGTTCTGCGCTGGTTTCTGGTGACCCCCGATATGCATCGCATACACCACTCTGCGCGAGAGAACGAAACCAATAGTAATTTCTGTTTTCACCTCTCAATCTGGGATCGTCTGTTTGGTACCTATCTTGAGGAGCCACGAAATGGTCATGACAAAATGGTTATTGGACTGGATCAGTTTCGTGAGAGCAAATGGCAGAACCTGAGTGGGCTGCTCTACCTCCCCTTTACTTCGCATATTGGCGGTTATGCAGTGAATTACCGGGACACGATCAATGCTGATGAGCTGGAGCTGGCAAGGGAGCTGGCAATCAAGAACAGGGAAAAAGCGGAACTGGCCTCTGAGCTTGCCAGTTATATTGAAGCGATTGGCAAACATGCCCTGGTCTCTATTACAGATCGAAACGGAAAGATTATTGAGGTAAATGACAAATTCTGTGAGGTCAGTGGTTAC
>JAOUQQ010000025.1 GCA_029879245.1 Chromatiales bacterium | reverse complement strand
AGGGTGTCCCACAGCCCCTCCTTGACGCGGATCATGTAGAACTCACCACCATCGGCCTTGCGCCGCTTCGCCTCGGCGGCCAGCGCCTCGCCCCCTTGCAGGTCAACGAAGTTGATACCGTCGGCCACCAGTGCCAAGTGCTTCTGCCCCGGCGACTGCTCGCGAATATGCTCCAGGGTCTCCTGCACGTGGTTGACCGAGCCAAAGAAGATCGAGCCGTCGATGCGGATGATCTTCAGTTGCGGACACTCGGGTATCCAGCGCTCGGAGGAGAAGGCACGCTTGGGGGCGTGGGGGTCGGGGGCACGGCTGTGGATACGCGGCTTGGAGACGCGCTCCAGATAGAGCACCAGCGAGAACAGCACCCCGGCGAAGATGGCGAACTCCAGCTCCAGAAACAGGGCGCCGAAAAAGGTGATGGCCAGCACTGCCGTTTCGCGCCCGGAGGACTTGAGGATGTGGGCCATCTCATGAAAATCGATGAGGCCCCACGCTACCAGAAAGAGGATCCCGGCCATCGCTGCCTTGGGCAGGTAGGCCGCCAGCGGGGCGACCAGCACCACGATGATCATCAACAACAGACCGGCGAAGACCGCGGCCAGCGGGGTCTTGGCACCGGCCTGGAAGTTGAGGCCGCTGCGGTTGAAGGAGCCTGTGGCCACATAACCGGAGGTAAAGGCCCCGGCGATGTTGGAGAGTCCCTGGCCGATGAACTCCTGGTTACCGTTGATACGGTAGCCGCCGCGTGCCGCCAGCGAGCGGCCGATGGAGACCGCCTCGGTGAGGGCGAACAGGGTCACCGCGAAGGCGGAGGGGGCAAGGTTCTTTATGTTCTCCAGAGTCAGGCTGGGGGCGGAGAGCGGTGGCAGACTGGCGGGCAGGGCGCCGACGGTGGCGATTTGAGTCACCTCACTGCCAAACCACCAGTCGAGCAGCACGGCCAGCAGGCTGCCGCCAAGCATGGCGACGATCATATAGGGCAGGCGCGGAAACCAGCGATTGATGGCGATACCCGAGAGCAGGGTAAAGAGCGACACCGCCGTTACATAGGGGTTGATATTGCCCAGCTGTTGAAAGAACTCGATGAGGATGTCATGCACATGACCGCCGCGTGACATCTCGATGCCGAAGAAGTACTTCAGCTGCTTGGCGGCGATAAGAATCGCCGCGCCAGCGGTAAAGCCTACCACCACAGAGTGGGAGATGAAGTTGACCAGCGCCCCCATGCGCGCCAGACCCAGCGCCAGCTCGAGGATGCCCACCATAAAGGTCAGGGTAAGGGCCAGCGCCACATAGTCCATGGTGCCCGGCTCGGCATAGACCGAGAGGGCCGAGAACAACACAATGGAGGCGGCGGTGGTCGGCCCCGAGACCAGGTGTTTGGAGGAGCCGAACAGGGCGGCGATGATGGCCGGGATCATCCCTGCGTAGAGGCCGTACTCCGGAGGCATCCCGGCGATGGTGGCAAAGGCCACCCCCTGTGGCAGCACCACGATGGCGCCGGTCAGGCCAGCGATAAGGTCTGTGCGAAAATCACGTTTACTGACTCTGGGCATCCATGCCATGAAGGGAATTAACCAGCTCCAGGAGCGGGATGCGGTTGTTGCGTTCATTAATACCTCAGGCTGCATTGACGGAGTTGATGCGATTTATTTTGGCTCTGGACGATGGGTCGACCAGCACCATCGGCAGGTGCAAACGTCCACCCTGGTGCGGAGAATTCTCTTTAGTCAGTTTCAGAGCGAGAGAATTATCTGCTGATGCGATCAGATAGGTGAGTGAGCGGCGACTATCGAGATAATCAATAAGGGAGTGAATATTCTTTTCACCAAGCAGAATGATCTCGTAAGCGAGATCGGCAGCCTGCAATTGTTGGCGCAGCTCCTCAATCTGATCTCGCGCCACACCATAGAGTACCAGGTCGAGTGTAGCTCGCTGATTGGCACAGGCATTTAAGGCAAACTGAAGTGCCTCGTTGCTATCCCCGCCGTCGCTGAGCAGTGCTACCCGGCGCTGCGGTGGAGGATCTTCACCCGGCTTTTGTCCTGCCATGTCCGAATCACTGCCACCCAGGGCGCGCATCTTTTCGCGCATCGGCAGGTAGTCGGCAGCATCCTGCAGGGCCAGGGCATTGAGCATGCGCTTTAAATCTTCGGTCAGTCGTTTCATCTGCGTTGTCCCGTTTATGTGCCTACCCCCTTACAGCAATTGCCGCGCCAACAATGCATAGGCGTAACTTGTTGAAAAATCGTGTTTTTATAGAGGGTGTCGGCCACCTGATGTTGCATCATGCAACACATTGCTACGGCATTACTCCAGGAGAGCCGCGCCTATGTTGCCAGGAGTCAACCCAATTTGTGTTGCGATTTGCAACTTATGGTTGCAGAATGAAATAACTATGCGGAGCATTCACAGCAGAATTTCAGTCACCTTCCGTTCACTGGCAGCATTAATCGCTCTGCTAGCCCTCTTCGCCTATCTGGATATGCTCTATCTGGAGAACCGGGTGCATCAGGGGGTAGTGGTGGCCAATCTCGAATACACCCTGATGGAGATGCGCCGTCAGGAGAAGAACCTCTTCCTCTATCACGACCATGGCGCAGGCAAAGAGGCCCTGACTCTCGCCACCAGGGCCTCCTCGCTCATCATCACCGAACAGGAGATCTTCAAACGGCTGGCGAGCCAGGAAAAACTGGGGGCCCTGCGACATACCCTTGATGAGTACCACCGCCTGGTGAGTCATTACCTCTCGGCAAACACCGCGTCCCATAGCGATGAGGAAAGCATCAGAGTGCAGGGGCACGCCATTAGTGAGGTCGCCGAGGGGCTGGTGGTTCGTGAGCGAACGGCCCTCGCCGCGGCCATCTCCACCTCTCACTGGGTATTGGCGATCTCCATCGTTCTCCTTGCCCTCGGAGTAGTGGCCTTGGGGCGATGGCTAAGGCGCCGGGTGGTCACCCCGCTGCGCCGCCTACCCGAGGACCTGCGCCCCATTGCCGAGGGACGCTTTCACCACCTGGTCAGCCACTCGGACGAGGCCGAGATGGTCGCCTTCACCCAGGCCTTCAACCGCATGCTCGATGAGCTCGACTCGCGTCGCCGCCGTCTGCTGCAGTCGGAGAAGCTGGCCGCCCTCGGGGTGCTGGTGGCCGGAGTCGCCCATGAGCTGAACAACCCCCTCTCCAATATCTCCTCCTCCTGCCAGTTGCTGGTTGAGGAGCTCGATACGGCGCAACGCGAACAGCAGCTGGAGTGGGCCACCACCATCGACAGCGAGACCGAGCGGGCGCGCGCCATCGTCGCCGCCCTGATGGAGTATGGCCGTCGACGTGAGGCGGAGCTGGTGCCGGTGCCACTGGCGGAGCTGCTGCACACCACCCAGTTGCTGCTCAAGGGACCGATACGCAAGAACTCCGGCACGATAGAACTCGATATCCCCGCGGGGCTGGTGGTACTGGGCGACCCGCAGCGCCTGCAGCAGGTCTTTATCAACCTGTTGCGCAATGCGGTGGAGAGTGGCGATGGGGTCAGGGTGCGGGTAGCCGCCTCGCCATGCAGCGCTACGATGCAGCCACTGCCCGACGGGGTTGAGATTGTCGGTGAGCCCGACTGCCACTTGCACCCTTCACGAGAGGCGACACAGATCGTGATCGAAGACAGCGGCAGGGGGATCCCCACCGAGGAGCTACCCCACGTCTTCGAACCCTTCTACAGCCGCCGTGAAGCGGGCCAGGGGATGGGGCTCGGCCTCTATATCGTGCAGGAGATCATGCAGGAGCACGACGGCTGCATCGCCATCAGCAGTACGCCCGGCGAGGGAACCACCATCTTCCTGCGCCTGCCGTGTGCCGGGGGTGAGGGGTGAGCGCGAAGATCCTGGTGATCGACGATGAGCCGGTAGCGGTAAAGAACCTCGCCTATGCCCTGGGCAAGGAGGGGTATGAGGTCACCACCCGCGGCAGCGGTCCCGGCGGCATCGACGCCCTAGAGCAGGGTGCCTTCGACGTGGTGTTGACCGACCTGCGCATGGAGCGGGTCGACGGCATGGCAATCCTGCGCCGTGCGCTGGAGCTCGACCCCGACCTGGCGGTGGTGCTGATCACCGCCCACGGCACCCTCTCCACCGCAGTCGATGCGATGAAGGGCGGCGCATTCAACTTTATCGCCAAACCGTTCCGCCTCGACGAGGTGCGGGCCGTGATACACGCGGCAGTGGAACTGGTGCGGCTGAAGCGTGAAAACAGAGAGCTGCGCGAACAGGTGCAGGGGGCGGAGGGCGGCACGCGCCTGATCACCCAGGACGCCGCGATGCTGCGCCTGCTGGAGAGCGCACGCCAGATCGCCCCCACCGACACCAACGTCCTCATCAGTGGCGAGAGCGGCACCGGCAAGGAGCTGGTGGCCCGCTACATACATCAGCACAGCCAGCGCGGCAGCGCCCCCTTTGTGGCGATCAACTGCGGCGCACTGCAGGAGGAGCTGCTGGCCAACGAGCTGTTCGGTCACGAGAAGGGGGCCTATACCGGTGCCGGCGAGGCACGCCCTGGGGTGATCGAAGCGGCCGACGGCGGCACCCTGTTTCTCGACGAGATCGGCGAGATGTCGCTGGGGATGCAAGTCAAGCTACTGCGGGTGATGCAGGAGTCGGAGGTGCAGCGCCTGGGTGCTACCCGTGCGATACCGATCAACGTGCGCTGGATCGCCGCCACCAACCGCGACCTGCGCAACGAGGTAGCCGCCGGGCGCTTTCGCCAGGACCTCTACTTCCGCATCAACGTGGTCGCCCTGCAACTGAGCCCGCTTTCACAACGCCGGAACGACATCCCCCTGCTCGCCTTCTATTTTCTGCGCAAGCACGCCCTGAGGATGGGGCGCAAGGTGAGCGACATCACCCCGGAGGCGATGGCGATCCTCAACGACTACGACTACCCCGGTAACGTGCGCGAGCTGGAGAACCTGATCGAACGGGGGATCGCCCTGGCCCGCGGCGAAGAGCTCGGTCGCGGCGAACTGCCGGCGGAGCTGGCGCAACACTCCGTCCACATCGTGCGCGAGAAGAACGGCTCCCTCCCCACCCTGGCAGAGCGCGAGTCCGAATACATTCAGTATGTGCTGGAACAGTGCAACGGTAACCGTACCCAGGCGGCGCAGATTCTCGGTATCGACCGCGTCTCGTTATGGCGCAAGTTGAAAAAGTATCAGTTGATTGATGAGAAAGGGTAAATGCAACAAATATAAATTATCTGTTCTTTATGCAAACAAAAATCTTTTCATAACAACCACCAGTCAACTACGCACACCCTTCGACATAACTGACCTCAGGCTCATAACCAACCCTGAATGAGCGAACCTGATGATACCCTTCAAATAGATAGTAGGAATTTTCTGCTTTGTTGTGCACCACTACATGACTTATTCCAATCTGGTGGGCACCTATCCTTTCGACACCAAATTTGGCCTCTAATGCACTCAAATCATCACCTACACCGGAACCATCTACTGTGCGAATCCCTTTAATGTATACGTCTATTCGCCGAACGATATTGTATGTTGTTAATAGTCTAATATCGGCAAATTCATTGTAATCACCAATCAAGGTTGAGCCACAGTCGTAGATAGATTCGTCTTGCCGGGGAATCACTTTCGGAATAATAATTCCAACTTGTGCCAAGGCATCACTAACATGGGCCCCCAATTTGAAGGGCCCTACCCCTTCTGGGGTTACCTCAAACCCAGAGTAATCCACCTTGTAATGGATAAAGTCTGCAGATACGTTATGATGGAAGAGAAAGGTGATGCTAAAAACCATTAACCTCAGATATCCGTGCATTAATCCAGACCTCCATTTGCATACTATGTATCAAGGAAGACGCAGCATCATCCTACATTAGTTTTTCCCAGGTTCCAATTTTGCAACGCATCACAATCAAAATAATCGTTATTCTGAGATCACCACACCAAACACCCCGTTCACCACCTCTGCCATCCGCACATAATCGAGACTCTCTGGCGTGTCCTGCTCTGTGTGATAGGCCTTGTTTCGACTGTCAGCGGTATCGGTAATCATCACGGCGGGATAACCTGCCCGCCAGAAATTGAGATGATCAGAGAAATCGATACCGGGAATAATCACCGGGGCGTTAATGGAGTAAACGGGGAGCTTCGCCGCTGACTGCATCGCCCTTTTCACCCGCCTGACCTCAGGGATTTGCGCAAGATTACCTACTACCGCAATGAAGTTTCCAGTATCGGGATAGAGGTGTTCGAGGAGGGGAGCAGGATATAATTGACTACCGGGAGTATCGTCAAAATAGCCGATCATCTCCAGTGAGATCATCAGCTCTACCTCTACCCCCTCCTCCTTCAATCTCTCCACGTGATGGGCGCTGCCCATATCGGGGGTGCGGAAGCTCGGCATCTCTTCCAGAGCGTAAGCAACAAGGTCTACACGCCTGGCCAACTCTTTGCCATTGAGAAGGCGCGCCAGCTCCAGCAGACCCGCAACACCGCTTGCGTTATCGTCTGCACCGGGCAGGCCGTCGTGGCTGTCGTAGTGGGCACCAATTACGAAACGCTTCCCCTCCTCGGGGCCAAAAGAGGCCATTACGTTATGGTAACCGATCCCCCAGACATCGAATGGCTGGTAGCTGACTCTTGCCTTGTGATATTGCGAGAAAGTTTTGTGGATATAGTCGGCCGATTTTTTCAGGCTATCGGCATTATGACTGCGTGGCGGCATCTGCAGCACCAGAGTATCGACATGGCGACGTAACAACTCAGCCGACGCCCGATTCTCAAGCAGAGTCTCATCTATCGAGAGTACCGGCTGTACCAGCAATCCGCATAGTAGTGCTATTACTAAAAGGGGGGGCAGGAGGATCTCAGTAATCCGTTTCATCACGACAGTATAGACGTGATAAAAACCTGATGTCCAAATCCACAAATTACCGCTGCCGCGCAAGATCCAGTCTACGTACGAACTCCGCCATCACCATACGATAGAGCTCACCCTTGAGTACTACATCCTCAACCCCTGTATCGATATTGGGATTGTCGTTCACCTCAATGACGTAGACGCCGTGCTCTCCCTGTTTGAGGTCGACCCCATAAAGACCGTTGCCAATCAGGTTAGCTGCATTGAGTGCTACCTTGACCACCTCGGCGGGGGCCTCTTCGATCGGCACCGTCTTGAAGCCCCCCTCCTTGAAGCCACCCTTGTCGTCGTGCTTGACGATCTGCCAGTGTTTTTTCGACATAAAATACTGGCTGGCAAAGAACGGCTGACGATTGATAATACCGATGCGCCAGTCGTACTCGGTGTAGAGAAACTCCTGCGCCAGAATCAGCTCAGACTGTTTGAACAGCCTGGCCGTCACCTCCAGCATCTGTTCACGATTCTCCACCTTGTAGACGCCGCGCGAGAAGGATCCATCCGGCACTTTTAGCACCATCGGATAGCCCAGCTGCTGCTCCGCCGCATCGCGATCATTTTTCCCCACAATTACCGTATGTGGTGTCGGGATCCGGTTGGCGTGCAACAGTTCAGCCAGATAGACCTTATTGGCGCAGAGCAGAATGGAACGCGGGTCATCGATCACCACCATCCCTTCACTCTCAGCACGCTTGGCAAAACGGTAGGTGTAGTGGTCGATACGGGTGGTATCACGGATAAAGAGGGCATCATACTCGGCAAGACGCCCATAGTCCTGTCGTTCGATCAGCTCCACCGCCACACCCATCTCACTACCCGCCTTGATGAAGTTTTTCAGTGCCCTCTCGTTGGAGGGGGGTAGCGGATCACTGGGGTCATGTAGTATGGCGATATCGTAACGTGGGGTAATGCGTCCCTTCGAGGTACGCAGACGCTTTTTACGATAATTTTCCAGCGCCGTGGCAAAACCCTCACGCTGTGCACTATTCAATCTGTGTAGCGGTGTCGGCTTGATGGTATCCAGACGCCAGACACTGCCACGCTGAAAGGTAATGCTAAGAATAGGTGCCGGGAACAGCTCGAACAGCTGACGTGCCACCGGAGCGAGTGCATGGTATTCACTCTGCCCGAAGTAACAGTCAATGGTGAACTGCCGCTCCTCATCCCCGTCATGTTTACTGAAGGCCTTGCGCACCCGCTCATCAAGATTTTCGGTATCCAGGCTATACATCGACTTGCGACTGAGGTCGAGCATCGTCTTTACCGTCGGAACCACACGATGATGTCGCGCCTCCGCCAGCAGTGAACAGTAGTAACCGACGCTCAGATATTTATAGCTACGGCAGAGGTTGATCACCTGGACGTTGCGTGACTTGAAGTAGTCACGGCCGGTGAGATAGTCATCCACATGCACCACCTCCATCCCCTCAATGGCTGACCCCCAGTCAGACATATTTTCAACAACCACAATCTGCCGACTCACGATCTCACTCCATCACGCTCAACAGGGGGCTGCGACAGCACGATAGCGGCACGCAGTCCGCTCTTGCCGTAACGCGCCATACGCTCAAAATCTTTTTGCAGGATCGGCATATTGATACAGTCGGTCTCGCTCTTGCCCTTCTCTTCATCGACGAATGAGTCATGAACGTAGACATATCGCTCATCAAAACCGGTCACCACGACCCAGTGTGGAAACTTTTCTTTATAGATACGATATGAACTGATCAGCACCACCGGGATTGCCCCCTGTTCAAAATAGTCACGCATCTCGGCAAGTGACAGGCGCTGATAGTGAACAGGGATCCCCGCCTTCTCCACCTGCTTTTCGAATCCCTGCTGTACCAGTGTCATCACCGCCTTCTTCTCGGCACTGCGCACGGAGTCGATGAAGAGCGCACCAGCCTCGCTAAGATAGAGATCAACACTAAAACCACGGGCATGGGCGGCCAGCGCCAGACCGTGTGGCCCGCATCCGCCATGACCGGCTGTCATAAAGACGGTGGTCGACTCCCTCCAGATCTCTATCTCCTGTGCACGATCATATTCGATAGATGGGTCAAGGCTGCGCATCGCCATCATCAGCGAGGCGGGGCCACAGGTAAATTCCAGGGTCTGGCGGTAGTAGGGAACTCGCGCCCGATCCAGTTCAAGATGGGGCACCAGCTCCTTCTCGAAACGCAGGGCATCCATATGGTCTTCATAGTAGTCATCGTAGTGACCGAACTGGCGATAACCGAGACGGCGAAACAGTGACAGCGAGGCACTGTTGTCACTGCGTACCTCAAGGCGCAAAATGACACAATCGCCATCAAGTGCCGACAACTCTGCGGCCTCAACCAGTTGCTGAGCAACACCCTTACCACGAAACTCCCTGTCGACAGCGATGGAGTAGAGACGCGCAAGTGAGGTGCCCATGTTGAACAATACTGTGGCATAACCGGCAATCACTCCATCCATCTCATCGATAATGGTGGCTGCATGCCCCCTGGTCAGCAGGTGACGAAAGCTGCGGCGTGACAGCCGGTCGATATCAAAACAACGGTTTTCCAGCGCGACCAGGGCGTCGAGATCGTTGAGTGTGGCGTTGCGGATCATGGGCGTACCCCCTCCTTGCGGGAGTACTGATGGTGACGCGCGAAATGTAGCACCAGGACTCTCCATCCGCTATCAATTTTAGCCCTTGTAGTTAACTTTTTTTCACCCCACAATCTGCCCATGACAAACAACGCCCCATCACTGCTCCAGATGCTCGCCGAACTCATCGCCGCACCGTCGATGAGCAGCGTATCGCCCGAATTCGACACCGATAATATGGGGGTGATCAACCTGCTCGCCGAGTGGTGTCGCACCCTCGGTTTTGAGGTGGAGATCCTGCCGTTACCCAACCAGCCGCACAAGGCCAACCTCATCGCCACCCTCGGCTCCGGTTCCGGTGGCCTGGTACTGGCGGGCCACACCGATACAGTACCCTACGACGAGGGGCGCTGGAGCCACGACCCGTTCCGCCTCACCGAGCAGCAGGGGCGCCTCTACGGCCTCGGCACCTCAGATATGAAGGGCTTCTTTGCCCTGGCACTGGAGGCGACAAAGTCCTTCAAGAAGGATGAGCTCAAGCAGCCGTTGATCCTACTCGCCACCGCCGACGAGGAGAGCTCGATGGAGGGGGCTCGGGCCCTGGTCGATCTCGGCCGTCCGCTGGCCCGCTACGCAGTGATCGGTGAGCCGACCGGGATGCGCCCGGTCAACGCCCACAAGGGGATCATGATGGAGGGGATCACCCTCAGCGGCCTCTCCGGCCACTCCAGCGACCCCACACTGGGGGTGAGCGCACTGGAGGGGATGCACAAGGTGATCGGCGACCTGATCGCCTGGCGCGAGGAGCTGCAGGCCAGGCACCACGACCCGCGCTTCAGGGTGCCGGTACCCACACTCAACCTCGGTCACATCCACGGCGGCGACAATCCCAACCGCATCTGCGGCTGCTGCCAGCTACACATCGACCTGCGCCCCCTCCCCGGCATGGAACTTGATGAGCTTCGTGATACCCTCAATCGGCGGCTACACACCCTGCTTGGTGAGACAAAACTCGGCTGGGAGGTGCACCGTCTGTTCGAGGGGACGCCATCGATGCACACCCCTGACACCTCGGAGATCGTCAAGGCCGCCGAAAAACTCACCGGCTTTGACAGCGAGGCGGTCGCCTTCTGCACCGAAGGCCCCTACCTCAATGAGTTGGGGATGGAGACCATCATCCTCGGCCCTGGAGATATCGATCAGGCGCACCAGCCCGACGAATTTCTCGCTCTGGATCGATTACAGCCAACCGTTGAGCTGCTGCGACAATTCATCCAGCGCTTTTGCTTATAAAATAGACACTTGCCACGATCTCCCCTTATCGCGACAATAGCCGTTCAACTCATAGGTGGTTTACATTTATGGACCCACACCTCAACAGTGAGACCTTCGTACGCTGGTTCCGGGGCTTCTCCCCCTATATCAATGCGTTTCGTGGTCGTACCTTTGTCATCGCATTTGGCGGTGAGCTGATCGCCGAGGAGCAGTTCGCCACCCTGGTGCACGATATCGCCCTGCTCAACAGTCTGGGTGTAAAACTGGTACTGGTACATGGCGCCCGCCCACAGATTGAGACTCGGCTCAATGAGCGCGGTGTTAAGTTCGAATATGCCAACGGTCTGCGCATCACCGATGAGGCGGCACTGGCCTGTGTCAAAGAGGCGGCAGGTGCGGTACGGGTAGAGATCGAGGCCCTGCTCTCCATGGGACTTGCCAACTCACCGATGGCCGGGGCGCAGATCCGTGTCGCCTCCGGTAATTTTGTTACCGCCCAGCCATTGGGGGTGCGTGAGGGTGTCGACTACCAGCACACCGGCGAGGTACGGCGTATTGATGCCGATGCGATCACCCGCCTGCTCAATGAGGGGGCTATCGTCCTGCTCTCACCGCTGGGTTACTCCCCTACCGGAGAGGTTTTCAATTTAAGTGCTGAGGATGTGGCCACCGCCGCTGCTATTGAGCTGGGGGCTGACAAGCTGCTTTACCTGATCGATGGGGCCGGTCTGCAACTGGATGACGGTACTTTGGTTCGTCAACTCAATCTGGGGGAGGCCGAATCCTTCCTTAATGAGCATCCCAATCTTCCTGCGGCGATAAGCCGGGCACTCTACAGCGCCCTCTATGCCTGTGATGAGGGGGTAAACCGTGCTCACCTCATCGACCGCCATCAGGATGGCTCCCTGTTACTGGAGCTCTTTACCCGTGACGGTATCGGTACACTGATCAGTGACGATGAGTACGAAGGAATGGGTGAGGCCACCATCGACGATGTGGGCGGCATTCTGGAGCTACTGGAGCCCTTAGAGAGCGAAGGCATTCTGGTCCGTCGTTCCCGTGAAAGACTGGAGATGGAGATCGATCACTTCACGGTGATGGAACGCGACGGCATGATCATCGCCTGCGCCGCCTTCTACCCCTTCGCCGAGGAGGGATTGGGAGAGCTCGCCTGCCTGGCGGTACATCACGAATACCGTGACGAGGGGCGTGGCGATGCACTGCTCGACTATATTGAGGAGCTGGCACGGGAAGAGGGTATCCGCAAACTCTTTGTCCTCACTACCCATACTGCCCACTGGTTCCTTGAGCGCGGCTTTAAGCTCGGCGAGATCAAGGATCTACCCCTTGCCAAACAGGAGCTATACAACTACCAGCGCAGCTCCAAAGTCTTTATCAAAGAACTATAGAGAATAGTGGCAAAGCGACAACCAAAGATGGGCCACGCCGCTGTGCGCCCCTTTCTCAAGTGGGCGGGTAATAAATTTCGCATCATTGATCGGGTACGGGCGAAGCTGCCTGCAGGCAAACGGCTGGTTGAGCCTTTCACCGGCTCGGGCGCGGTCTTCCTTAACACCAGCTACGATGAGTACCTGCTGTGTGACTCCAATCGGGATCTGATCGAGCTCTACACTATCCTGCGTAATGAAGGTGGCCATTTTATTGAGGAGGCGCGTCGTTATTTCGACGGCAGACACAACAACGAGGCGAGCTATTACGAACTGCGCGAGGAATTTAATCTCTCACGTAGCCATGAAAAGCGTGCCACCCTCTTTATCTATCTTAACCGCCACGGCTACAACGGACTGTGTCGCTACAATGCCAAAGGGCGCTTCAATGTCCCCTTCGGGCGCTACAAACGCCCCTACTTCCCTGAAAGTGAACTCAATGCCTTTCATCAGAAGGCGCAGCGGGCCGAATTTATGCTCGCCGACTTCGCACAGACCTTAAACACTACACGTCATGGTGATGTGGTCTATTGCGATCCCCCCTATGTCCCCCTATCCAGCTCTTCCAACTTCACCAGCTATGCGGCCGGTGGCTTTTCCATGGAGCAACAGCAGCAGCTGGCCGACCTCGCCAGACAGAGTGCTGAACGGGGGATCCCGGTGGTGATCTCAAACCACAACACCGAGTTAACCCGCCGAATCTATCGCAACGCTGGTGGAAAGAGTGGTCGCGCCTTCAGCGTACAACGCTATATCAGCTGTAATGGCGCCAAACGCAACTGCGCCAGTGAGATACTGGTACTCTTTTCCTGAAGAGAGAATAGCGTCACTCTGCACATCTCATACACAGCATTAACACCAGTCGACAATTGCTATAGACTAGTAGGACGGTTGTGCTGTAACGGGAAGTCATGATAGATCTCTTCATCACCAGACAGGCCATACTCAACTCACACAATGAGGTGATGGGTTATGAGCTGCTATATCATGATGGCAACACCAAACAGGCCCATCCCTGTAGTGATGCCGAGCAGTCTGCGCAGCTTATCGTCAACGCCTTTCTCGGTTTCGGCCTGGAAAATCTGGTTGGCAGTAGTAAGGCCTTCATCAATCTCTCCCACGACTTTTTTACCAACGCCCATCCCATTCCCATGGCCAGCTATCAGGTTGTTCTGGAGGTTCCTGGGGCCTGTATTGAGGATGATGCGGTATACGCCGAGATAAAGCAGCTCTCCACTCAGGGGTACACCTTCTCTCTCTATGATTATGACTACAATGAGAAGAGTGCTGAGCGACTTGACGCTATCGATATTATTAAACTCGACCTGGCTAACTATGATATCCAGGCCCTGAAGGAGCAGACCCGCTACTACCGCAACCACGGTAAGCGTATCCACATCAAAGGGGTAGAGACCGACTCACAGCAACTACTCTGCAGCCAGCTGGGGATCGACTATTTTCAGGGGACAGCCCTTTCAGTCATTGACCACCTGATGACCCGAACATCTCCCTGTAACGCCAATGTATTGAAGACTCTGGCAAACAACCGGGGTAGCACCCCAGATGCCCTGGCCTCCATTGCCAGCCAGGATATAGCACTTTGCTTCAAACTATTGCGCTATATTAACTGCGCCTCCTTCTCCGAACGCAGTGAAATCCACTCTTTGCCGCAGGCACTTCAGCTTATCGGCAGTAGCACCCTCTCCCAGTGGGCAGCCCTTTGCCTTATCGCATGTTCCGAGACATACGAAGGTGGTACTGAAGCCACTTCCGCCCTGCACAGGGCCAATGCCTGTCGCGAACTAGCCCGTAAGGCAGGCAATATCGATATCGAGAGCGCCTTTCTGGTTGGGTTGCTCGCAGATCTGGGGTCAGAGATGGAAAAACCACTTGAAGACCTGCTCGACTCCCTCGCCCTCTCTCCGGATATCGCCTTTGCCCTGCTCTTTGGAGAGGGGGCGTTAGGGGAGCTCCTGGAATCATCAAATATCAATAATATCAATGAGTTGAACAGCAATATCGTATAAATCCCTGGCTCTCAGATAGCTAAACATCTTTAGTAGCTTTTTATCGCAACAGCTTTATTTTATAGGGAAATGGTCGGATTAATAGAATGTGTCCAATTTCATATAATTATGTGACGATCCTCACACATTTTTTGCGTGCCAGTGCCCAGTTATTAATCGAGCCATATACCAAAATTGTACTCAACATAACTTCCCTCAATTTCTGCGTAGCACTAACTGCTAAGGAGTGAACCATGAAAGTAACCAGCCAGATAGCCATTGCAAGCCTGCTTGCCTTTGGTATGACATCGATTGCCGTCGCCACCACTGAAGTTGAAATCAACCACCCGCTAAGCAATCCTCAAAATCTGGAATCAGCGGCTTCTCACGCCATTGAGGCTCAGATTGGTGACGCAAGCGATCTCGACTTCTATCATGTTGATGCTACAGAAGGCGATGTACTCAATCTCAAGGCCGTGGGTGGCGGCAATATCGGTTTCATTGGGATAGGCGTCTTTGACACCAACGGCACATTGTTGCGTTCAGTAATTGGCATGGGAAGTGCTCAAATCGCAGACTTTACTGTCGGCACCTCTGGCTCCTACGTAATCGGTGTAACCAGTGGCATGCGCTTCTTCATGCCAGGAGGCACCGTCATGGGCTTTGGCGCAGGTGAAGTTGGCGCTTACACCATGACGGTAGAGGGTGCATCGGTCAAAAACAATGTGATGAACATCAACATGGAAGTGAAACCGGGTAGCAACGAGCTTGCTCCACTCAACCCCAAGGCGAAGGGTGTTGTGCCCGTAGCCATACTTGGCGGTTCGGCCTTTAACGTTAACGACATTGATCAGGCGACCCTGACCTTTGGTGCCTCGGGTAATGAGCAGAGCCTGCAAAAATGCCAGAAGGGTAGTAAAGATGTCAACCGTGACGGTCATGGCGACCTCCTTTGCCACTTCAGCAATCCTGCAGCCAATTTCAGCAGCGGTGACTCTGAAGCTGTATTGCGTGGTACCACCAACGGGAAAGTGCAGTTTGAAGCGAAAGCGACTCTGAAGGTACTCCCTTCTCGTCGCAAGTAAGTAACAAAGGTACTGCTAGTAAAAAAACCCCTTGCCTCTGCAAGGGGTTTTCGTTTCTGCTGTAAAAATTTACTTTCCCGCTCTGACCAATCCTCCTAAACCTGCCTTATCCAGGGCTCGATTCATGTTAAAACGCACTGTCTTGGCACTATCAGCCTGCAGTGCCTTCTTCAGTAAGGCCCGAGCCTGACGGCGACTGAAGCTGCGGATCACCCACTTGATGCGTGGCAGGGCCGATGAGGCCATGCTCAGGCTATTGACCCCCATACCTAGTAGTAACAGTGCCGCCAGCGGGTCACCGGCCATCTCACCACAGATGCTGACCGGGGTTTTATGTCGTTTCGCCCCCTCGATCACCATCTGTATCGCCTGTAGTACCGAGGGGTGAAGTGAGTCGTAGAGCTCCGCCACTCTAGGATTATTGCGATCGACCGCTAATAAATATTGCGTCAGGTCGTTAGTACCGATGGAAAGAAAATCGGCCCGCTCCGCCAGCTTCTCAGCCTGGTAGACAATGGAGGGTACCTCCACCATCGCACCGACTGGAGGAAGTGGTAACAGGTGCCCATCCTCCAGCAGTTCACTGTGCGCCCGGAGGATCAGGGCGCTGGCGTCGGTAAACTCATCCAGAGTGGTGATCATCGGCAGCAGGAGTTGAAGATTTCCCAAACCTGCATTGGCCAACAGCATGGCGCGGATCTGAGTAATAAAGATCTCGGGGTGATCCAGTGTAATACGGATGCCCCGCCAGCCCAGAAAGGGATTGTCTTCAACAATGGGGAAGTAGGGCAGCGCCTTGTCTCCACCCACATCGAGCGTACGCATCGTCACCGGACGGGGATGAAAGGCCTCCAGTACCTTGCGATAGAGCACCCGTTGCGACTCTTCGCCCGGAAAGTGCTCTCGTACCATAAAGGGAAACTCAGTGCGATAGAGGCCAATCCCCTCCGCCCCACTATTCAGTGAGGGGGCAATGTCTGAGAGCAGACCGGTATTGGCATAGAGCGGGATGCGAAAACCATCTTCACAAACAGCGGGCAGGTCACGAAGCTCTCGCAGCCCCTCGGTAAACTCCTGCTCCTCCTTGAGCAGGTGGCGAAACTCCTTTTTAATCGCCGCCGGTGGATTGATATAGACCCGCCCCGCATACCCATCGACCACCACCTCATGCTCACCGATGCGGGAGACCGGCAGGTCATCCACCCCCATCACCGCCGGAATGCCCAGGGCTCGGGCAAGGATCGCGGTATGCGAGGTGATGGAGCCGCGCATCGAAACCACGCCGGCGAGACTCTTTGGCGGGATCTCCGCCAACATTGAGGCGCTGATCTCCTCACCGACCAGCACCGTATTGCGAGGATAGCGCCTTTTTCGCTTCGCCTCGGGTCTCTGTTTCAGTGCCTGCAGCAGACGACGGCTCAGATCCCGGATATCCTCGGCGCGCTCACGCAGATAGGGATCTTCCATCTCGCGAAAGAGACGAATATGTTCGTTGGCGACCTCGCGCAGGGCCCCGGGGGCCCAGTTACCGGCGGCAATACCATCCAGTACCGGCTGTACCAGACTGTGGCTATCGAGCATCAGCAGATAGGCATCAAACAGGGCGCTGTCGGCGGTTGGCAGCGCCTCCCCCATGTTATCAACCATCGCGCGCACTTCATCCTTAACCGCCTTGACCGCCTCAAGAAATCGCCTTTTTTCGGTCGCCGGATCCTCAACATGTTGATCCGGAATCGAGTCGATATTGACACTCTGTCGCAGAATAACGGCACGTCCAATCGCGACCCCGGGGGCACCGGGCAGCCCCTTGAGTGAAAGGGTCTCCTGAGTCTGTTGCGACGTTAACCCTTCGATGCCACCACTTACCTCGGCATGGGCAATGGCCCCCGCCAGCTGCGCTGCGATGGTAACGACAAAGGTCACCACATCCTCGTGATAGCGTTTGCTGTTGCGCTGTTGCAGTACCAGCACCCCCAGCACCTGGCGATGGTGGATGATCGGCACCCCCAGAAAACCGTGGTATTGCTCCTCACCTGTCTCCTCGAAGTAGCAATAACTGGGATGCTCCACGGCGTTATCGAGATTGAGTGGTTCAGCACGCTCTGCCACCAGACCCACCAGCCCCTGAGCTTTTTCCAGTCGTACCGTGCCGATGGCATCAGGGCGCAGTCCATCGGTCGCCATCAGCACCATCTCGCCACTCTCCGGACTAGCCAGATAGACCGAGCAGACATCCACATCCAGCGCCCCTTTTACCCGGGTGACGATGATCGACAGCGCCTGTTCCAGATTGCGGGCATCATTTACCGCCTGGATGATGCTGCGCAAGGTATCAAGCATTCATGCTCCCAAGTGAAGTGAGTGTGTTATTAGAGGCCGCCCTTCTTTCGCTTAAGGGCTGGATAGGGTAATTTTTTCTGTCTATCTTTTTGTGGCATTGAGCGATTTCCCGCATCAGGAAACAGCAGCGGTTCCAGCTCTTTTAGTGCCCGCTCATAGACCCGGCGTTTAAAGAAGATGATCTCCTTGAGGGGTAACCAGTAGTCAACCCAGCGCCACTCTTCAAATTCGGGCTGATCACTGCGATCCAGACAAATGGCATCATCCTCCGCCAGCAAACGCAGGATAAACCAACGCTGCTTCTGACCGATACAGAGCGGGCGGCTGTGGAAGCGGATAAAGCGCCGCGGCAACTTGTAACGCAGCCAGTTCTGGGTACAGCCGATGAGCTCCACATGCTCTGGCTGCAGACCGATCTCCTCGTGCAGTTCGCGATAGAGGGCCTGCTCGGGGCTCTCATCCGGCTTGATCCCACCCTGCGGAAACTGCCACGATCGCTGCCCCAGGCGGCGTGCCCACAACACGCGCCCCTCCCGGTTACTCAGGATGATCCCGACATTTGCTCGATAGCCTTGTGAATCAATCACTTAAAATTACACCCAATCACAGATACCCATGATTCTTCCACAACCACGACGCCGCGGCAAATCGACACAAAGGGCACGCAAAAACAGCACCACAACCATGGAGTTACGGTCCCCGGCCCTATATCATGAGCAGCCCTGCAAACCGGAAAGCGGAGTAGAACATTGAGCCTGGCCATCTTCGATCTCGACAACACCCTGCTGGGGGGTGACAGCGACTACCTGTGGGGACATTTTCTGGTTGAGCAGGGCCATGTGGATGGCGAGCGTTACGAGCGTGAGAATCAGCGCTTCTACGATGAGTATAAGGCCGGTACCCTCGATATCTACGAATTTCTCCGTTTTAGCCTGAAACCGCTTGCCGAGCACGATATCACCACTCTGCAACAGTGGCATCGGCAGTTTATGGAAGAGAAGATCCAGTCAATCATGTTACCAAAAGCTGCAAAACTGTTACAAAAACACCGCAACTCCGGCGATTTCCTACTAATCATTACCGCCACCAACAGCTTCGTTACCGCCCCCATCGCTGAGCTCCTCGGGGTCGATCACATCATCGCCACAGATCCGGAACTGGTTGATGGGCGCTACACCGGAGAGGTGAGCGGCACCCCCTGTTTCCAGCAGGGCAAGGTGATACGGCTCAAAGAGTGGCTGGCACAGAGCGGTCACAACCTGGCAGAGAGCTGGTTCTACAGCGACTCCCACAACGACCTGCCACTACTGGAGATGGTTACCCACCCGGTCGCGGTGGATGCCGACGAGACCCTGGCCGCCCACGCCGATAGACGAGGGTGGCCACACATCAGCCTGCGATAACCGATGAAGTCGCTGCCCCTTTTCACCCTGTTGAGCCTGCTCGCCATTCTGGCGATGCTGGTGGCACTAATGGCGGGGAGTGTGGCGATATCACCTGCCGAGCTGGCCGCTATTCTCGCTGGCGAGGGTGACGGGATAGGGCGTGAGATCGTACTGCAACTTCGCCTGCCGAGGGCGCTGGCCGCCTTTGCCGTTGGCGGTCTGCTGGCACTGGCCGGGGTACAGATGCAGGTACTGCTGGGAAACCCGCTGGCTGATCCCTACGTGCTTGGGATCTCCGGCGGCGCGGCGGTAGGGGCGCTACTGGCACTGCTGGCGGGGGCCGCCACACTCATCGTCAATGGCGCGGCACTAGCCGGTGCGCTGGGCTCGATGCTGCTGGTCTTTGGTCTTGCCCACGGCAGTGGTGCCTGGTCACCCAGCCGCCTGTTACTGACCGGGGTGGTCATCGCGTCGGGATGGGGGGCTCTGATCAGCTTTCTGCTCGCCGTGGCCCCTCAGCACAATCTGCCGGGGATGCTGTTCTGGCTGATGGGTGACCTCAGCCACGCCGATCAGGCCACCCCCGCCCTGCTAATCCTCCTCCTAGGCCTCCTCATCACCCAGCCGCAGGCTCGCAACCTCAACCTGCTGGCCCGGGGCGAGCTACAGGCCAGCGTGCTCGGTGTCACCGTCACACCGCTGCGGCTACAGCTCTACCTTATCGCCTCCCTGCTTACTGCAACGGCGGTGACCATCGGTGGCAGCATCGGCTTCGTCGGTCTGGTAGTGCCCCACATGCTACGACTCCTCATTGGTAGCGATCACCGTCGCCTGATCCCGGCATCACTCCTTTTTGGCGGCACACTGCTGCTACTGGCCGATACCCTGGCACGCAGCCTCATCGCCCCGCAACAACTGCCGGTGGGAGTACTTACCGCGCTGGTAGGGGTACCACTCTTTCTCTACCTGCTGCAGCGCGGCTACCGCCAATGAGTACCCTGAGTGTCGATAAACTGTCGATAAAGGTGGGGGAGCGACACCTCTGCAACCGCCTGACGCTGACCCTCAACCCCGCTGAACGCTGGGCCATTCTAGGCGCCAACGGCAGTGGCAAGACCACCCTGCTACACACCATGACGGGACTTCTGCCGCTAACAGAAGGGAGTGTTGAACTCGATGGGCACCCCATTACCACCATAGCGCGTCGCGCCGTAGCACAACGGTTGGGGCTACTACTGCAGGATAGTCACGACCCCTTTCCTGTCACGGTGCTGGAGAGCGTACTCAGCGGTCGTCACCCCCATCTGGAACGCTGGTCACAGGAGGGCGAAGAGGACCTGGCCATAGCCCGCCAGGCCCTGGCAGCGATGGCGTTGGATGAGATGGAGGGACGCATGGTGCAAACCCTCTCCGGTGGTGAGCGACGCCGGCTTGCGATTGCCACGCTGCTTACACAGGACCCCGCCCTGATGCTGCTTGATGAGCCACTAAACCACCTCGATCTACGGCATCAGCAGCAACTGCTGCAACGCCTGAAAAGACTGGGAGATGAAGGTAAGGGGGTGATGATGGTGCTGCACGATCCCAATCTGGCATTGCGCTACTGTGATCGTGCACTGCTGCTCTACGGTGATGGGAGCTGGGAGAGTGGGAGTTGTCAGGAGTTACTCACCACGGAGCGTCTGAGTCGACTCTACGGTTATCCTATCCGTCAGCTGATGGAGGGTAGTGGGCGAATCTTTATCCCCGAGGAGTAGTGTTTGGCATCAGCTAAAACCTCCCCCATCATCTCCCTCGATCCAGTTGACCAGTTTTTTCCACTGCGCCCGATCCTTCTGTATGCGGTTGGCATGTAGCTCGTGGATACCCATCCCCTCCTCTGAAGATTGGACATAATTCTGTGTATCACGCAAATAAGCGACAAACGGGATCCGCAGGGAGTCGAGAAAACGCCTCAGGGAATGATAGACCTTGGTGTTCTTGCGCACCCGATTGGCCACCACACCAACACGCACACCGCGTGCCCGCACCTTGGCAACTAACAGTAGATCCTTGATGAAATGGGAGGCTGCGTGGATATCGATGGGTGAAGGCAACACCGGAATAATAATGGTATCCGCCTCACGCACCAGGTCAATCATAGGCATACCATGCAACCCCGCCGGGGCATCGAGGATCACCCGCTCGGTTTGCGATGGCATGCGCATCTGAAAGGTACGGGTAGTGCCCGAGGTAGGCTTACGGAAGGCAGCAACACCGTGGATGGGAAAATGCTCTTCGCCACGACATGCCAGCCACTGCATAGATGAGCCTTGCGGATCATAGTCAAAGAGGGCGGCGTAACGCTTCTGGGAGGCGTAATAACTGGCAAGGTTAGTGGCTATCGTTGTCTTTCCACACCCGCCCTTGGCATTGACCACTAGCACCCTGCGTAACTGAGTCGCAGTGGCAACACGACCTGCAGACAGACTATCAGTCGCCTGCCCGTCCTCAGGTTGTTGTGGCGTAGCCTGTGTAAGGTCGTAGATCGCCATAGCCAGTCCAATGGTTATTATCACACGTTAGCGTGTGTCATTTTCTATATAACAGCGCGCACAAACTCAATTGTAGCTCATATTCAATAAGTTACAAGAGTTTCCTAATATAATAGATTAAAAAATAGGTTATTTTCTTCCTGCCCATTGCTAATAAAAGCAGCCAACCCTCATGATTTCTTTGTCGTCTGTCACAGAACCCATCAACCTGTGGTCATCAGCTTTTCTCGGCCCATCGCCCCCTCTACTGCAGCAACTTCAGTTGACAATCTCCCCCAACCATCGTTACAGTCCACTCGCTTCAGGTGTTCCAAGGGCTCTCGCCTACGGAATGAAACGGGAAGTCGGTGCGCAACACTATCCATGCTGCAATTCCGACGCTGCCCCCGCAACGGTAAGCGGTTACTAACTCCATCAAACAGCCACTGCGTCACATCACGTGGGAAGGCGATGGAGTCGGGTCTCGAACCCAACCGCAAGCCCGGAGACCGGCCTGAAACAGACATGCCAGTACTGCGGGTGGCGGTACGCGGGTGAACACCTTCACTCCGATAAGCCTCTCCATCCACCACTGGTTAATTCCAATACTGTCGCATTCAGGCATCTACACCTGTGCGGCATTAGTAACCATTGCGCGGGTGAGCGCAGAGGAAAACCATGAACAAACTACAACTAACATTTTCGCTCCTGCTGATTGGCACGAGCACATCCCTTCAGGCAATAGACACAATCGATCCAGTCATCGTCACCGCGACACGCACCGCACAAAGTGCCGATGAGACACTGGCATCTGTCACCGTAATCACTCGCGAGGAGATCGAGCAGAGCCAGGCAGGTTCCCTTATGGAGCTATTACATGGTCGTGCGGCAAGTCTTGATTTCAGCCGTAATGGTGGGCCCGGCAGCAACACCAGTCTTTTCCTCCGTGGAAGTGAGTCCGACCACGTACTAGTGCTCATTGATGGTGTGCGAGCCGCCTCGGTCACCAATGGTGCCTACAACTGGGCCTCCCTTAATCCAGCACAAATCGAAAGAATAGAGATTGTACGAGGCCCCCACTCCACGCTGTACGGTTCTGAGGCCATCGGAGGTGTTATTCAAATCTTTACCCGCAGGGGCAAAGGGCTGCACGCCTCCCTCTCCGGCGGAAGTTACGGCACCGCCGGGGCAACGTTTGGCACTGGTGGAGAACTGGGGGAGGGACGATACCACCTGAACCTGAGCCACAAACAGAGTGAAGGCTTCTCCACTACAAACGCCTCATCAACAAATTACGAGTCTGATGACGACGGATACAAAAACAGCAGTGTCGGTATCGGATACTCCACACCCATTGGCAACGATCTCGAGTTTGGCATCAACCTGTCACACACAAAGGGCCGTAACGACTATGACGATGGTGGCTATGCCAACGCCTACGCCGAGACACAAAATAACACTGCCGAGATGCATATCGACTGGCAAACCAGTGAGAACTGGAATCAGCGGCTTTCAGTCAATAGCAGCGAAGATCTGAACGAATCCCACGATAGCTGGCCGGCAACAATTACTACCCGCCGTAAGGGGATCAACTGGCAACATGATCTTGAGACCGGGCATAACAGTTTGTTAACCCTTGGACTCGACGCTCAACAGGATCACGGAAAAATTGCTGACAGTTATGATGAAAAAACCACTACCCAGGCCGGATACCTACAGTATCAGTGGAGCGGTAAGCAACTTGATCTGCTACTTGGTGCACGCAGCGATCAACACAGCGAGTACGACCAGCACACCACTGGGCGCCTTGTCGTAGGTAGCCGCCTCGGTGAGGGACGCCTCTATGCCAGCTATGCCACCGCCTTCAAGGCGCCGACCTTCAATGAGCTCTATTACCCATTTTATGGCGATCCCACACTCCTTCCAGAGGAGTCCGTCAGTGTTGAAGTGGGTTACCGTAGAGGTCAACTTCGTGCCAGTCTGTTTAAAACAGAGATCGACAATCTGATCCAGTACAACACCCTTACCTGGCTTGCGGATAACATCGGTCAGGCAAGAATCACCGGTGCCGAGCTTGAGTATGGTCTGCAGGTAAGCAGCTGGAGAGTAGATAGCAGTGTGACCCTGCAAAAGGCCGAGGACGTGGAGAGTGGTGAGAATTTACTACGCCGCGCAGAAAAGAAAATTGCACTTACCGCCAGCGGACCTGTGACTGCAGCAACAGATATGGGAATTGAGATCAGTTATACCGGACGCCGGGAAGATAGTTTCGGTTTCCCCTCACAACGGGTGTTCCTGCCATCATTCACCTTGCTCAATCTAACGGGGGAATATCGAATCTCTCCGAACTGGAGGTTGAAGGGCCGCGTCGAAAATCTACTCAATGATGAGTACCAGTTGGCCTATGGATATAACACACCAGGTGCTTCGGCATACATCAGTCTGCATTACACCCAGTAACCACCACTTTAAAGTCCCATGCAGAGTATTCACCAAACACTCCCTCTATTCTTGAAGGCCCGCCCTTCGGGAAAGTGGGGGCGGTTTGGGCCTCTGCTGGTATTTTCAGCCGTCCTTCACGGTAGTGTCATCTCTCTCTGGCCCGACTCTGAAAGCAAGCCGATCATCACATCTGGCAATCCCATTACAGTACACCTGAGTCCGGTCCTGGCACACACAGATTCCACAACAGCTCAACAGGCAAGGTCAACTCCACCAAGACCACAGCGTGGGGATAATAAACCACGCTCAATTCACCATTCGTCCATATCGCAAAAAACAGAACAAGGTCCCTCAACGCCATCCAAGGTTATCGATGACACCACCACGCATTTCGACAGTGACAGCATCAGCGCAACCAGTCAGGATCAGGCATTAACCTCACCTGGCACGCGCCAAGAGCGTGCTACCCTGATCTCACAGATAGAGCAGGAACTAGCCAACCACTTTTATTATCCGATAAAGGCGCGTAAGTATGGCTGGCAGGGTGAAGTGCATCTCGCCTTCTCTATCGGCACAGACGGAACGCTTTTCAATATTCGTATTGCACAGGGTTCTGGATACAGCACCCTTGACCGGGCAGCTCTCTTCTCGCTCTCTGAAATAACAAGGATTGAGTCCACGTTATCTGACACAATGAGTCTTGAACTCCCTGTTATCTACCGCTTGCATGGAGGCTAACCATGGGCCATCGTCTCTCCAAAATTTACACCCGCACTGGCGATACTGGCACCACCGGCCTTGGCGACGGCAGCCGGGTAGAGAAGGATCATGTCCGTATTGAGGCGTTTGGAACGGTAGATGAACTTAACAGCGCCATCGGCCTGATTCGTGCCGAGAGTTTGCCTGGTGGTATGGATCTGCTGCTCAGTGATATCCAGCATCGACTCTTCGACCTTGGTGGTGAGCTCTCTGTACCTGGCTATATCGTGATCGAACAGACAGATATCACCCTACTGGAACAGGCACTGGACAGTCACAATGACGAACTGCCAATGCTCAAGGAGTTCATCCTGCCCGCAGGAGGAAGGGCCACCGCCCAGTGCCACCTTGCACGCACCATCTGCCGCCGAGCCGAACGCAGAGCCTATACCCTGTCGAAGAGCGAAAGCGTGAACAACTACAGTATCGCCTACCTCAATCGCCTATCAGACCTGCTGTTCGTTATCGCCCGGGTTCTCGCCCGATTCGAGAATGGCCAGGAGGTACTGTGGCAAGCAAAAGTGAGATCATGATTCGTGCGTTTGCTGCTGCTACTCACCCTTCTTCTGAGCTTCACTGCACATGCAGGGGAACCTTCATGCCCCCGCATCGTTAGCCAGTCGCCCTATCTCACCAAATCGTTACAATGGCTGGGACTGGAGCCATGTATCGTCGGCGTCAGCCGTTATGATCACCTCGTTCTACCCCATACCGGTGGTGTAATGGATCCCGATGCCGATGCCTTAGAAGCATTAGCGCCTGATCTCATCTTCACCTCCAACTGGACTGAACCAGAAATACTCAAGGCCGTCACACCGGAGGGGGCTCGCAGCTTTCGCCTGGACGGTTTTGGCAACATGGCACAGGTAGAAGAGAACCTGTTGCTGATGGGACGCGAGGCGGGGATCACTGACATCGAACTGCGTGTAAACAACTTCCATACCGACTGGACAGGCCGTGCAAAAGCAATCGGCGGTAACGGTAAAAGAGTATTACTCCTCTCCGCCTGCTCAGGCTCGCCATACACATTCGGTCAGAAGCGCTGGATTAGTGATCTTTTCCATCACGCAGGTTTCATCAATGTCGAAACGGAGGAGAAGA
>JAOUQQ010000187.1 GCA_029879245.1 Chromatiales bacterium | reverse complement strand
TCGTAATGGCGCGGCGGTATACCGCCCTCGTCGCCCAGCCGCGGTTCATCATTCTCATACTCGTTGCGATGCGAATCTTCGGCCTCGTCATACTCCTCGTAATGGAACCAGAGATAACGGTTGTCATCACGGTAGGAGATCTCGGTATGGTCAAAGTAGATGTCGGGAAAACTGTCGGAGGTAACCCGTGACTTTACATAGTAGAGCGTGCCCAGATCCTTCATGTCATTGGTGTTCGACTCTTCACCCTTCTCTTCGATGAGCTGATTAAAGCGCTCACGAAACAGTTCGATCAGTTCATCCTCGGGGTCGAACTGCTCATCGATCAATGCGCGTGAGAGGCGTGTTGCTCGATAACGCAGACACGCCTGGGTCTCTGCATCGCAATCACCCAGCGGGGGGATGGGATGGAGGGCGAGAAAATATTTTTTCAGTCCCGGAAAACGCAGCATCGCCAGTCGCTCAACCCGGCAGTCTTCAAAGGTGGAGATAAAGAGCTGCATGTGCGGGGCGAAATTGTCGGCCATCAGCTTGGTTGACCAGCGGCGGTGCGCCATCATGTGCGCCAGCGTGGCACGGTAGCGATCAATGCCGGGGACATCGTTTTCCGTGTCATACATATCGGGCATTGCGATCAGGGTCTCATCCAGATAGGGCACCGGCTTGCGCAGCTGATCAAAGTAAGTGGAGAAGGTGACAAAGGGCAGGTCATCACAACGCCACAGCGACTCCTTGAGCATCTCCATGTGACGCTCCACATCCTTGAACACAACGCCGTTACGCTCACGCTGAATCACCGCCTTGGCATCGTGCGAGTCGAGTGAGAAGTACTCTATCGCCTGATCAGGAGCACCCTTATATGACTTGACCCCGTACTGGACAAAATTGCATACCCCCTCGATGGTCAGCTTGCCGATAAGCTGCGGGATGGCGTTGAGCATCTGCACCAGACCGGCGCTCTCGTAGAGGGAGTTGTGACCGTGGATCACCGTCTCAGTAGCGGCGATAAAGGTGTCAATAACCTTGACGTAACGTCGTAATGACTCCATGTCATCGACACGACGACAGACGCTGCGCAGTGATTCCAGAAACGGAATCAATGCTGTTTTGTTGGGGCTGCGGGCAAGCTTATAGGCGTAGTCGGCGACAAATTCGAGCGACTCCTCGCCGATGTGCTCGGCGATCTGCGGCATCTCGGCCAGATAGATCAGACAGGGCTCAACACCGCGGCCAATGCGACTAAGAAAGTCGGCCTTCTCGATGTAGCGCTGTACCCCTTCGGGGCTAAGGAGTCTATCGGCCTCGGCAACGCACTGTGGAAAAACCTCCTGCGCCTGCTCAAAGCCGCTGGTGAATTTCTCCTGATACGCCGCTAGTTTCTCTGTATTCATAACCGTGATGGAGTTAGAGGTAAGGTTTAACCAAACACCATCTCAACGGTATTCATCAGGGTCTTGAAGATATCCTCATCATCGGTAATTGGGGTAACTAGTGCCATTTCACACGCCTGCATTGGTGTAACGCCCTCGGCAATCAGTGCGGCCGCGTAGACCATCAGACGGGTGGAGATCCCCTCATCGAGACCGTGACCCTTGAGGTTACGCGCCGCCTCGGCGATCTGCACCAGCTTGTTGGCCACATCACGATCAACCCCGGACTCCTTCTGCAGGATGGTCGCCTCCATCTCCGGCGCGGCATAGTCAAAGTTCATCGCGGTAAAGCGCTGCTTGGTCGACTGTTTGAGATCCTTAAGCAGCGACTGATAGCCGGGGTTGTAGGAGATCACCAGCTGAAAGTCGGGGTGTGCCTTGATCAGTTCGCCCTTCTTGTCGAGCGACAGTTCACGACGGTGGTCGGTCAGGGCGTGGATCACCACCATGGTATCCTGGCGCGCCTCAACGATCTCATCGAGATAACAGATAGCACCGTGACGTGCCGCCATGGTAAGCGGGCCATCGACCCAGCGGGTGCCGTCTGCATCGAGCAGATAACGACCGACCAGATCCGAGGCGGTAATATCCTCGTTACAGGAGACGGTGATCAGCGGTTTGCCCAGCTTCCAGGCCATGTGTTCGACAAAGCGTGACTTGCCACACCCGGTCGGCCCCTTCACCATCACCGGCAGACGGCGCCTGTAGGCCGCTTCATACAGGGCGACCTCGTTACCCTGCACGTTGTAGTAGGGTTCTGCCTCAATCTTGTATTGTGAAATATCCATAACGACTCTCGCACATCAACTCAGTTTTGGATTCAGG
>JAOUQQ010000186.1 GCA_029879245.1 Chromatiales bacterium | reverse complement strand
CGGAAGCCTCGGCTTCCTCTTCCATCAACTCCTTCTCCTGCTCGGAACCGGTCATTACCAGCGCCTCGCCGACCAGCTGATGGGTACTTACCAGCATGTGCATCGGGAAGTTGTAGTAGGGCAGAACCTTGGCAAACTGTGCCTTACAGATCGCGCAGATCGCAGCCAGGGTATTAACACCCTTATTGTCCTGAACGTCCTTCAGCGCCTCCATGCGGGGGAGGGCACCTTTGACACGGATTTCCATCAAATCATCGGTCAGCAGACCACCACCACCGCCGCAGCAGTAGGTCTTCTCCTTAATAGTTTCGGGGTCCATATCAACGTAGTTGTTACAGCACGCCTTGATCACCTCGCGCGGGATATCGAACTGGCCACCGGCCCAGTCACCCATACGTGAGCCGCGGGCCACGTTACAGGAGTCATGGAAGGTAACGGTGCGATGATCATTCTCGGCCTTGTTGAAGCGCAGCTTACCCTTCTGAATCAGGTCATAGGTAAACTCACAGATATGCATCGGCTGCTTGACGCTGTGATCGAGCTGCTTCTGCAGCTTCTGTGCGTATTCATCACCGGCGTCGGCGCCTGAGCCGATACCGGCCACGGTGTTCCAGAAGGAGTAGGCAACGCGCCAGGCGTGGCCGCACTCACCAACGATAATGCGCTTGACGCCCAGCTCCAGAGCGGCCTCACGGATGCGTTCGGCAACCTTCTTCATGTTGCTGTAGGAGCCGATGAACATGGAGAAGTTGGCGGCCTCGGCGGCGTGTGAGCTGAGAGTCCAGCTGACGCCCGCCTCATGGAACACTTTGGCGTACCCCATCAGGCCGTCGATATGCGGCTCGGCAAAGAAGTCGGCGGAGGGGGTGATCAGAAGGACATCGGCCCCCTTAACGTCAAGCGGAATCTTGACTGGCAGACCGGTATCCTCTTCGATCTCTTCGGCGAACTCACCCAGAGTCATTTCAAGGGCGGGGCCAGGCAGACCGAGGTTGTTTCCTACGGTCTGCACCTTGCCCAGGATCTCGTTACAGTACTTCTGGCCGTGACCAACGGCGTCCATGATCTCACGGGCAGCCATAGAGATCTCGGCGGTGTCGATACCGTAGGGGCAGAAGACAGAACAGCGGCGGCACTGTGAGCATTGGTGGAAGTAGCTGTACCACTCATCCAGTACCTCACGGGTCATGTCGCGGGCGCCAACCAGACCGGGGAAGTACTTACCGGCGAAGGTGAAGTAGCGACGGTAGACGCTGCGCATCAGGTCCTGACGGGCGACTGGCATGTTCTTCGGGTCGCTGGTGCCCTGGAAGTAGTGGCACTTGTCGGTACAGGAGCCGCACTTAACGCAACTGTCGAGGTAGACACGAAGTCCGCGGTACTTGCCCAGCAGGTCCCCCATCTTTTCAACGGCCTTCTCCTCCCAGTTCTCAACCAGCTCGCCGGGGAAGCCGAGCTGCTCCTGGTGGTTGGGCTTGGCAATGAACGGGCTCAGGTGCCCCGTCGCATTGGGTACTAGCGTATTGGGAACAGCAGGGTATTCCCGAAATTCTGGTGTCTGAAAATCGGCCACGCGATTATCCTCAGTTCTTTATTCCAAATTCGCCTAGAATTACTTTTCCATCTCGGCAGCCCACGCAGCGATATGACGCTTCTCACGTGGGTTGTCGACCTGGTTACGACTGGGGCTGAAGAAGACGCCCGGCGCGTGCAGCAGCTTGCTGAGCGGGAAGACGATCATCAGGACCGCGACCAGGAACAGGTGCAGCATCAGCAGCGGGTCACCAGGCAGGGCCAGGTCACCGAAGTTGAAGCTCATTACGTTCTGGAAGAAGACTTTTACAGCAACGATATCGGTGTGCTTGACGAAGGTCATCATGCTGCCAGAAACACCAATACCTACCAGCAGGGCCAGCATCAGGTGATCTGAGGGGCCACTGATATAGCGGATGCGCTCAACCACGATACGGCGGGCCCACAGCCCAAGCAGACCAATCACCATAGCGATGGCTGCGTATTTGCCGAACGGCTGCATAAATTTCAGAATTGGGCCAACTTCCAGGAAGTAACGACCATGACGGAACAGTACCAGCGCAAGACCGACATGGAACATATAACCGAAGAGCCAGATCCACTTATTGGATTTAAACAGACTCTCAAATAGCACGACCTCGCGGCCCATGCGAAACGCCACGCCACCACGGGTCGTTGGGGCGGGAGTTGTAGGAATCTTGAGCGGTGCAGGGGTTTTCCAGTACTGGATGATC
>JAOUQQ010000103.1 GCA_029879245.1 Chromatiales bacterium | reverse complement strand
CGGTAGCACCAGCGATTGAGAATGCGGGAGCACTGATGTCATCAATCACGATTAACTGTGGTGCCCGGTTGTTATCGGGAGGATTTTTTCGTGCCTTCGCTTGACATTTTGCCTAATGGGTGACCCTGTCGACGTGCAGTTCCGGTAGTTTGTCAATTTTGTTTCCGGTGAGGGGTGTAAACAAAAAGCCCGGTATATCGGGCCGTTATGGTTAATGTGGGTGGCGGCATCAGCGATTGCTAGATACATACAGGCAATCAAGTCAGTTACTAGCCCTTCGGCTCATCAGGCACATCCTGCGAAACATCAATTCCATCACTGGTGATGCTCTGTCCCTCCTCCAGGATGCCTGTGTACACAGTAGCATCACTGCTGTATACCTCCCTCTTTTCAGAGGGAACATCCTGCGAAACATCAATTCCATCACTGGTGATGCTCTGTCCCTCCTCCAGAGTACCACTGTAGAGGTTAGTTTCGTTTTTCGCCTCTAGCGCCGCTATCAATTCATTACCGGTGATATGTGCATCTGTAACCTCGGGACCAGTGCCAATGTACTGCCCATCGCCAACGTCTAACATACCTTCTTCCATATGAAGAAACTCAGTCTCTGCGTGGCCATTCAATTTATTACCGGGCTGATCGTCATTACTGACGGTGCCATCAAACAAGTTAACCTCGTAGTAATCACCCTGTTTACCGGCAAGAGTCACGGAATCTTTCTCAATTAAATGCAAACGATAGTCATCACCCACCAGGTCGCCTTCCACATACCAGTATGCGGGTTTCGCATCAACCGCGATTAGGGCCTCTTTGTCATCATTATTACCGCTCTTAACCGCGCTCAGGTGAAAGCTTGGCATTACTACGGTGTTTGATAATATACCCTGATCACAGCTATTTCCGCTGCAATCCGCTATAGCATTACTAGTAGTTACACTGCTGACAACCGATCCATTTTCAAGTACCCCATCCCCATCACTATTTTGGTAATAGAGCGTCAGTGAAACCACAATAGCAACAGCAACGGTTATTATTGTTCCTTTCATATTTTCTCTCCTCAAAAAAAAGCCCGGTGGTTAACACCGGGCTCTAACACTTCTAATTAGAATGTGTAATTGATATAGCAGTTATAGAACCGCTTGTTGGTATTTACCGCAGCGGTATTACCACCAAAATCTACCACCAGGGAATACGAATACTGGCTGTTATTCACTGCGCCAGGGAAGGCATTTGTGACATCGCTGGCCACCTGTACCGTAGTGCCGTCACCCACCCCAGGTGTTGTAAACAGTGTTTCTTCAACACCTGTGGTGTAGAACATCCTTTTAAGCTGAGCTGTTACACTACTGGCAGTTCCGTCATTGTCATAGACCCTGCACCACATTGAGGTCGGTGTTGACCCATCTGGCAGATTTACACCGGCAATATAGTCGCAGATGTTAGACGTACCGGTATCAGCAAAATAGGAATAACCTAGAGTCTGATATGGCTGACAGGTAAATGTGGTGCCTATATAAGCGCTATGTACTGCCCTATGGTTTATGGACACCGTCCCATTAGCCGCCCTAAGCGTCACCGTCCCGGTCGTACCACCACCCTGCAGACCCGCACCCGCAGTAACGCCAGTGATATCACCACCGGAGTCGTTATCGACCTCACAGGTTACGGTACCGTCGGCAGCAACTGCACGTATCGAACTTCCTGCGGCACAGGTGCCGGTTACCCGATCCTGCTTGGTATTCACCGCCGTTTGCACAGCATCAAAGTTGGCATTCACATCCGCCGCAACGGCGGTGGTACCTGCAGTAAAGCTGTTAGGAACGGTGAGTGATGCCGCAACGGCGCTACCCATCCAGATACCGGTTGTCGTTACCGCAGCAACGGCTAATAGTTTTTTCGTCATGCTGTTCATGATTAATTTCTCCTTAAACCATGTAATTTTATTAATGCGTGGTTAGCTACAAGTTAGCCCCACTTATCCTGATCCCACTTCATTTGATCCCAGTTACTGCTGCCTGCCGGTGGGGGTGGGTAGAACTCCCCCCCCCCCCACCACTGCACCCGACGGATACCGCAGCAAATGCAACGAGAATCAACAGATATTTCCATCTTTTCATCCCACTATCTCCTCTTGGTTACTCCATTTTGCGATTTCTCTGTGGTAGAACACTTTCAATAATCACAATGTTTTGTGCACATACCTCAGGGCCGATTCTGCGCTTATGGTGAAGAAACAACAATTGAACATAGGTATCATAAAAACCGATACCAAAGTATTGGCTTGGTCGACTGTTGCGGTGCTGGGTAAACTGAAGTTGCCAGTTACTGTGTGGAATGTGATGCAAGTTGTTGCACTACGTGATATTTCCGCTTAGTTTGTAGGTGGAATTCTGTTGTTCAAATCGCATCAGGGTGGAAAAGTGCTGAACAAAGTCCTTATCGCAGACGATCACTCCCTTGTACGTAATGGCTTGATGCAGATCGTGCATGAGATCTCTAAAGATGCTGCCATTATTGAGGCGGCTACGGGTGATCAGACAATTGAGGCGCTAAATAGCAATAGCGATCTGGATCTGATTCTCTTTGATCTGGCGATGCCTGAGACAGATGGGGTGTCGACTCTCCGTGTACTCACCGCTAATCCACTGGCGATCCCTGTTGTCGTGGTCTCTGCATCGGACTCTTATCATGACATTCAGAGTGCTTTTGATGCGGGCGCGCTTGGTTATATACACAAGAGCGAGAGTAGCGCGGTTATGAGTGCAGCCATTCATCTTGTCCTCTCGGGTGGTCTCTATGTGCCGCCCTGTTACACGCACTATTCGCCAGGTTCAGATAAGGCAGCTGTTTTTTCCACACTTACACGCCGTCAAAAAGAGGTGTTGTGTCTGATCCTGAAGGGGCATACCAACAGGCAGATTGCCGAGCAATTAGGGCTTAACGAGGTGACGGTCAAGGCGCATGTAGGCGCCATGCTAAAACACCTTGGTGTTGATTCTCGAACCAAGGTGGTAATTATGGCAAAAGAGTGTCGTTATCGTGCATAACATTTGGTCTGTCTTTGGTGAGTGCGATTTGATTCACAAACGCCCTGAATCGAGCGGCTGACACGGGTTTATGGAGCATCGGGAGACCGGCGGCTCTGACTGCATCGAGGCTCTCTGCGTTAATATCTCCCGTAATAACCATTGCAGGTATCTTTGCTTCCAGATGGTTGTGTATCGCCTCGATAGCATCCAGTCCGGTCTCATTCTCGTTTAATCTGAGGTCGGTCAGGATGGCATCGGGTTTCTCCCTATGCGCTTTGATGGCCGCTATGGCGCCGTTTACATCCTGCGCCGTTATTACCTTTACGCCCCATTGCTCCATCAGGCTGTGGGTGGCTTCAAGAATCTCTCTCTCATCATCTATCACCAGGATGCAAACCCCGTCATGCTGATGAAGCGTGTCATCCGCTGTGTCGATCTTCTGGGTTTCTGGCGAGATATCCGCACTGATTGCGACCTTGATACGCACTACGGTGCCGTTATCGATTGAGGAGTGGAGTTCCAGCGTGTGCCCCAGCAGGTTGGCCAGCCGTCTGACTATCGACAGCCCTAATCCCAGGCCCTTGGATCGATCCCGCTGCACATTATGGAGCTGGGTGAACTCCTCAAAAATGAGCTCCTGGCTATCCTCAGCAATACCACAACCGGTATCTATCACCTCAATCCAGACCGAGCCGTTATCCTCTATCGTTGTCAGCCGCACAGATCCACTCTGGGTATAGCGTATGGCATTACTGAGGAGATTACGAATGATCGTTTCCAGTAACACCGGGTCGCTGTATACCGCCAGGTCACAACTATCCACTACGAGGGTGAGATTTTTCTCGTTAGCCTGCAAGGTGTACTCTGAGTTCATTCGTGACAGCAGAGTATTCAGGCGAAATCCCTTTTTCTGTGGTGCTACCGCCCCGGAATCCAGTTTAGAGATATCTAGCAGCGCATTAAGCAGATTTTCCAGAGCAGAGGCCGAGTTCTGTATCTGATCCAGCAGATTTCTGTCTTTCTCCTCCTTTATTCTCCCATTCAGGACACCGGAGAAGATGGCAAGTGCATGCAGCGGCTGGCGCAGATCGTGGCTGGCGGCGGCGAGGAATCTGGATTTGGCAAGGTTTGCCTGCTCAGCCGTATATTTCTCCTTAGCCAGCTCATAACGTAGGCGTATCATCTCTGATAATGCGCGTAGATGGCGGGATAATGAGGCTATAATCGCAACGATCATAATGGCCATAATTCCCGCAGTTAAATAGTGTCGGCTGCTCCCCTGCGCAATCAACATGATAATGATGGGGACTATTGAAAAGAGCTGAAAAGCCAGAATTACAGGCTTATATGCCAGGTTCATACAGATAGCGATAGAGGTCACAGAGACGAATGCCGCCAGTATCATCTGTTTCTCGTAGGAGCCGGGCACAAACAGAAAGTATGCAGAGGACCCCCACGCCAGCGCGGAGAGACTCATGATCGTGATTATGAGATATGACCAGTAGGCATCAAACGGTTGCTCTGGTGAGCTCTTTCTGTAAATCACAACGGTAGTAATTCGCATCACCACCGATAGCACAATTAATAAATACCAGGTGATCAGTTTGCCAGTGGGGATGTCCTGAATGAAGATCAGGGCTGTAATTAGTGCTGTTACAAGGTTTACCAGGATGGCAGGGATAGGTATCTCATACGTCACCCTGACCAGTTCTGAATCGATCTGTCCCAGCTTATTTATATTATGTTGTTCTAACATACGGGCACCCCAGATCCCTGATGGTATCAAGGGCAAAGTGCTGTGGTGAAATGATTCTCCGCCACTTTTCGGTGTGTATCACAAATTTGAGGATTAAGTCGTTATTGCTTGAAGCTTTGCGTGCGGCGGATCCCTGACGGAACATTCACCCCACCGAAAGAATACTACCGCAATGCCATCCGTGGCCGACGCGTTAGTAGTTTATTGAACTTAACTTCCCTTAGCGTTTTTTCTTCGCCGGAGCCTTTTTCGCCGTAGACTTCTTCGCCGGAGCTTTCTTCGCCGTAGCCTTCTTAGCCGGTGCCTTCTTAGCCGGTGCCTTCTTAGCCGGAGTCTTCTTTGCCGGCGCCTTCTTTGCCGGCGCCTTCTTTGCCGGTGCCTTCTTAGCCGGAGCCTTCTTTGCCGTGGCCTTCTTCGCCGGTGCCTTCTTGGCCGGAGCCTTCTTCACCGATGATTTTTTGGCCGGACTCTTTTTTGCCGCTGCCTTCTTCTTTGTTGCTTGCTTCGCCATGCTTCTATCCTCCTGGGTTTGCACAACGTTATTTTGTTCTTTCTGTGGCGCCTCTGCTTCCTGAGCCTGCAAGGCGCTCTCCTCCTCAACTACCGTGGTCGCCGGGGCCAATGGACGATGCTTGCCCGGTTCAATCCCATCTACCACCGCACAGAGGGTATGGAAGATGGTCTCGATCCTCCCCTTGCCGGCAACAGTATAGAGTTTGCCCTGGCGGCGGAAGTAGTCGTAGAGCGGCTGGGTGTGAGTATCGTAGATACGGAGCCGATTCTCCACTGTTTCTTCACGGTCATCGGCACCATGGCGAAGTCTCCCCCCACACTCATCACAGCGGTCATCGAGTTTGGGAGGAGCGGTAAAGACATTAAAGGCGGCACCACAGGAGCGGCAGGTACGCCGTCCGGTGAGGCGTTCCATCAGGTTGTCGAGGTCGATGTCGAGGTGCAGCACGGCGTCTAGTGGCATCCCCATGCTGAAGAGCATGATATCGAGCGCCTCGGCCTGGGGGATACTCTGAGGAAAGCCCTGCAGAATGAAGCCCTTACGGCAGTCGGTCTTCTGCAGGCGCTGCTTGATGATGGAAAGCATCAACTCATCGCTGATCCCCATACCCACCTCCAGCGCCGCCTTTGCCTCAAGGCCTTCGGAGGTTCCCTGTTGCACCGCCTCACGTAGCAGTGCGCCGCTATCGACGTGGGGCAACTGGTACTTCTCTGCCAGCAATGCCGCCTGTGTCCCCTTGCCCGCGCCCGGTGCTCCCAACAGCACGATTCTCACTTCTCCCCCCTCGACCCCTTTGCGTTGTCCTTTAATATTAGGCCTGCTTATTAAGTTTTTTGCATGGCGGTATAGGCAAATTGCATTACCGTTACCCCCGGCAAGGGTTTAAGCTAATCCCACTTTTATGGTCAAGTCAAATGTGCGAGGGATTTGCCGGGCGCGGACAAACGGGGCACAAAACGTTAAGCTGCGTTTTTCCGAAACTACGATGCGAGTCACCATGACAGCCATACCCGAATTTAACAAGAACGAACTCTGGATCATTCAGGACACCCTGAAGCAGCGCTATCGCAAGGAGATTGAGACCGACCTGGTCGATATTGAGATGCGTCTCAACCCCCACTCAAGCGAACTGACCCCCTGTCCGGCCATCTACTGGCAGGATAGTGACGGGGCCAATTTTGTCATCACCAAGGTGGGTGAGGGGCGCTACCGCAGTCAGTTCTTCTATCGGGTCCACCAGCAGTTCGGCACCGGGGTCGAGGTCTATACCGACCTTACCGAGTGCGTGGTCACCCTGCTGCAGGTGCAGGCCGACCATCATGCAAAGAATGAGGCCGAAGCGGCCAGTAAATAACCACTTTTAATTATTAATCCTAACCATCGGGAGACGGAGTTTATGGCTGTCAAGAAGAAAGCAACCACCAAACGGGCAGTGAAAAAGGCGCCCGCCAAAAAACGCGTAGTAGCCAAAAAGGCCGCAGCAAAGAAACCTGCAGCGAAGAAGATGAACGCCTTCTACGCTCAGTCCGGCGGCGTCACCGCGGTAATCAACTCATCCGCAGCGGGCGTTATCGAGACCTGCCGCAAGCACAAGGACAAGATCGGCAAACTCTATGCCGGTCGTAACGGCATCATCGGCGCGCTGCTGGAGGACCTGGTTGACGTCTCCAAGGAGTCGAAGGCCGACATCGCCAACCTTAAGTACACCCCTTCCGGTGCCTTCGGCTCCTGCCGCTACAAGCTGAAGAGCCTGGAGGCCAACAAGCGCGAGTATGAGCGTCTGATCGAGGTGTTCAAGGCCCACGACATCGGCTACTTCTTCTACAACGGTGGCGGCGACTCGGCCGACACCTGCTACAAGGTCTCCCAGCTCTCGAAGAGCATGGGCTTCCCGATCCAGGCGATCCACGTGCCGAAGACCGTCGACAACGACCTGCCGATTACCGACAACTGCCCCGGCTTTGGCTCGGTGGCCAAGTACATCGCCGTCGCCACCCGCGAGGCGAGCTTCGATGTGCGCTCCATGTGCGCCACCTCTACCAAGGTGTTTGTACTGGAGGTGATGGGCCGTCACGCCGGCTGGATCGCCGCCGCAGGCGCCCTCGCTGCCGATGCCGACCACGACATCCCCGTTGTTATCCTCTTCCCCGAGGTTCCCTTCGACCGCACCAAGTTCATGGCCGCCGTGGATGAGAAGGTGAAGAAGTACGGCTACTGCTCCGTAGTGGTCTCCGAGGGTGTCGCCACTGCTGATGGCAAGTTCCTCGCCGACCAGGGGCTGAAAGACAACTTCGGTCACACCCAGCTGGGCGGCGTCGCCCCGGTGGTTGCCGGCATGATCCGCGACGACCTTGGCTACAAGTACCACTGGGCGGTAGCCGACTACCTGCAGCGCGCCGGTCGTCACGTCGCCTCCAAGTCCGACGTCGATCAGGCCTATGCCATGGGTAAGGCAGCGGTTGAGCTGGCGGTGAAGGGCAAGAACTCGGTGATGCCTACCGTGGTACGCAAGTCGAGCCGGCCCTACAAGTGGACCGTTGGCGAGGCCCCCCTCTCCAAGGTGGCCAACGTGGAGAAGATGATGCCGAAGAACTTTATCAGTAAGGATGGATTTGGCATTACCCCCAAGTGCCGGGAGTATCTGGAGCCACTGATTCAGGGTGAGGACCATCCAAAGTATAAAAACGGCATGCCGCAATACACCACTCTAAAGCTGGTGAGTGTGCCGAAGAAGCTTGGAGATGACTTCGAGCTGTAGGGGATAGAGAGGGGAGCCTGATGCTCCCCTTTTTTGTGTCTATAACAGATAGCGTTTTCCAATAAAGTTATAAATAACCGGGAGGAAGTAACTGATGAGTACAGAACTTATCTTTGCATTACTCTGCGGATTCGCAGCCGTAGGTTACGGTTGGGTGTCACGCAGCTGGATTATGAAACTGCCCACGGGCAATGAGCGAATGGTGGAGATCGCCACCGCGATTCAGGAGGGGGCCAGGGCCTACCTCAATCGCCAGTACACTACCATCGGCATGGTCGGTGTGGTGCTGTTCCTTGCCATCGGTATCTTCCTTGGCGAGGGAAGCTGGTATACCGCCGTCGGCTTCGCCATCGGTGCCGTCTTCTCCGGTCTTGCCGGTTATATCGGCATGAACATCTCGGTTGCCGCTAACGTGCGTACCGCCCAGGCGGCCAACAATGGCCTCAATGCGGCGATGCAGGTTGCCTTCCGTGGCGGTGCCATCACCGGCATGCTGGTGGTCGGCCTCGGCCTTATCGGGGTGGCGGGCTACTACGCCTTCCTGCTCGCCATGGGTGTTGAGGATGCGCTGCACCCGCTGATCGGTCTCGCCTTCGGTGGCTCCCTCATCTCCATCTTCGCTCGTCTTGGTGGCGGTATCTTCACCAAGGGTGCCGATGTGGGTGCCGACATCGTTGGTAAGGTCGAGGCGGGTATCCCCGAGGATGACCCACGCAACCCTGCCGTTATTGCCGACAACGTAGGCGATAACGTCGGTGACTGCGCTGGTATGGCCGCCGACCTCTTTGAGACCTACGCGGTAACCGTGGTCGCCACCATGCTACTCGGTGGTCTGCTACTGAGTGAGGCGGGTCCATCTGCCGCCCTCTATCCGCTGGTGCTGGGTGGTGTCTCTATTATCGCCTCGATCATCGGCACCTTCTTCGTCAAGGCGCGTGAGGGTGGCAAGATCATGAACGCCCTCTACCGCGGTCTTATCGTC
>JAOUQQ010000185.1 GCA_029879245.1 Chromatiales bacterium | reverse complement strand
GATGCCACAACCCCTGTGATCCTGATGGGATACCTCAATCCTGTCGAGATCATGGGGTATGAGACCTTTGCTGCCGAGGCAAGCAGTGCCGGTGTCGATGGTCTGTTGACCGTCGACATGCCGCCGGAGGAGGCGGGGGAGCTGACCGCGATCCTGCGTGATAAAGATATCGACCCCATCTTTCTGCTGGCACCGACCACCGAGAAACCACGCATCGAGCGCATCTGCACTCTTGCCAGTGGCTTCGTCTATTACGTCTCACTCAAGGGGATCACCGGCGCAGGTCACCTCGATACCGATGCGGTGGCCTCCCGCCTGGGACTCATCCGCAGTGTTACCGATTTGCCGGTGGGTGTAGGATTTGGTATCAAGGATGGTGAGTCAGCGGCGCGCGTCGGTGCGGTGGCCGATGCGGTGATCGTCGGCAGTGCCGTGGTCAATCGCATGGCGGAGCTGGAGAGCGAGGCGGATAAAATCCCGCAGACACTGAAGAATTTTATGGGCGAGCTGCGTGCCGCCCTGGACAGGTAGGCCAGAGGGCCTGCCAGGTTGAATACCCGAACAGGGGAGTAGAGAAAAATGAGCTGGTTACAGAAATTTCTACCACAGATCAGTACCGAGACCGCGAGTAAAAAGACCGTACCGGAGGGGCTGTGGGCCAAGTGTCCCGGCTGTAACGGTGTGCTCTATCGTGCCGAGCTTGAGCGTAACCTCGATGTCTGCCCCAAGTGTGGCCACCATATGCGTATCGGTGGCAGGCGCCGACTCGAGGCCTTCCTCGAAGCCGAGCCACGTCAGGAGATCGGCGCGGAGGTAACCCCGGTTGATCACCTCAAGTTCAAGGACAGCAAAAAGTATAAAGATCGCATCATTCAGGCGCAGAAGGCGACCGGAGAGGAGGACGCCCTGATCGCCATTATGGGCCAGGTGAAGGGGATCCCGCTGGTGGCGGCCGCCTTTGAGTTCAAATACATGGGCGGTTCGATGGGTTCTGTTGTCGGTGAGCGTTTTGTGCGTGCTGCCAACGCCTCAATTGAGCACGGCATCCCGCTGGTCTGCTTCTCCGCCTCGGGTGGTGCGCGGATGCAGGAGGCGCTCTTCTCCCTGATGCAGATGGCCAAGACCTCTGCGGTACTAGCCACCATGCGTGAGAAGGGGATCCCCTTCATCTCGGTGATGACCGACCCGACCATGGGCGGTGTCTCCGCATCACTGGCGATGCTGGGTGATATCAACATTGGTGAGCCGGGCGCCCTCATCGGCTTTGCCGGACCGCGCGTTATCGAGCAGACGGTGCGCGAAACCCTGCCCGAAGGGTTCCAGCGTAGTGAATTCCTGATGGAGAAGGGGGCGATCGATATAATTGTTGCTCGTGGTGAGATGCGAGATCGAATCTCCAGCCTGCTCAGCATGATGACCAATCAACCGGCCCCAAAATCGGCCTGATACCGTACCGGCACGGGGCGAAGGCCCTGTGCACCTTCCAGACTACCTATGCGTTTCTCCACCCTAGATGAGTGGCTCTCCTGGCAGGAGCAGTTGCACCCGGTCGGTATCGATCTGGGACTTGAACGTCCCGGAAAGGTACTTAAGACGATGGGGTTGGAGATCTCCGGCCACCTTGTCATCACTGTGGCGGGCACCAACGGCAAGGGCTCCAGTGTCGCATTGCTGGAGTCCATTCTGCTGGCGGCCGGTTATCAGGTCGGCTGCTACACCTCACCGCATTTATTGCGCTACAACGAACGGATCCGCCTCAACGGGAATGAGGTGAGTGACGCGCAGCTTTGCGAGAGCTTTGAGCGCATTGACCAGGCGCGTGGTGCGACATCTCTTACCTATTTCGAATTCGGCACACTGGCCGCCTTCGATATCTTTGCCCGCAGCCAGCTCGATGTAGCGGTACTGGAGGTGGGCCTCGGTGGTCGGCTCGATGCCAGTAACCTGCTCGATGCGGATGTGGCGCTGATCACCGCGATCGACATCGACCACGCCGCCTGGCTTGGTAATGACCGTGAGACCATCGCCATCGAGAAGGGCGGTATCATGCGCCGCGGCCACCCGGCGGTCTGTAGTGACCCCGCTGTGCCGCAGAGTCTGGTGGAGTTGGCGGCGAAAACTGGGGCGCCGCTCTCGCAGCTGGGGCGTGATTATCGCTATGGGGTCGATGGTGATAGTTGGCAGTGGCAGGGTGATGGCACCAGTTATGGTGCCCTGCCACTACCCGCCCTACGAGGTAAACACCAGTTGCAGAACGCCGCCGGGGTGTTGATGGCGTTACTGCAATTGAGCGAAAAGCTGC
>JAOUQQ010000102.1 GCA_029879245.1 Chromatiales bacterium | reverse complement strand
GGACAGCCCGCCATCTTCTGGCTGGACAAAAACCGCGCCCACGATGCGAAACTGATCGAAAAGGTTGAGCGTTACCTGAAGGACCACGACACCAGCGGCCTCGATATCCAGATCATGGCGCCGATGGAGGCCTGCCTCTACACCCTTGAGCGCGTCAAGGCGGGAGAGGACACCATCTCGGTCACCGGCAATGTGTTGCGTGACTATCTCACCGACCTCTTCCCCATCCTCGAGCTGGGCACCAGTGCCAAGATGCTCTCCATCGTCCCCCTGCTGGCCGGTGGCGGGCTGTTCGAGACCGGTGCCGGTGGCTCAGCACCAAAACACGTTCAGCAACTGCTGGAGGAGAACCACCTGCGCTGGGACTCGCTGGGGGAATTCCTCGCCCTCGCCGTCTCGTTGGAAGACCTCGGCTACAAGACCAACAACGACAAGGCCAAGGTACTGGCCGAGACCCTCGACCAGGCCAACAGCCTCTTCCTCAACAGCGACAAATCCCCCTCACGCAAAGTGGGCGAACTCGACACCCGCGGCAGCCACTTCTACCTCGCCCTCTACTGGGCACAGGCACTCGCCGCGCAGGAGAAGGATGCCGAGCTGAAGGCACGCTTTACTCCCCTCGCGGAGAAGCTGGCGGCACAGGAAGAGAAGATCGTCGCCGAGTTAAATGGCGTGCAGGGACAGGCGGTGGATATTGGCGGTTATTACCGGCCTGATGCTGAAAAGATGGCGCAGGTGATGCGGCCTAGTGGGAGTTTTAATGAGGCTTTGGATAGCCTGTAAGGGCTGTTTGCTCATGCTCTGTTGTAGGGTGGGTTAGCGTAGCGTAACCCGCCGGTTTGTAGGGAGTGGTGGGTTTCGCTTTGCTCTACCCAACCTACGGGCTTATTGTGGTTAATTGGTAGCTATTTTAGGGGAACTTTGTTCTGCAGCAGTTTCCATGACCGTCTCCTGTGCGACCTTTGCGGACTTAAGACATATGTTTAGAGATAGCCCGTATTACCCCAGAAGCAGACATTCGACGCTCACCATCGCCGGTGATAAATCCGCAGCGAAACGAAGGGTTTGGCATCCGGTGCATGGCCTAGTTATACGGCATCATCGACAAGCTCTCTTACCTTTTCTGCACACTCTGTCGGAGAACCCATAATATCTGTTCCTGATAGACGAATTGAGCGAATGCCTAGCTTGGCAAGTTCCTGGTCAATGGCTGAATCCTTGGCAATACTATTATCAGAAGAGTGGTGTGCCACCGAATCGCAAAAGACAGCTACTTTTTCGTCTCCAAAGTAGAAATCAGCCTCTGTAACAATCTTGGCCAGCTTTTTCGTTCGTAGGCCACCCTCCCACATAGACTGGAGAGATGGAAACGTCGATCCGTCTGGAAATATTATGGTTTGAATCTTTGGATTAAGGCCAAGTTGACTCATAGCCTGTAAAAGAAATAGCTCAATTGGCGAATCACATCCCCATATTTTTATTGGTGCCGTTGTTTTGAAGTCCATGAAATAACGCGAAATCCGGAATTTCCGATAATCAGCCAACAAAGCCCTGCTCTCACCGAGAAGGGAAGTGCACATTCCTGGGTCACAAACATCTTTCTTGTCGTATTTCGATGCTAAAAAGTATGTGTTGTAGACCAAACCGATTGTATCAGAACAAATTTTTTCGTTTATGTGTACAGGTCCTACTGCGTAAAGACCAAAAGCATCAGAAAATGGGTTATATCCCATGTAATGGGGGTTACCCTCCAACACCCGACTCAGATCCATGTTCTTGATCCAATCAACCCCGACGCTAGATGGCTTCCCTCTTTTTTGAGCTGGGCGTAAAGAAATGTGGTAGGGCAAACCATAAAGCTTCCCATCTCGTTCTTCGAACGAGTGGCAACACACGATTACGTTAATCATTTGGAATGCGTCACCACGTTCTCTATAGAAATCAATCGCTTCCTCAGAGGGATTGACTTCTATTACAGGGTGGCCTTCAAAGAATTTCTTGGATAGGCGTAATATTTGCGATTCAATCGGCTGAGTTCCATCCAGATCGAAAATATCATGCGCCAAGAACTCACCAACAGCGCTTTCCAGATCGATTTCAAAAGGTCGATCCGGCAAACAGCCGTAGTTTGGAAAGTCCCATAGCTCTTTTGGCCTGTTTTCAATATCGCCTTCAATGTCTGACATATAATCCTTCAGGTATAACGTACGCCTCAGCGGAAGCTTGTGAGCGCCAGTGAATAAATTGCCCAATGAAGGCGCTTGTTATGCCTAGTAGGGAAAGCTTGGATCAACAACCCTATTCCCAGACTCAATCAAACTGCCTAAAAACTCCCAGATTCCATTGTAATATCTTTGCATTTCGTATTGAATGTTAGTCAATTCAGTTCCTTGATATTGGGTAAAGAAAGGAAACTGAGCTAGCCTTTGATTTACATAACCTGCATGCTTTATTGTATTATTCAAAACCCGGCATTCATCGGCATCAGCATACCCAGGAAGTTGATTTAAATGTATGTTTTTTTCTATATATTTAGCCTCTATAATATCCCATCGGTAAGGCGCATTTACATCATCAATATTTCCTCCGCTTTGATAGCTTTCAATGTGCGCGTATACCTTTCCCAAAAACTTCTCCGCCGTAGCCCACAGCCCAATCACACAAAACTCGTCTGAAAATGCTTTGCAACGGTCTATAACAAGTCCTTGATTGATGAAATAACTACCCGTTCGAGACGTTTGATAATTTAACGTCTCCATTTCGTCTTCGTCTGACACAGACGATAGTGCTTTTTTCACGCTTTCTTGAAATAATTGATATTGCTTTTCGAATTCTACATTGCGTTCGTTTAGGTCTCCCAATACAACTTGCTGGAATCTAGAAAGATCATGCATATGCCAGTGTAGATCCGATTGGAGATTGGCTAGTGGGCCGGCAATATTTGTCATATACGGCAATGGACAATCTTCTCTACCTTGTTGCTGGTCTAACGACAGTATTGGTGTATATTTTACTGGCATTTAGTCTTCCCTAATGTCTGGTCTTTACTACGGTGAAAGGTATAACGCCAAAAATCAGGCGACTGAAAACCACGTAGCGGTTTTTGGGTCGCCCTGGATTTTATTGTTAGGTTACATCAACTTTTGATGCTTCCTTGAACCTCATATTCATTACATGCGGTTCATCTCTAACAATCTCAGAGCTGCTAAAATCAAGTTCTTTTCTTGTGGTTCTCCCATATTGGAAATCTTCTTTGAAAGGTATGGGAAAGAAAACTAGACTAATTGGCTTATTCAATAGGTGCTGATCTTGTTTTGGCATTGGTAAGACTATTTGGTACATAGTGTTTCCGAAAGCAACCGCAAACTGCATGAGGGGAACATCAATTGAATCTGTTTTTCTCTTCAGTAGAAACAGACTTACCCCTCGATACGGCATTGGACCTGGTGTGAATTGCTGTAGCGCGATTAGCGGGCTGTAAGGAAAGGACTCAAACGTGTGTTCTTCTTTTCTTATCCATTGAATGAGGTGATCAAGATCATCAAGTTCCTCCTCAGGAGCGATTGCAATAGCCATCTTCACGAGACATTTGAACACGCCCATTGGCGAATAAGGTTGTCGATGGGCGGTAATTGTTATTTTCTTATTTTCTAAATCCAGTTCATATATGGGATCTTCCTCGTATCCTGTCATATGTAATCCAGTTTCTTCCATGCTTACTCTGGACTTTCCATCTCTGCCCTTATAGGTGGGAACTCCTTTTTTCCCTTGAATCTGAGCTATTGTCCTTAGCGCCCCTAGATACTTCCCAAAATGATCTTCCACAACACGACTAAATCGTTCATTACATTCATCGCACTCATCATTAGCAATTAATGATTTGTTGCCGATAAATTCGGGCACAGCATGGGCTTTTAGCTTAAAACTCACGTCGGGCCGTTGTTGTTTGCAATAACGACATTTTCTATCTGTAGCGGATCCTATGTACACCTTGTCTTCGATGTTCAGCAAAACATGCTTAGCGATAATTCTGTAACTTTCATCGAAGTATTTCAGTTGTTCTTCTGGTGTCATGTCCCCTTCCTTTCTACCCTAACAGTTTCTATACGGCCCCATTCGGGGCCGTATAGCTATATAATTAGTCTCTAATGAAGCCCGGCAACTTGTTTTTTTAATGGCAAAGTACAAATCCATGTCTCATTATCAAAATAAGCAAATCGGGACCCCGATTTACTTTATTTCCAGTATAACCCTTATATCTACTAGGTAAATAGGTTGCTGCCAGGGCATTACTGCCAGTGCAGGTTAGGACCGTTATGGGTTTGAAAGCGGAAGTGCGAGGCTATTTATATAGATGTCCGCTAGTGGCCGAATGCAGAAATAACATTGAGTACAGCCTCAGACTCTGCTGTTAACTCAACTCAGAGCCTTCTCCCAAAACACCGCCCCACCAACCTCGGGGTCCAGCTCATACACCCCAAACCCAAACTTCCGATAAGCAGCCTGCGCCACATGGTTGTTACTCAACACCTCCAGCGTCAGCTTGCAGCAACCACGCTCACGGGCTATCTCTTCGACCTTCGCCATCATCCTCTGCGCCAGTCCATTACCACGATACTCACTGGCGACGATCACATCGTGAATATTCATCAGCGGTTTGGCGGCAAAGGTGGAGAAGCCTTCAAAGGCATTGATCAGCCCAATAGCCTGTTCACCATGAAGGGCGATTATGCCAAGGTAGTCGCTACGTGATTGCAGCTGCGGGATGAGTTGTTGCTTTACCTCGGGGCTAAGCGGCTTGCCGCCCCCCATCGGGTCGCTGGCGTAGTGATCGAGCAGGTGCAGCAGGGCGTCGCCATCCCTTTCGAGATCGACGAGGCGAACCGTCTCTACCACTGAAACTCCACCGGCCATAGCGACTGCCTCTCCTTGTCAAACTCCTCCCACATCTCATCATAGGTTTGATTGAGAACAGGATGTTTTTCCTGTGGCGCGATCTCTGCCAGCGGCCAGAGGACGAAGGCGTTTTTGGTGATCTCGTCGCGCGGCAGTTGCAGGCCGTTGTCGTTTGTTACCAAATCGTCGTAGGTAAGCAGGTCAATATCGAGGGTACGGGAGGAGAAGCGCGGCCCCTCTCTTGTGCGGCCGTGTTCGGCCTCGATGGCGTGCAGGGTGTCGGAGACCGATTTGGCAGACATATCGGTATCAATAGCGGCAACCAGGTTGTAGAAGTTATCGCCGTCAAAACCGACCGATTCACTCTCGTAGACGCGGGAGAGGGTCACCTCACCGAAATGCCTTTTCAGGTCTTCCACGCCGCCGCGGATGTTTTTCTCGCGCTCGATGTTGCTGCCGATGCTGAGGTAGATCCGCGCCATTACCGCGCCTCGAAGTCGTCAGCGCTGCGCTCGATGATAATGCCGACGCCGGCGGAGTGGCGCACCGCGCCCTTTTTGTTCAACGTGACCTTGACCCACGGGACGTTGAATTCGGTGATCACAATCTCTGCCACCCGCTCGGCCAGGGTCTCTACCAACTGAAAGCTGCTCTCGCCGACAAACTGAATCAGCCGCTTGGCGACCGATTTATAGTCGAGGGTATCCTCAATCGCGTCGGAGGCGGCTGCCTTGCGGATGTCGGTCGCCATCTCGATGTCGAAGCAGACGGTCTGGGTGATGCGCCGCTCCCAGTCGTAGATGCCGATCACGGTGTCGATGTTGAGCTCTTTGAGGTAGATGATATCCATGGGTACTCCAGTCACTTAGAGGGCAACTATACCGGCTGGGCAGGGCCTCTCCAAGGGTAAAGCGGCGGCAAGCTTGGGGGTTAAGCACGGACGTGAAGAGTGCGCGGCAACACCGTATAATCGGTCACATCATAATCAGAATGAATAACAGACCATGACCGTGCTAGAGATTACCCTGATCGTCCTCGCCTACCTGCTCGGCTCGATCTCCACCGCCATCATCACCTGCAAGCTGATGGGACTACCCGACCCGCGTACCCAGGGATCGAAGAACCCGGGGGCGACCAATGTGCTGCGCTTCGGCGGCAAGAAGGCGGCAGCGGTGACGCTGTTTGGTGATTTTTTAAAGGGCTTGCTGCCGGTGGTGATCGGTCTGCTACTACAGGTGGAGCCGCTTACCCTGGCGCTGATCGGCATGGCCGCCTTCCTTGGCCACCTCTATCCGGTCTTCTTCGCCTTTCAGGGGGGTAAGGGGGTGGCAACGGCGCTGGGGGTGATCCTCGGCCTCTCCTGGCAGGTGGCGGTGGCCGCCCTTATCACCTGGCTGGTGATGGCCAAGGTGTTCAAGATCTCCTCCCTCTCAGCTCTGATCGCCGCCGTGTTGACGCCTTTATACTGCTGGCTGCTGGCACCGCAGCAGGAGTACATCGTTTTGCTGGTAGTGGTAAGTGTGCTGCTGATCTGGCGTCACCGTTCTAATATCAGGAACCTGATCAGCGGTAGTGAGGGGAAGATTGGGGAGAAGGGCTAGTCCCTTACAACGGTGGAAGCTCCTCGATGGGCCAGCGCGGCGAGGCACCAAATCCCAGCTCCTCCGTCTGTCCCGCCTGTAACCTTAGGTAGCCTGCATAGGCGATCATCGCGCCGTTGTCGGTGCAAAACTCGGGGCGCGGGTAGTAGACCTCTGCCCCCAGCTCCTTACCCATCGCAGCCAGCCGAACCCGTAGACCTTTGTTAGCGCTCACTCCGCCTGCTATCACCAGCCGCTTGAGGCTGGTCTGCTGCAGCGCCCGTTTGCACTTAATCGCCAGCGTCTCCACCACCGCCTGCTGAAAGGCGTAGGCGATGTCGGCCTTCGTCTGTTCACTCTGATCACTCGCCTGCCAGGTGGTGAGGGTGAAGGTCTTGAGGCCGGAGAAGCTGAAGTCGAGGCCGGGGCGATCGGTCATCGGCCGCGGGAACTTATAGATGTCGGGCCGCCCCTGCTCAGCCAGTTTGGCCAGCACCGGGCCGCCGGGATAGCCCAGACCGAGCATCTTGGCCGTCTTGTCGAAGGCCTCACCAGCGGCATCGTCCAGCGACTCACCGAGGATGGTGTATTGCCCGACCCCCTGCACATCCACTAATAAGGTATGACCGCCGGAGACCAGCAGGGCGACGAAGGGGAAGGCGGGCGGGGTCTCCTCCAGCATCGGCGCCAGCAGGTGCCCCTCCATGTGGTGGACGCCAACGGCCGGAACACCCCAGCTCCAGGCGAGGGAACGACCCACCGCCGCCCCCACCAGCAGCGCCCCCATCAGGCCGGGGCCGGAGGTGTAGGCGACGCCGGCAATATCGGCACGACTCACCCCCGCCTCGCCCATCGCCTGCTGCAATAGCGGTAGCACGCGGCGCACATGGTCACGCGATGCCAGCTCCGGCACCACCCCACCATATTCGGCGTGCATCGCCACCTGGCTGAACAGGGTATGGCTGAGCAGACCGCGCTCGCCATCATAGAGGGCGATGCCGGTCTCGTCGCAGGAGGTTTCGATGCCGAGGACTAACATGGCGCGCATTTTCCCCGCTTGGCCCCCACGGCACAAGGGTGAAACGGTAATTGGCATTGCATTTTCGCCGCAGCATAACTAAAATCGCCGGTTCCCTCCCCCCATGGAGTTGTGGGTGGAGACCAATTTCAACAGATTTTAATGAGGTGATGAGGCATATGCCTTCCGTACGCGTAAAAGAGAACGAGCCCTTCGATGTAGCCCTGCGCCGCTTCAAGCGCAGCTGTGAAAAAGCCGGTGTACTGTCTGAAGTACGTCGTCGCCAGGCCTACGAGAAGCCCACCTCCGTTCGCAAGCGCAAGCAGGCCGCCGCGGTGAAGCGTCAGCAGAAGAAGACCTACCGCGAGCAGAACCGCTCCAAGCGTCTCTACTAATCCCGCCTCGCCCCACTCGTTCAAGAGTCGACAGCCATGGCCGATACCCTGAAAGATCAGATCACCGCTGATATGAAGGAGGCGATGCGCGCCAGGGAGAAGGAGCGGCTCGGCACCATCCGCCTGATCCTCGCTGCCATCAAACAGCGTGAGGTGGATGAGCGTATCGAGCTGGACGACACCCAGGTGCTGGCGGTACTCGACAAGATGGTGAAGCAGCGACGTGACTCCATCAAGCAATACACCGACGCCGGGCGTGACGAACTGGCCGCCGTGGAGGAGAGCGAGATCGCTGTCATCCAGGTCTACCTGCCCGCCGCCCTCTCCGATGAGGAGATCGAGGCGATGATTGAAGAGGCCGTTAGCTCTACCGGCGCCGCCGGGATGCAGGACATGGGCAAGGTGATGGGCCAGCTCAAACCCAAACTGCAGGGCCGGGCCGACATGGGCCAGGTGAGCGGCAAGATCAAAGCCCGTCTCACTGCATAATCCCTCAAGCTGCTGCCACCTCTCGGCTTTCTCGCTAGAATAAGCCATGGCAGGCAAGATCCCACAACACTTCATCGACGATCTCATCAATCGGGTCGACATCGTCGAGCTTATCGACTCGCGTGTAACGCTGAAAAAGGCGGGGCGCGAGTACCAGGCCTGCTGCCCCTTCCACAACGAGAAGAGCCCCTCCTTCACCGTCAGCCCCAGCAAACAGTTCTACCACTGCTTCGGTTGTGGTGCCCATGGTACCGCCATCGGCTTTCTGATGGAGTACGACCGCATGGAGTTTGTCGAGGCGGTGGAGGAGCTGGCAAAGATGGCCGGTGTCGAGGTTCCGCGCGAAGTCGCTGATAACCGTGCCAGGCAGGATAGACGCGCCCCCGACCTCTATGAGCTGATGGAGCGAGCCGCCAACTTTTACCGTCAGCAACTGCGTTCAAGTAAAGATGCCAGCCGTGCAGTGGAATATCTTAAAGGGCGCGGCCTCTCTGGTGAGGTTGCGCGCGACTTTGGTGTCGGTTACGCCCCGCCCGGCTGGGACAATCTATTCAAGGCGATGGGAGGTGAGAACCCGCAGCTACTTCTCAGCGCTGGATTATTGGTAGAGAAGGAGGGGGGCAAGCGCTACGACAAGTTTCGCGATCGCATTATGTTCCCCATACGCGACCGGCGAGGTCGAGTGGTGGGTTTTGGCGGCCGGGTGTTGAGCCCCGACGAT
>JAOUQQ010000184.1 GCA_029879245.1 Chromatiales bacterium | reverse complement strand
GAGAGGCCACGGCGCAACGCCTTGTGGGTAGCGTGATAGAGTTCGGCCAGTAGAGCATCTTTCCACGAATTCCATACGGTGGGACTGGTGGCACGGATATCCGCCACGGTGAGCAGGTAGAGGTAGTCGAGGTAGTTCTCATCACCCACCTGGGCGGCGAAGGCGTTGATCACTTCCGGGTCAGAGATGTCCTTACGCTGGGCGGTGGTCGACATGATGAGGTGGTTATTCACCAGCCAGCTTACCAGATTGGTGTCATAGTCACTCAGGCCATGGTGGCGGCAAAATTCCTCGGCATCGACAGCGCCCAGTTTGGAGTGGTCGCCGCCTCGCCCCTTGGCGATGTCGTGAAATAGTCCGGCGATATAGATCAGCTCAGGTTTTGGCAGGGATTGACTCACCTTGCTGCAGAGGGGGAATTCGTGGTGGTGCTCGGCGACGGTAAAGCGGCGCAGATTGCGCACCACGCTGAGGGTGTGTTCATCCACTGTGTAGACGTGGAACAGGTCGTGCTGCATCTGTCCCACCACCTGACCAAATAGTGGCAGGTACTGGGCCAGAATACCGTAGCGGTTCATCCGCCGCAGTTCGTGGGTGATACCGGTGGACTGGCGCAGCAGTTCCATGAAGAGGGAGCGGCAGCGCAGGTCGTTGCGAAAGTCCTCATCAACAAGGTGGCGATAACGGCGGATCTGACGGATGGTGTGGGCGCGTACCCCCTTGAGTGCAGGCTGTTGGGCGAGGATGAGGAAGATCTCCAGCAGGGCATATGGGGAGCGCTCAAATACCTTATCGTGGACAGATTCGATAAATCCCTTACGGCATTGAAAACGTTTGTTGATCGGTTTGGGATCTTCAGACTGATCCGCGTAGAGGATCTCCTCCTGAAACAGCTGTAGCAGCATCTCGTTAAGGCGCTGCAACTCCATCACCGTGCGGTAATAGCTCTTCATGAACTGTTCTACGGCCAGGTGTTTCTCATCATCTTCATAGCCAAAGAGTTTGGCCAGGTTGCGCTGGTGGTCGAATAGCAGACGGTCCTCACGCCGTTTGGCGAGCACGTGCAGACCGTAGCGCACACGCCACAGAAAACTCTGCCCCTCAATGAGTGTTCGATACTCCTCTGCGGTGAGGAAATTGTGCTCCAGTAATCCCTCAAGGGTTTCACAGCCAAAGTGACGTTTGGCGACCCAGCCGATCATCTGGATGTCGCGCAGTCCCCCCGGCCCCTCTTTGACGTTGGGCTCCAGGTTGTAGGCGGTGTCGTTAAATTTGTGATGGCGATTGATCTGTTCATCCCACTTTGCCTGGAAAAAGTCACGACCCGGCCAGATATGGTTCTGGTTGGTGGTCTCCCGCATCTGCTCAAAAAGGTTCTGCGGGCCGTAGAGCAGACGCGCCTCCATGATATTGGTGGCGACGGTGATATCCTCGCGCCCCTGTTCGATGCAGTCTCTGGGGGTGCGTACGCTGTGTCCCACATCAAGGCCGATGTCCCACATCAGCAGCAGGAACTGCTCCAGTACCGCGCCGTGTTCGACAAGGGCTGACTCCTCGGCGAGGATCATGATATCGATATCGGAGTGGGGGTGGAGCTCGCCGCGGCCATAACCACCAACGGCGACAAGGTCGATCACATCGGCGGCAGAGCCCAGATAGTGGCGCCAGGCACGTATCAGCAGCTGATCAATGAAGTGGGCATGGTAGGTGACTAGCGAGACCACATCGTCCCGGTTGCGAAAGCGGAATTCCAGCTGTTCGCGTGCCTGGGCAATGGTATCTCGGAACAGTTTTATCGGTTTGCTGCTGGCGCTGAGGGCTTCGTCAAACTGTGCTGTATCGAAGAGCGGCTCGCGCGCCCTGCCATCCATTTAGATCTCCTCGCCCCGACGCAGGGTGAGAACCTCGACCCCTGTCTCGGTCACAAGCAGGGTGTGCTCCCACTGGGCCGAGAGGGAGCGGTCCTTGGTGACCACTGTCCAGCCGTCGCGCATCAGTGAGACGTTGCGCTTGCCAGCGTTGATCATCGGCTCGATGGTGAAGGTCATGCCGGGCCGCAGCTCCGCCCCGCTGCCGGGGGTACCGTAGTGTAGTACCTGTGGCTCTTCGTGGAATTCGCTGCCGATGCCGTGGCCGCAATATTCGCGTACGACCGAGTAGTTATTGGACTCGGCATGTTTCTGGATGGCGTGACCGATATCTCCCAGATGCATCCCGGGTTTGACCATCTTGATCCCCAGCACCAGGCACTCACGTGCGATCTCTACCAGCCGTTTCGCCTTTACCGAGGGTTCGCCGATAAAGAACATCTGGCTGGTGTCACCGTGGTAACCATCCTT
>JAOUQQ010000183.1 GCA_029879245.1 Chromatiales bacterium | reverse complement strand
GACCACCTGCCGGAAAGCCTCAAGGCAACAATAGCGAAATTCCCCCCCGGCACCCTGCAGTTCGAGATCGGTGTGCAGACCCTCAACCCCGAGGTACAGCAACTGATCAGCCGCAAACAGGACAATGAAAAAACCGCCCTCAACCTGCAGTGGCTGCGCGATCATACCCACGCCCATCTCCACGCCGACCTCATCATCGGCCTGCCGGGTGAAGATATGGCGAGTTTCGCCCACGGCTTTGATCAACTAATCGCGATGCGTCCGCACGAGGTGCAGGTGGGAATACTGAAGCGACTGCGCGGCTCACCGATCATTCGCCACACTGATGGCTTCGAATTGCGATTTAATCCGCTGCCCCCTTACGACATCCTCGCCACGCGGCAGATCGACTTTGCTACCCTGCGCCGCCTCAACCGCTTCGCCCGCTACTGGGACCTGGTCGCCAACTCGGGCCGCTTCAAGCGCACCCTGCCGCTGCTGCTCGGCAACGCCCCCTTCGATCACTTCATGCAACTGAGCGACTGGCTCTACGCCCACACCGACCAGACCGATCGTATTCAACTGTCGCGTCTCTTCAACTTAATCTACCGGGCAGGAGTAGAGGCGCTGCATCTCGACGCCAATGAGCTGGCCGCATTACTGAGCGAGGACTTTGACCGCTCACCACTGAAGGGCAAACCCAACTTCAGCGGGTCAGCTAGCGTAAAATCCCCCGGCCAATTTACCACCCGCCAACATCGGCACACCGAGGAGTAACCATGGGACGCTGGCGCCCACCACAACCTAAAAAATCGCCCTACATCACCGCCGATGGCTATGCTGCACTCGACAGTGAGTTAAAAGAGCTCTGGATTCGTCGCGCCGATGTCACCAAAGCACTCTCCGCTGCCGCCGCCGAGGGGGACCGCTCGGAGAATGCCGAATACATCTACCGCAAAAAGGAGCTGGCCGGTATCGACCGGCGCATCCGCTACCTGCAGAAGCGGCTGCCGGATCTAACGGTGGTCGACTCTACCCCCACAGAGCCCAACAGGATCTTCTTCGGTGCCTGGGTAACGCTGGAGGATGAAGAGGGAAAAGAGCACACCTATCGCATCGTCGGCCCCGATGAATTTGATCCCAACAAGGGGTGGATCAGTATGGACTCACCGATGGCGAGGGCACTGATGAAAAAGGGGGTTGATGATGAGGTAACGGTGAGCACACCGCAGGGCGAGGTGCACTATTACGTGATCGAGGTGCGTTACACCGCCTGAGAGCGACGGGCCGAGATCAGAATATTACGCGGCGTCAATTCCCGTTCGCAGAAAGTTCCAACATTGACCTCGTATCCCTGCAGCTCGATATAACTGGCCATATCCAGCACCAGCCACATCTCCAGCGCACGTCGAAAGGCGGCCCGCACCAGCGAGTAGCGCATCACCTCGCGCTGGCGTTGCCACCCCCCCTCTTCGAAACGTTGCCACTCGATCCCCTGTGGCACCACCCGCCCTTCACGCTGGGCCAGTTCGCGGCAGAAGCCCTCAAAGCCGAGCTGCAGCCATGACTTGTTGATCGGTTTTATCGGCAGGTACCCTTTCTCACCACACTGCTCACGCCGCAACAGGTCATAACCAAGCTTCCACGCCATCTCCTGATCACGTTTCGCCACCTCACGCCCGGCTGCGGTTACCGTCTCGGTTACTGCAAGGCGCAAATCGTCGCGCGTCAGCTCAAGGTCAAGCCCCTGATTAAAGGGGCGGTAGCGCTCACCGGCACCGAGGTAGTAACAGCAGGGAACAAAATCGAAGGCACGGTTATTTGCCTCTACCGCACCACGCAGCAGGGTGCGGTGCAGCTCACCGCAGGCGTGTAGCGCCACCGCGTGGCGTCCTGCCATAAATCTCTGCGCCTCAGCGGAGAGGGCATCCACCTTTTGAAAGCGTTGTGCCACGCCGGCACGCTCGGCATAGTGACTCCCCTCTTCACACAACGCCCCATCGTGCTCAATCGTCTCTACCGCCACCTGCCACTGTGCCCCGAGCAGCCGCCCCAGATGCCCCTTACCGCCACACCACTCCAGCAGCGGGAGCTCTACCTGCCCCAGCGCCGATGCGAATCTCTCTATCTGTTGCCACTTTCGCCCCGGAATACCGACATTAAAGTGTGGCCCTTGATCAGTAAGCTGTGCTGTTGCGATGGCGGGGAGTGTGGTCAGACCACTCAACGGTTGCAGGTCAGGAAGATAGCTTGCCAACCACTCTGCCAGGCGATCACCGCACTGCCCCAACGCAGCCACCTCACGATCATCAAGCGCGAGCAATGCATCACATAGCTGCGGTAATTTTTCGCACCAGTCTGGCCTTAACTGCTTAA
>JAOUQQ010000024.1 GCA_029879245.1 Chromatiales bacterium | reverse complement strand
GAGGTGGAGATCCTCACCGTCGCCGATAACGTTGCCAGTGGCAACATCGGGCTAACCGCCAACACCGCAGCGGTGACGGCCGGGGTCGATGTGACCGGTACCATCGGCGCACTCAATGCAACGGGAAGTGGCAAGTATCTCACCGCCGACGGTTCCGCCTCGGGTCTTAAACTCTATGTTGATGGCGGGGCGACGGGTAGTCGTGGCCAGGTCCACTTTAGTCGAGGCATTACCCACGACCTCGATGAACTACTGGGAAAGATCCTCGACTCAGAGGGTTTTCTTACCTCCAAAACCGATTCTCTTAATCGCCAGATCAAGGATGTGGGTGAAGAGCGGGAGAAACTGGCGGGCCGCTTGCAACGAATGGAGGCGAGATACCTGGCGCAATTCAGTGCGATGGATGCGATGGTCTCTCAACTTCAGTCAACCAGTACTTTCCTGGCCGGTCAGCTGGCCTCATTGCCGGGGATGGCGTATCAACCGAAGGAAAGATAAGCAACAGATGGTAACAACCACCTATCACCGATAGAGGATAAACAAGATGGTATACACTCAGGCAAACAAGGCAGCACAAACTTACGGCAAGATGGCGGTCAGCACAGCAATCGAAGAGGCAAGTCCTCACCGTCTGGTACAGTTGCTGATGGCTGGGGCGATCGAAAAGATGGCCGTGGCACGTGGTTATATGGAGCAGCAGAACACCTCAGGTAAGGGCGAAAATATCAGCTGGGCGATATCTATAATCGAGAGCATGCGCGCCAGTCTTGATCGCGATAATGGCGGTGAGATCGCCACCAACCTGAATGACCTGTATGAATATATGTCGCAGCGCCTGCTGGAGGCGAATATCAATAACGATCTTAAGGCAGTGGATGAGGTCTCGACGCTGATGCACACTATTCACGATGCATGGATTGGTATTGCCGGTGAGGTTAACGCCTCGTCGCGATAGCAGTTATTCAGGGTTACGACAGTGAAGGGTAGTCATACGCTGCAATGCCAGACGCTTGCACAACGCTGGCAGCCGATTGAAGAGCTAAGTAACAGGATGCTGGCCTCTGCCAATGCCGGTGAGTGGGAGGCGATCGTCTCACTGGCGCGACAACGGCACGAACTTATTGAACGTTTCTTTGACACCGCAACGGCGGAGTCGGAGGCTGTACAGGTTGCCCGTTATATCGAACAACTGTTACACCTTGATCAGGAGTTAATGGTGCTTGAGGCCAGCGCACGGGCGTTGGTAAAGGAACAACTCAGCAATTTTGCCACAGGCCGTAGGGCCAAACGGGCCTACGAAAATCACGGTTAATTTTTCCTATGTGTCATGCTCATGACACATCTTGTGTTTCCCCAACGCCACCCCCATAACCTCAACAGTCGGGATATAGCCAATAATTTGACGGCGGTCGACAGGGCTGTGAACTGAAACGAACACCAGGCGAAACACAACAATATCTGCCATGAGCAATGATGCCATACTGTTAATTGAGGACGACGCTGAACGCACGGCACAGATGCGGGCGGTACTCAATTTTATCGATGATGCCCCGGTGCGGGTCTGCACGCCCGCTGAGTGGAGCGAACAGATCGATGATCAGACGCTCAAGGCGGTAGTGCTGGGGAGCAGTGAGTCACTCACCCTGTTACCTAAGATCGATGCCCACCTGCAGCAGGAGTCACGCAAGTTGCCACTATTCCTGCTCGGTGACGGTGAGGCGCAGGCAGAGCGGGTACTGGGTCGTATCCCCTATCCCCCCAACTACAATACGCTAATCACCGCACTGCACCGTGCCAACGCCTATCGTGACAGCCGCCACCGCATGAATGGTTCGGCGGCGGAGCTTGCCCGTGTGCTGGTGGGCCGCAGTATCGGTATCCATCAGGTGCGCCGCCTCATCGAGCAGGTGGCCGACACCGATGCCAACGTGCTGGTGCTGGGGGAGTCGGGTACCGGCAAGGAGGTGGTGGCCAAATCGCTCCACTACCTCTCATCGCGGCGTGACATGCCTTTTGTCCCGGTCAACTGTGGCGCCATCCCCAAGGATCTGCTGGAGAGCGAACTCTTCGGTCACGAGAAGGGGGCCTTTACCGGAGCCCTCACCACCCGCAAGGGGCGCTTTGAGATCGCCGAGGGGGGCACCCTGTTCCTCGACGAGATCGGTGACATGCCGATGCCGATGCAGGTCAAACTGTTACGGGTGCTGCAGGAGCGCACCTACGAACGGGTTGGCAGCAACAAGAGTATTACCACCAATGTGCGCATCATCGCCGCCACCCACCGTAATCTGGAGGAGAATATCGCAGATGGTAGCTTCCGTGAGGACCTCTTCTACCGTTTAAACGTATTCCCCATCGAGATGCCCTCGCTGCGTGAGCGCCCCGAGGATATCGCCTCGTTGGCGAACGAGTTGATCCGTCGGCTGGGCGAGATGGGGCGGGGCAGCTTTCAGCTCACCGACGCCGCCTACACCTCGCTGAGCCGTTACCCCTGGCCGGGTAACGTGCGGGAGCTGGCCAACCTGATGGAGCGGCTGACCATTATCTTTAACGGCGGGATTGTCGATTATGATGACCTGCCGGAGCGCTACCAGATGGAGGGGGTCAGCGCCGATCAGAGTTTCGCCATGCCGGAGCCGGAGGAGAACCCGTTCCCCTGCATCCCAACCTCTCTCCTGCCACAGGGGGAGCCGACTCAGCTGCCCGCCGATGGGCTCGATGTGAAGGAGCATCTGGCGGGGCTGGAGATGGGCTATATCCAGCAGGCGATGGATGCCGCTGACGGTGTCGTGGCCCACGCGGCCAAGCTGCTGGGGATGCGCCGCACTACCCTGGTGGAGAAGATGCGCAAATACGGCATGCAGCGTGTCGAGTAGCGTCAAGCCCTTGTCACTATCAATTAACTTACTGAATTAACAGAAGAAACTATGCAGGCACGCTCCTTGCTTTGTTTACCATAACCGGCAAACGCAGAGGGGTTTGTGATGCAACAATCAGAGCCGTTGGGACGCCTCGGAGAGGCGAGCTCTTCACTTGTTCAGCTCAGGGCGCAGCTGGCCGACACCTATTCCACCATCGAGCAGCGCATCGATCGCCTCACCGGTGAGCTGGAGGAGGCGCACAGCGAACGGCGCAATGAGCTGGCCGAGAAGGAGCGTCTGGCCGATCGACTGCAGAGCCTGCTCAATGCACTACCTGCCGCGGTGCTGGTGCTCGATGGTAAAGGACGGGTGCAGGAGCTTAATCCAGCGGCGGTGGTGCTGCTTGGAGACTCACTTGCCGGTCAGTTGTGGCGAGAGTTGATCGATGAGCTCTTCATCGCACAAACCGAACCGGCAGGTGAGTTGCTGTTGCGCAATGGCCGCTACGTCACCCTCTCTACCTGTCCGCTAGGGAGTGAACCGGGGCAGATCGTGATGCTGCAGGATGTGACCGAACCGCGCCAGTTGCGCCACCACCTGGAACACTCTCGCCGCCTCGCCGACATGGGACGCATGGCCGCCTCCCTGGCACACCAGATCCGCACACCACTGGCCTCAGCCATGCTCTATCTCTCTCAGCTTAACGGCATGCGCGACAACAGCGAGTTACAGCAACGCTTCAGTGGCAAGGCGCTGGCGAGCCTCCGTGGGCTGGAGAGGCTGATCGCCGACATGCTGCTGTTTGCCAATGGCGGCAGGGCGGAGCGTAGCCGGGTTGCTGCCAGACAGGTGCTACTACAGGCGATTGAACCCTGCCAGAACCGGATCAAGATGCAGGGCATTGAACTGATGCTGGATACCGACAACAGCGAGTGCGAGTTGATGGTGAACACGCCGATGCTCTGCAGCGCAGTGCAGAATCTGATCAACAACGCCCTCGATGCGATGCCACAGGAGGGGACCCTGACCCTCTCACTCCATGCAGGGGATGGTGTGGTTGAGCTGGGTGTGCGTGACAGCGGCGCGGGGATAGAACCGGCGCTGCTGTCACAACTGTTTGAACCCTTTGTTACTCACCGTGCAGGTGGCACCGGACTGGGGCTGGCGGTGGTACAGGCGGTGGCCCGTGCCATGGGCGGCGAGGTGAGAGTGGAGTCCACACCGGGGCAGGGGAGCTACTTTGCCATCCGCCTGCCGCAGGCCGAGGAGGGCAGGCTGGCGCAGCTGGCCTGAATAGAGAGAGGTAGATAGATGATGAATCAACACATCCTTGTGGTCGAAGATGATACGGCGCTTGCCGAGGCGTTGCAGGAGATGCTGCAACTGGCCAGTTATCGGGTTACACATGCCGCCGAGCCAACCGCTGCCCTGGCCGCCCTCAACAGCCAGCGCTTCAACCTGGTGCTGAGTGATGTGCACATGCCCGGTATGGATGGCCACGACCTGTTGCGTCGCATCAAGGTACTCCACCCAGACACCCCGGTGCTGCTGATGACAGCCTACGCCACGGTAGAGAAGGCCGTTGAGGCGATCCGTGAAGGGGCGGTCGACTACATGGTCAAACCCTTTGAGGCCGATGTACTGGTCACCACCGTTGCCCGCTACGCCCTCAACGAGAGTGACGGTGGGCGCGGCGTCATCGCCGAAGACCCCCGTACCCTGGAGCTGCTGCGGCTTGCCAGCCGCGTTGCCGAAAGCGAGGCGACGGTGATGATCAGCGGTGAGAGCGGTAGTGGCAAGGAGGTGATCGCCCGCTATATCCACGACCACTCGCCACGTAAGGCGTCCCCCTTCGTCGCTATCAACTGCGCGGCGATCCCGGAGAACATGCTGGAGGCGACCCTCTTCGGTTATGAGAAGGGGGCCTTCACTGGCGCCTACAAAACCACCCCCGGCAAGTTCGAACAGGCCCAGGGAGGCACCCTGCTGCTCGATGAGATCTCCGAAATGGAGATTGGACTACAGGCCAAACTGCTGCGCGTATTGCAGGAGCGCGAGCTGGAACGGCTCGGCGGCGGCAAGGTGATCGACCTCGACGTGCGGGTACTCGCCACCACCAACCGCGAGATGAAAAAAGAGGTAGCCGAAGGGCGTTTTCGTGAAGACCTCTACTACCGCCTCAACGTCTTCCCGCTACAACTGCTGCCGTTGCGTCAACGCCCCGGCGACATCGTCCCGCTGGCCGAGGCGATCCTCAGTCGCATCAGCGCGCAGGGAGGAAAACGAGTACCGGCGATCAGCGTGGCGGCACGTCAGCAACTGCAAGGCTATCAATGGCCCGGCAACGTACGCGAGCTCGACAACATGATGCAGCGCGCACTGATCCTTTGCGATGGCGAGGTGATCTATAAGGACGACCTGCACTTTGAAAATATCAGCGATTTCGTGCCGCAAGTTGAGGTAGAACAGCCCCCACAGAGCGAAAGCCTGAATGGTGATCTCAAACAGCGTGAATATGACCTGATCATTGAGGCATTAAAGGAGGGGAGCCGTCAGGCCGCAGCTGAGAAACTGGGTATTAGCCCCCGCACCCTGCGCTATAAAGTAGCGAAGATGCGAGAGGAGGGGATCGCACTGAAGCCTCAGGTTTAGATAGATAAAACGCTGGCATAAGTTGTAGGGTTTGATTTATATCAAAGAAGTTGTAGATAGAGACGGGCTAGATTGAGAAGGGCAGAATTCTATTAAGAAATGGCCTATACTCCCACAGCCTAAGAGCGAATAGACCGATAAAGCGTGTAGCCAATAGAACGCTAAATCGGCGAAACAGACCACAACACAGTGAGAGGAGCCGTATGTTTAGGAAGATAATAGTTGAGACCAGGGCCATTGCTACCTTGGGCCTGTTAGCCTTGTTGTCAACAAATACTGCCTTTGCCGTGAGTGACAGCTACCTTGATAGTCTGGATAGTGAGGCTGAAGCGTTGACCGAAAGCCGCCAGAAACTAACCCCCGATCTTGATCAGCAGGCATTTGTCGAAGAGTTGTCGAACGCGCTTCCGGAGAGCTATGAGCTCTATACCCAGCTGGATGAGTCGAGAAGAGAGCGCATCTATCACAAATATCTCTCAGATAATCATATAGAGGAGATTAAGCGCTATATCGATAAGCAGATGGAGTTTCACAAAATTCATCTACAACGAGCAAAGTCACAGTAACAATACAAAAATGCAGTTCAATAACACAAAGGAGAGAGAGAATGTTGCGTAAGTTGATTGCAGGTTTAGGTGCCATACTGGTGACAATGTCATCCGTGGTGGTGGCAGAGGTGGAGGTGAAACTTGCCCCGGATCTTGATTATGTCGATGTGATGCACGAGGGGAACAGTTTTCGGATTCAACGCAACCAGGATCAGGAGAACCTGATGCCGGAGGGGTGGACCAAGACCTCTCGCAAGTGTCCGCCTTTCTGTTCGCAGCCTGTGCAGGTTGCCCCGGGTGTAACCACAGTTGGCGAGCTGGAGGTGTTCGATTTTATGGAAAAGAAATTGAATTCGGGTAGTGGCATTATCATCGATGCACGTGTTTTTTCATGGTATGAAAAGGGAACCATTCCAGGCTCTATCAATATCCCCTTTACTACCTTTGACCATGGGCCAACCGATCTGGAGATCGAAGAAGCCTTTACGGCTTTGGGCGTAAAACCCAGGGGTGAAATTGGGGCCATGGATTCCATGCTTAGCAAGATTGGTATGCCGCCTGCAGATAAAACCGATCACTGGGATTTCACCACCGCACCGGATCTGCTGTTGTGGTGTAATGGCCCATGGTGTGGTCAGTCTCCGCGTGCAATAAAAGGATTGCTGGCGTTGGGTTATCCCGCCCACAAACTCTATTACTACAGGGGTGGAATGCAGATGTGGCAGGTACTTGGTCTGCCTACGGTAATTCCTGGTAGTTAGGATCCATATATGATGCTGGTGTTTACCACCAGCATCTATCTCCGTCATAACCTGTCCTACATCTAATTACTTCACTCGCATCCCCGGCAAAGCACCTTCATCAGGATTAAGAATAAACAAATCCTTCCCACCCGGTCCGGCGGCTAGCACCATCCCTTCCGACATACCAAAACGCATCTTTCTCGGCGCAAGATTTGCCACCATTACCGTCAGCTTGCCTTCGAGGTCCTCGGGCGCGTAGGCGGATTTGATGCCGGCGAAGACGTTGCGGGTACCGTCGCCAATGTCCAGGGTCAGTTGCAGCAGTTTGTCGGCCCCTTCGACGTGTTCGGCCTTGACGATCTTTGCAATGCGCAGGTCGATTTTGGCGAAGTCGTCGTACTGTATGGTCTCGCCGATCGGTTCGATATTGCCGCTCCCCTTTTTCGCCGTTGCCGGTGTTGCGGCGGCGGTCTTCTCCAGGTGCTGTTTGGAGGCCTCGAGCATCGCCTCGACCCTCTCCGGCTCGACACGGGTCATTAGCGGTGTAAATTGGTTGATGGTGTGGCTGGTGAGCGGAAACTCGTAGTTGTTCCAGTTCATCGGTTTGATGTTGAGGAACGCCTCGGCCAGCTCTGCGGTAGTGGGGAGTACGGGCTTGAGGTAGGTCATGAGGATGTGGAACAGGTTGATCCCCATGGTGCAGATGTCGTGCAGTTCGGCATCTTTGCCCTCCTCTTTTGCGACGACCCACGGCTTCGCCTCATCGATATAGACGTTAGCCCTGTCGGCCAGCGCCATGATGGTGCGCATGGCGTGGCCGTACTCGCGTTTTTCGTAGTGTCTGGCGATGGTGCCGCCTGCCTCGACAAACTCGCGGTGCAGGCCCGGCTCGCAGAGGGAGGAGGAGAGGTGTCCGTCGAACCGTTTGGCGATAAAACCGGCGCAGCGGCTGGCGATGTTGACCACCTTGCCGACCAGGTCGGAGTTGACGCGTGCCTGGAAGTCTTCGAGGTTGAGGTCAATATCATCGATACCGCTGCTCAGCTTGGCGGCGAAGTAGTAGCGCAGGTACTCGGGGTTGAGGTGGTCGAGATAGGTGCGCGCCATGATGAAGGTGCCGCGGGATTTCGACATCTTCGCCCCGTTTACCGTCAGGAAGCCGTGGCAGTAGACCGCGTTGGGGGTGCGGAAGCCGCTGCCGGTGAGCATCGCGGGCCAGAAGAGGGTATGGAAGTAGGCGATATCCTTGCCGATGAAGTGATACAGCTCGGTCTTGCTGTTGGCACTCCAGTACTCATTAAAGTCGTGGCCGTCGGAGTCGTTGCAGAGGTTCTTGAAGCTGGCCATGTAGCCGATGGGGGCGTCGAGCCAGACATAGAAGTATTTGCCGGGGGCGCCGGGGATCTCGAAGCCAAAATAGGGGGCATCGCGCGAGATGTCCCAGTCCTGCAGGCCTGACTCGAACCACTCCTTGAGCTTGTGGGCGATCTCCGGCTGCATGTGCTCGCCCTTGATCCAGTAAGAGAGCATCCCCTCGAAGTCGGCGAGACGGAAGAAGTGGTGCTCCGACTCCTTCTCGATCGGTTTTGCACCGGAGATGGCAGAGACTGCGTTCTTCAGCTCGGTGGGGGAGTAGGTGGCGCCGCACGCCTCGCAGTTGTCGCCGTACTGGTCCTCGGCGCCGCACTTGGGGCAGGTGCCCTTGATGAAACGGTCGGGGAGGAACATCTCCTTCTCCGGGTCGTAGGCCTGGGTGATGGTACGGGTCTCAATGTGGCCGCCGTCGCGCAGCCGCTTGTAGATGAGGGAGGCCAGCTCGCGGTTCTCGGGGCTGTGGGTGCTGTGATAGTTGTCGAAGGCGATGGCAAAATCGGCGAAATCGGCCTGATGTTCTTTGGCAATACGGGCGATTAGCTGCTCCGGTTCGATCCCCTCGTTCTGTGCGCGCAGCATGATCGGGGTGCCGTGGGCATCATCGGCACAGACGTAGGTACAGTCGTGGCCGCGCATCTTCTGGAAGCGACTCCAGATGTCAGTCTGGATGTATTCGACCAGGTGGCCGAGGTGGATCGGGCCGTTGGCGTAGGGGAGGGCGCTGGTGATCAGGATCTTGCGTTTATGCTCAGACATATCAGTTCTTTATTAAGTGCTGTTACTTGAAAAGTTGCGCATACAGTACCAATTCTGCCATGTAGCCGCCAGATATCCGGCTGTTTAATACACCATAGTGGATAGGGTCATTTCCGTGAGATTTGCTATGATATCGACCCTTTATTGCCACGGGCCATCGGTTCTGTGATAATACCCGAACAATTTTGTCAGTTATTACCCGTCGCCCTCCGGCGACCAGTAGGAGAGGATTGAAAGATGGCAGTTGAACAGTCACAAGTTGAAGCCGCGCTGAAGGGTTATCAGGAGCCCTATCTGGGTAAGGACCTGGTCTCTGCCCAGTGTGTGAAGGAGATCAGTGTCGATGGCGACAAGGTGAAGGTGAGTGTCTCTCTGGGTTTCCCGGCAGCAGGCTACCACACTGAGCTGGCCACCAAACTGAAAGAGGTGGTTGAAGCCATTGATGGCGTGGCGAGTGCTGAGGTGGAGATCACTACCAATATCGTCTCCCATGCCGCCCAGAAGGGGGTCAAGCACATTAAGGGTGTGAAGAACATCATCGCCGTCGCCTCTGGCAAGGGCGGGGTGGGCAAGTCGACCACCTCGGTTAACCTGGCGCTGGCGCTGGCCGCCGAGGGTGCCACCGTCGGTATCCTCGACGCCGATATCTACGGCCCCTCCCAGCCGCGCATGCTTGGTCTCTCTGACAAGAAGCCCGACTCCCCCGATGGCACCCGCATCGAGCCGATCGTCAACTACGGCATCCAGTCGATGTCTATCGGTTACATGATCGACGAGGAGACCCCGATGATCTGGCGTGGCCCGATGGTCACCCAGGCCCTGGAGCAGTTGCTCAACGATACCAACTGGCGTGAGGTGGATTATCTGGTGATCGACCTGCCGCCGGGCACTGGCGACACCCAGCTGACCCTGGCGCAGAAGGTACCGGTCTCCGGCTCCGTCATCGTCACCACCCCGCAGGACATCGCCCTGCTTGATGCTCGCAAGGCCTACAAGATGTTCGAGAAGGTGGAGGTGCCGGTGCTGGGTGTGGTGGAGAATATGTCGATTCACATCTGCTCCAAGTGTGGTCATGAAGAGCACATCTTCGGTGAGGGCGGCGGTCAGAAGATGTCCAGCGACTACGGTATCGATTTCCTCGGTGCCCTGCCGCTCGATATCACCATCCGCCAGGAGGCCGATGCCGGCAAGCCTACCGTGGCCGCCGACCCGGATGGCCGTATCGCGCAGATCTATCGCGATATTGCCCGCAAGACCACGGCGAAGCTGGCGAGCCAGGCGAAGGATTACTCTGCCAAGTTCCCGAAAATTGTGATCGCGAACGACTAACAGAGTACCGGGCATGGCTGCCCGGCCTGCAACCCTATATAATGGCGGCTCTCTTCTGGAGGGCCGCCATTTTTTTGGCCTGAAGATAATAAATTTCTGGGATTGGGAAGCCAATGAGCATTAAAGCCGACAAGTGGATCCGCCGCATGGCGGAGAGTGAGGGGATGATCGAGCCGTTCGAGCCGGGGCAGGTGCGCGAGGTGAATGGCGAGCGCATCGTCTCCTACGGCACCTCCAGCTACGGCTACGATGTGCGCTGCGCCGACGAGTTCAAGATCTTCACCAACATCAACAGTTCCATCGTCGACCCGAAGGCCTTTGACGAGCGTAGCTTTGTCGATGTGAAGTCCGATGTCTGCATCATCCCCCCCAACTCCTTCGCCCTGGCCCGCACCGTGGAGTACTTTCGCATCCCGCGCAGCACTCTGGTGGTCTGCCTCGGCAAGTCGACCTACGCCCGCTGTGGCATCATCGTCAACGTCACCCCGCTGGAGCCGGAGTGGGAGGGGCATGTGACCCTGGAGTTCTCCAACACCACCCCGCTGCCGGCCAAGATCTACGCCAACGAGGGTGTAGCGCAGATGCTCTTCTTCGAGTCGGACGAGATCTGTGAGACCTCGTATGGCGACCGTGGTGGCAAGTATCAGGGACAGACCGGCGTTACCCTGCCGAAGACCTAACAGGGTAGTCGTGCTCAATCTTTTTTCGGCGCATAGCCGCTTTCAGAAAGGTCTCTACTTTTTTCTGGTAACGATGCTGCTCTTCAGCATCACCAGAGTAGCGCTGCTGCTGAAATATCCCGCTGCCTTTGCCTCCCTTGACGGTGGGAGTGTTGCCATGGCCTTTGCCAATGGGCTGCGCTTTGATGGGGCGGTTGTCGCCCGTATTTATCTCATCCCGCTTCTGCTGCTGTGGCTGCCGCTGCGCTGGTTTGATCGACGGTGGTGGGTGATGCTCTGGGGCTGGGTACTCTATCTCGGCACCCTGGGGATGGTGGGGCTGCTGGTGGGTGATGTGCTCTATTTTGAACACGTGCAGCGTCATGTCTCCTACGAGCTGCTGTTGCTGCAGAATGACATGGGCTTTCTGCTGGCGTTTGCCCTGAAGGCGCACCCGGTGCTGCTGCTGCTCTCGCTGCTGGGGGCGGCGGCACTGGGGTGGCTGTGGTGGCGCATTCTCCGTCTGGAGATCCGGCCGGCACGGCTGGCGGGCCTCTCCTATCTGGGACTGTTTCTGCTACTGGCGGTGGTGGCGCGAGGTGGTGTGAGTGGCAAGGTGATTGAGATCATCGACGCCTACGGTTCGGGTGATTCCGCCTATGGCCATCTCAGTCTGAATGGTGCCTTCACCACGGTGGTTTTCGCGCTCAATATGGAGGCGGTTAATCACAATTTTATGCCGCAGGCAAAGGCGGTGGCTGAGGTGCGTGGCGATGAGGCCCTGATAGATGCTGAGTACCCCATGTTGCGTCGTTATGACGGTGAGGAAAAACGGCGCAATGTGGTCTTTGTATTGTTGGAGAGCTGGAATTTCGACTACGTCGACAGCTTCAGCGGCAACACGCTGGGACTGACCCCCCACTTTGACGCTCTGGCGAAGGAGGGACTGCGCTTTAGCCGTTTCTATGCGGCAGGACAGCGTAGTATTGAGGGGATCCAGGCGACCCTGACCGGGATACCTGCACTAAAGGGGATGCCACGTATCGATGGCGGGATGGGGATCTCCAATATCTCCCGTCTGGGGGTACTGGTAAGGGATCGCGGTTATCGTACGCTGTTTGTACAGAGTTCGGAGCGCGACTCGTTCAAGATTCAGGGCATCGCTGCGGCGACGGGATTTGAGGAGTTCTACGGTATGGAGGATATCCCCCTGCTGGTGGACTATCCGGATCCCGCCGGTGCGATCTTCGGCTGGGATCACGATACCCTGCAGTTCCTCAAGGAAAAGATCGATGGACTGGGTGAGCCGTTTCTTGCCTACGCCTTCACCGGCACTACCCACGAGCCCTACCCCCAACTGCCCGAGCAGTTCATGGTGGATGAACATGATGCGGATGGTGAGGGGGGCTACAAAAATGCGCTGCGCTATGCCGACTGGAGTCTGGGCCAATTTATGGAGCAGGCGAAAAAGGCCCCATGGTTTGAAAACACCCTCTTTATCTTCACCGCGGATCATGTGAATCGCTTTCAGCAGGGGGAGTTTAGCAAACGCTTCCATATCCCGATGTTGATCTATGGGCCGGGGATGCTGCCGGGAGGTGAGTCGGCCGTCATAGGCTCGCAGCTCGATATCCTGCCCACTATCCTCGATCTGCTGGGTAATGATGGGGAGTTTGCTGCACTGGGAGAGTCGCTGTTACGCAAGCGGCAGGGAGAGGCTTTCGTCACCACTGGTGGACAGCAGATAGGTTTGATCACAGCACAGGGTTTTCTGCGCCACGATCTGAATCGAATTCTGGAAAGCCGCGTTGATGATAGTGAGCAGTTGCCAGTTCTGGAACGCCGTCTTCTGGCGAAGGATCAGCTCAGCTATGAGTTGCTGCAGTCGAACCGCTGGGTCAGGTAGGAAGCGATAGTCGTGAAAACAGTAAGCTCCCCCGTCGCACGCAATCCGTGGTTTTGGCTACTGCTCTATCTCACCCTCTTTGCCCTGTTACCGTGGCAGCCCGAGGGGCCATTTGATGCCCGTGACTGGAGCCGGATCGATGGGGTGAGCGTTACCATGCCGTGGTGGCAGTTTCTGGTCGAACCCATTACCGCCCTTGGTCATGTTATTACCGGTGCACCGGATTTTCGCCAGGCCGCAGCCTCCATTGCTGCGTGGGTGATGGTAGTGGTGGGCGTTTGGGTTTATCTGCGTCGGGCAGATCTTAGCTGGTGGCGACGTGGTGTATGGGCGGGACTGGCTGCGTTGTTCGGGGTGTGGCTGCTACCGGCCTATATGTTGCTCTTTTCGCACATCCACTTTCCCGGTTGGCAGCTTGAGACCGATACCAAGCGTTGGCTGGTCGCCGACCTGCAAAGTCATACACTGGGTTCACATGATGCACTGGTGCGTGCAGAAGATAGTCTGCAATGGCACCTCAATCGCGGATACAACGTGGTGGCGCTGACCGAACATGATGACGCTACGGGTGCCTTCTATGGTGAGAAGCTTTCTACTGAAACGGGTGGGCCTCTGATCATTCCCGGTATTGAGGTAGCCACCGAGCACAACGGTTTTTTGCTGGCAGTTGGGTTGAAGGGGACGCAGTTACCGCCACCCCGTGAGAGGGGAGAGAGTGGCTACTCCGCACGCTTTATCAAGGCGATAAAAGCACAACATCAGGGGAGTGCGATCATTGCCCTGGCCTGGCGTCTGGAACCGGAGGATGTGGAGTCACTGGCGAGGGCTGGGGTTGATGCCTTTGAGGTGATCAATGTGGGGCATCCGGACATCCCCGATACAGTGCGTGAGACGATGCTCCGTCTTGAACGGGAAGGTCGCATCCGTCTGGTGAGCTCAACCGACTGGCATGGCTGGAGTGGTAGCACGCGTGGCTGGACATTGATAACACCCGCATCGGATGGGGCGAGTAGAGAGCAGCAGGTCGATCACATTATGGCCCTGTTGCGTGGTGGTCAGCGCGATCAAATTGTCCCGGTGGTGGCGGGCTATCAGGGTGAGGTACCGGGGTGGCGACTACTCCTTGCACCGCTGGTTGAACTTGCCCGTTATGGTGCCGAGCTCTCACCATTGCGACTGCTGGGGTGGTGGCTATGGGCGATACTGCTCTGGCTGATGTTACGGCGGTTGCGTGCAAGAGGGTATGAGGCTGGCCCGCTTATCTGGAACGGTATGTTGTTGTTGGCGGGCGCAGTGCTATTGTGGCAGGGGATTGATATCTATCGCATCCGCCCCGAGGGGGATGTGGTGCTGAGCGACGTGACCGAGGAGTTGGGGTTGATGGCGATGCAGGCGGCAGTGCCTCTTTTATTCGTCGCTCTCTGGTGGGGGCGCATGAGCTTGCGTCGGCATGATGGTTGATAACGCTATGAGTATAATTCCCCTCCATTCATCAGCAACACAGGACATCCCGTTTTGATACCTCCCCTGGCAGGCAGACTATTCACCCCGGCAGGTGCTGCGACGGTACTGGTGGCACTGGTGGCACTGCTCCATCTGCTGGTTGCGGGGCGCTTCGAGCTAAGTGGTGATGAGGCGCACTATGCCCTTTATGCCTACCACCTCGACTGGAGCTACTTTGACCATCCCCCCATGGTGGGGTGGTTGCTGGCGACACTGCTCCCGATATCAGACAGTGAGTTTGTTCTGCGCCTGTGGCCGGTGATGCTATCGGTGCTCTCCAGCTGGCTGCTGTTCCAGCTCACCCAACGCCTCTATCCTGACTCCTCCCCGTGGGTCGCGACAGTCGCGGTGGCGCTGCTCCACTCGGCCATAATCTATCAGTTGCTCTCCATGGCAATGGTGCCCGATTCGCCTCTGGTTCCGGTGGGGCTTGCACTGGCGCTGTTGTTACATCGTGCAGTGATAGAGGGTAAAACGATGAGCTGGCTGGCGATTGGAGTGATGTTCGGGCTGGCGGGGCTGAGTAAATATACCGCGGTGCTACTGGTTTTCGGAACCGCATTGATCGTCCTTCAGGGTCAGTGGCGTCAGTTATTGACCCCCTGGTTATGGGGAGGCGTAGTGATTGCCATGGTGGTGATTAGCCCCGTGCTGTGGTGGAACCTGCAGCACGACTGGATCTCGATCAGCTATCAGTTGGGCCACGGTATGCCGGAGCGCAACTGGTCACTGCAGCGGGTAGGGCTCTCGCTGCTCGGACAGTTCCTGGCGTATGGGCCTCTGCTGGTGGTTGCGGCCGTCATGGCTACCCTGAGCGGAATTAATAATTCACGTCATCGATTTACGCTGTTTCTGGCCTGGCCGCTGCTCCTGTTCTTTGGCTGGAACAGCGGTTATGAGCCCAGTCTGCCACACTGGACGTTAATCGGGTGGGCGCTGCTATTGCCAACGGCTGCGTACTGGTTAGTTACGCGTTGGGCAAATCTCTCTGTGCGGATACTTGCCTGGGGCGGGGGTGGCTATAGTGTAGTGCTCGTGTTGCTTGTTCACTCATCACTGTTTACCCCCTGGTTGCCCTTCGAGGATGAACGCTACCCATTGGCCGATCTCTATGGCTGGGAACAGGCAGCGGATCGTGCCCTGGAACTGGCCGCTGCGAATGGTGTAGAGGGCAGTGAGCCACTTCCGTTGTATGCAGGAAACTGGTCATTTGCCAGCCACATTGCCTGGTATGCGAGGCCCGCGCAGGTAAAGGTGAGTGACGATAAATACACCCAGAATGATATCTGGTTTGGTTCTCCTGTGGTGGGCGAGTCAGCGATCCTGGTGGTTCCCTATCAGTTTCGTAATGAGCCGCAGAGCAACGGCACACAACGTTTTAAGCAGTGTGAACTGCGAGAGAGTGTGCCGGTTATTTTTAGGCAGCGCACGGCCACCTCCTATCAGCTCTATCTTTGTCGTGAGTATCTGGGATGAATCAGACTCTCAGGATAGATCAGCGCTGGTTCTGGGCGGGTAGCGGATTGCTGCTGTTATTGCTGCTGTTCTCTCTTGTCGGTGAAGTGAATCTCTCGCTGTTCCGTGCCGGGAATTCGCTCTCTCTCTATACGGGTGAGTGGATCTGGTCAAATATCACCCTGTTTGGTGACACGTTGTTGGTCTTCGTACTATTGCTACCTTTTATCGGCAGACGCCCCGAAGTGATCTGGATAGTATTTCTTAACGCCGTTGTGGTTACGCTGCTGGTAAATACGGGGAAGGAATTTATTATTTCTCCTCGTCCTCCCGGTCTGTTATCACATGACGGATTGCAGCTTATCGGTTTTGTTGCCACGACCTCCTCATTTCCCTCAGGTCATACGGCGGCGGCCTTTGCGCTGGCCGCTACCCTCGTGCTACTGCCCTGGCCGATGCACTGGAAAGTGGTTGCAGTGATAGCGGCCTCGCTGGTTGGGTTGTCTCGTGTGGTAGTAGGCATTCACTGGCCGATGGATGTTTTTGCCGGCGCATTGACTGGATGGCTGGGGGCGGCAACAGGTTGCTGGCTTGCGCAGCGTCTTGGCTTTGGGCTGACTCTATTGGCGCAACGCATTCAGGCCATACTGCTGTTGCTTTGTGTTGTCGTCACGGTAGTGTTTCATGATGGGGGTTACCCGCAGGGGCGTTGGTTGTTGATGGTGTTACCATTGCTATTACTGGCATTATCGTTGCCACAGATAGGCAGGTTGTTCTTTTCTCAAAATCGTACCGGGAATGAGTGATGGAAGCGACTGGAAAAAAAATATCGCTATTGATAAAGCTCATTGTCACAGGTGTTATCTTTTATCTTGTCTTCAATAAGGTCGATATTGAGGGTGTTTTTGCCACCATGGCACGAGTCGATCTGCGTTTTCTGCTGGTGGCAGTGGGGCTGCAGTTTCTATCGACAATTGTGGCCTCCTATCGCTGGAAACTGGTGATGCAGCGGTTGGCCTTTGGACAGAATTTCGTTTTCTATCTGCGCAGCTACTTTAAGGGTAGTTTTTTCAATCAGGGATTGCCCACCAGTATCGGAGGCGATGCGATAAGAGTAATTGATGTGGCGCGCACCGGACATCGCAAGCGTGAGGCCTTCTATGGGGTGGCAGTAGACCGGGGGTTGGGGCTGGTAGGACTTCTTATATTCAATCTGTTGGCCAATCTGTTTGCCCCCAATCTACTCCCCACTGAGGTCTACTGGGTTCTCAATGTATTGGTAATCGGTGGCATCGTCGGTTTTATTGTATTTTATTTCCTTAATCGCATCAGCTGGTTAGAGCAGCGAATGGTGACACGTGTCTTGCTGCGTATATCGCAACGACTGGACATCGTTCTTGACTCTGCTGCGGCTATTTTACGGCATCTTCCTTTGGCTTTGCTGATCCATCTCCTTTCGCTCCTCTGTATCTATACCATTGGTAGTGGTGTGGGGATGGAGTTTGACGTTCTCACCTACATGGTGATTGTGCCTCCTGTAATCCTGCTGACAATTGTTCCCATCTCACTGGCGGGCTGGGGGGTGCGTGAGGGGGGAATGATCGGTCTCTTTGCCCTGCTCGGTGCTGATAATACGCTGGTGCTCTCCATGTCGATCATCTATGGATTGATTTTGATTGTTACTGCCTTGCCCGGACTTGTGATCTACCTGCTGGGGAAACATCACCTATGAGAGGATTAGAATCCCGTCGTCTCTTTTTTCATCTTCTATGGGTGACACTGCTGCTCAAATTTGCCTGGGCAGCCTGGATGCCGCTGAGTGGTGATGAGGCCTATTTTTATCTTTGGGCGAAAAATCCCGGGATGGGATATTACGACCATCCGCCGATGGTGGGGTGGTGGCTGACTCTGTTGCTCTGGTTTGGCGATGCCAACTGGTGGTTGCGTACGCCAGCCGTTCTGCTGGGGAGTGGTCTTGCTTATGGCATCTACCATTTACTGCGTGGGGTGGTCGATGAAGATAGGGCAGTAATGGCTGGTATGCTCTTTTTACTCTCACCACTCGTACTGCTGAATGTTATTGTTACAACGGATACACCATTAATTATCTTCTCTTTTCTCTCTGCATGGGCCTTCAGTCATGCTATCAGGGAAAATGGGTGGCGTTGGTATCTACTCTCAGGCCTGCTGCTTGGTGCCGCCTTTCTGGCAAAATATTTTGCCGTACTATTAGGCCTTACGTATGCGGTCTATATCCTTCTCTATCGCCGCAATCGCCATCATATTACCGGGATGCTATGGCTTTCTCTGGCGGTAGTCCCGTTTGCAGCGCTTAATCTATGGTGGAACTACTGTCACTGCTGGGACAACGTCCTGTTTAATGTCTACAATCGCCACACCAGTGGTGGTGCACTTCACGTACATGAGTATCTGTTGATGCTCATCTATATGGTAACACCCCCTCTGATCTGGTATCTGTTGCGTGAGCGAAAATCATTTCTGCGTGGACTGCGAGAAGGCGATACGTTTCTTTTTCTTCTGCTGTTGCCGCTGGTACTATTTTTAGTGGTCTCTGTCAGGGCGCGCATTGGACTGCACTGGGTGCTCGCCTTCTATCCATTTCTCTTTATCGCGCTGGCTCGTATTCTTTCGGCGATACAGCTGCGCAGGGCACTGATCTTTATGGTCGGTTTTTCATTGCTGCATGTTGTCGCGCTTGTCTGGGTGCTGATGCTGCCACACGATTACTGGAAGAGTCGACCAGCGGTGTATGACGGGGTATTAATTGGCTTCTATGCCGACGAGTTTATAAAGAGGCTCGACGATCAGGGAGATGGTTATCACTGGGCTACGGGAAGTTATGTAGACTCCGCAATACTGGAATATAAGAGTGGTCGTCGGACAAGTGTCTTTGGCAAGGGTTCTAAATATGGAAGACAGGATGACATGCTCACCGACTGGAGGCAGTTAGACGGGAAAAATATCGCAGTCCTGTTATATCGTGAGATGGAGGCGCAGGCCTATGCAGGTTTTTTCCACGAGGCTGAAATAATTCGCTTCCCGGTGCGTCAACGTGATTTTTATCTTATTCGTGGAAAAGGCTTTAATTATAAGCGGTATCGTGATGATATTTTGCGCTATGTGCGTGACCGATACTATCGTTATCCCGATTTTCTCCCAGATGGAGAGTGCTATCTATATGATCGCTATTTTCCCGATACGGATATTGTGAGGTTGCAACGGTGAGTGGACAGTTAACAAAAAAACTATCAGGCTGGGGGCGCTATCCGGTCGCAGTGTGCCACACGCTGCGACCAGAGCGTTATGCCGAGCTTGGTAGCAACAGCGAGTCATCAATTGCCCGTGGGCAGGGACGGGCCTATGGCGATGCGGCACTCAATACAGAGCGGCAGGTGGTGCTGACAGAGCGTCTGGGTCGCCTGCGATCATTTGATGCGCAGAGCGGAGTATTGCGTGCTGAGGCTGGATTGACGATGCAGCAGTTGATCGATTTCTCTCTGCCTCAGGGCTGGTTTCCATCGGTCACGCCCGGTACGCAATTTGTCTCTTTGGGTGGATGTGTTGCCGCTGATGTACATGGCAAGAACCACCATCATGATGGCGCCTTCTCTACCAGCGTGATGGGTTTTGAGTTAATCGATGCCGATGGGGGACGCCGTTGGTGCAGCCGTGAGGAGAATTTCGATGCCTTCGCTGCCACCGTTGGTGGTATGGGGCTGACCGGAATTATCGGTGAGGTAGAGCTGCAGATGCGTCGCGTAGAGTCGGCATATATTCAGGCGACCCATCATGCGGCAGACAATCTGCATGCGGCGTTTGAGCTCTTTGAGCAGCATTACGATGCCACCTACAGTGTGGCCTGGATCGACTTGCAGGCGCGAGGTGCCGCACAGGGGCGCAGTGTGGTGATGCTGGGTGAGCATGCGCCATTGGAGCGGTTGAGTGCAGCCCAGCAGCAGTCACCCTTTGCAATTAAGGCAAGAGCTAATCGACGTGTTCCATTTGAGATGCCGGGATGGCTATTAAATCCGCTGACTATTGGTGCATTTAATCAGCTCTATTACCGTATCGAAGGCAGACGCCGCACCCCATTTATTATCGATTACCGGAAATTTTTCTATCCCCTCGATGCACTGAGTGACTGGAACCGTCTCTATGGACGACGCGGTTTTCTACAGTATCAGTGCGTAGTGCCTCGCGATGGTGCGCAACAGGCGCTGAGCGAGCTGCTCACTACCCTTGCTGAGAGTCGCCATCCGGCCTTTCTCGGCGTGTTGAAAAAGATGGGCAAGACAGGAGAGGGACTGCTCTCCTTTCCGCTTGAAGGCTATACCCTGGCACTGGATCTCCCCTTTAGCGGTGACGCACTGTTGCAACTATTACAACGCTTTGATGCCATTGTGAGTAACGCGGGTGGACGTGTCTATCTGGCCAAAGATGCACGGCTTGATAGTGAGATGTTCCGTGCCATGTATCCTGGTGTGGAGCCCTTTATACAAAGCAAAGGAGTGCTGGACCCCGACGGGCGGTTTAGCTCGGACCTTTCACGTCGCCTGGAATTGGGGTAACAGTTATGCGTGGAGCTTATCTGATTCTTGGTGCCACATCGGCCATCGCACGTGCTACAGCGCGGGAGCTGGCGCGGCAGGGATACCATCTGACACTGGCTGGACGTGATATGGATGAACTGCAGCGTGATGCGGCCGATATTCGATTACGCTTTAGTGTGGAGGTAGAGGTCAAGCCCTTCGATGCTGAGGATTTTGCAGGACATGCAGCCTTTCTCAATGGTGTCGTGGATGATGGTGGTGAGCTTGATGGAGTGGTGCTGGCCTTTGGCTACCTCGGTGAACAGACGAGGGCGTCGCAGGAGTTTGCAGAATCACTGGCGATCATCCAGCGTAATTACACGGGGGCGATCTCAATTCTGAATCTCTGTGCTGAGTACCTTGCCGCACGTGGGCGTGGAACAATGATTGCGATCTCCTCGGTGGCGGGTGATCGTGGTCGGCAGAGTAACTACATCTACGGCTCAGCCAAGGGGGGACTGACGATCTATCTGGAGGGACTGCGTAATGCGATGTTCCATCGTGGTGTGCACGTGATGACGGTGAAACCCGGTTTTGTCGATACCGCCATGACCTACGGCCTATCCGGGATGTTTCTGGTAGCCACTCCGCAGGCGGTTGCCAGGCGCATTTTGAAGGCGCGTGACAAGGGTGTGAATACCCTCTACGCCCCCTGGTTCTGGCGCTGGATTATGTTAATTATTCGTCATGTCCCAGAAACCATTTTCAAGCGGTTGAAGATGTGATGATGCAGTCGAATGTTGTGGCACTGTTTGATTTTGATGGCACCGTTACCACTCGTGACTCTCTGTTACCATTTTTGTGGCATCTTTTGGGTCCATGGAAACTGATGCGCTATGCCTTTATCTTATCGCCACTGCTAATCGGCTACGCCTTGCGCCTTATTCCCAATGGCGTCGCCAAAGAGCGATTGCTCGGGCGGATGGTGGGAGGGATGTTGCTCACTCGTCTGCAGGGGGAGGCGCAACGCTTCGCCCGCGATATCCTGCCGCGTCTGGTAAGACGCAGTTGTGCTGAACGTATCGCCTGGCATCAGGCGCAGGGACATCGTGTTATTATCGTCTCGGCGTCGCTGGAGTTGTATCTCAGACCCTGGGCCGTTTCACAGGGTATTGGCGATGTGCTGGCCACCCGACTGGCAGAGGTGCAGGGCAGGGCGGCCGATCACTTTGATGGTGTTAACTGTTATGGTGGCGAGAAGGCGCAACGTGTTCAGGAGTATCTTGGTGATCTCAGTAAACTGGAGATATATGCCTATGGTGATAGTCGTGGTGATCGAGAAATGTTGAGCATGGCCGACCACGCCTACTATCGCGGGGAGCTTTTAGAGTAATGAACCATCCGCTGCAGTTCCTCAAACTGATGCGTCCACATCAGTGGCTAAAAAATGGTTTTGTACTGGTAGGTCCGTTCTTTGCGCACGCCTGGGGGACACCCGGTGTGGTGAGCTCTGTACTACTGGCATTGATCGCATTTTGCCTTATCGCCAGCGCCATCTATGTTGTCAATGACCTGGCCGATGTCGAGGCCGATCGTCTACACCCAACCAAACGGCTTCGTCCGCTGGCGGCTGGCACTGTCTCTAATGGCGGTGCTGTGTGGTTGGCCATTATTCTTTTTGTTGTCGGCATGGCTGCCGCATGGTTCGCCTCCCCGATGGTGGCGCTGATTGTTTTAGCCTACCTCTTTCTCAACCTGGCCTATACATGGCGCCTGAAGCAGGTAGTGATTCTGGATGTCTTCATTATTGCCGCAGGCTTTATGTTACGTATTCTGGCCGGAACCACAGGTATCGGTATTGAACCCTCCTCCTGGTTGCTGCTAACCGGCTTGATGGTGACGCTGCTTCTGGGTTTCTCCAAGCGTCGCTCTGAGCTGGCGGTGATGGAGCGTAGCGGTGAGATGACACGTTCGGTGTTGCAGAGCTACTCTCTGCCGATGCTCGATTTGATGATTGGCGTCTGTACCGCCGGGGTGGTGATGGCCTATAGCCTCTATACCATGAGTAGCGAGACGATCGCGATACATCAGACCGATAATTTGATCTACACCGTTCCGTTTGTGCTTTACGGTATGTTTCGCTATCTCTATCGCACCTTTGTCGATAATCTGGGAGAAGACCCTGCACGTGATATTCTGCGCGACCCGCATCTATTGGTCACCCTGGTCGGTTGGGTTGTGACCACCCTCTGGTTATTCCAGTGACAGACAATACGGTTATTTCGCCGCGCGCGATGCGCGGTCTCACCCTGTCGGTAGTATTGGCGGTGGTAGGCTATTTTCTCTTTACCCTCTGGGGAGGGGTCAATGAGGTGCGTGAGTCGCTATCCCATGTCGGTTGGCTGGAACTCACCTGGTTGCTTCTCCTCTCTCTGCTCAACTACCTGCTCCGGTTCGTACGCTGGCGAACATTTCTGCTCAGGTTAGGGTACCAGTTGCCAGAAGCGGCGAACTTCCGTATCTACATCTCTGGCTTTGCCCTTACTACCACGCCCGGCAAAGCGGGGGAGGCTCTGCGCAGTGTATTGCTGAAACCGTTAGGGGTCGCCTATCCACACAGTCTGGCGGCGCTGCTGGCCGAACGGCTGGGTGATCTGATGGCGGTGCTGTTGCTTGCCTGTGTGGGGCTCTACGCCTACGAACCTGCACGGCCCGTTGTAGCTGCCGTGGCAATGGGCTTTATTCTTGGTCTTTGGCTGCTACAACAGCATTCGCTGTTGGGACGGTTCGAATCGTGGCTCACGCAGCGTTTTCAGCAACGCCTGGCACATCTTATCTCCGGGTTCATTGATACCCTACGCCATTCTGGGGGGCTACTCTCATTGCCACTTTTGGGTTACAGCCTCGGTTTGGGATTGATCGCGTGGGGAGCAGAGGGGGTTGCTTTCTATTACCTATTACAGGTGATGGGGGCCGAGATCACGCTTACTATGGCGCTGTTTATCTATGCCTTCGCCATGCTGGTTGGGGCTATCAGTTTTCTGCCAGGCGGTCTTGGTGGGGCGGAGGTGACGATGACGGGGCTATTACTTATCAATGGTATGGAGAGTGCCTCGGCAGTCGCTGCAACGCTGGTGATTCGTCTTACCACACTCTGGTTTGCCGTGGTGCTGGGGATGCTCGCCATGTTGCCTGGCCACCGTGTGAGCAGGCCTGAGCGCCAATAGAGGCGTTACAGGTTATAATACGCACCCTGTAATGGTTGGGGGAAAGGGGATTAAATGAAAGTCGACACGATGCGCAAGCTCGACTACTTTGTTGGGGTACCACTCTGTTTTGCGCTGACACGGCTCATCAGGCTGAGTGCGCTGCTGCGACCCTGGCGACGTACGCAACCGAAACGGGTGCTGTTTGTAGAACTCTCTGAGATGGGTAGCGCCATTATTGCCGATCCGGCGATGCGCAAGATGCGCGATACCGGAACGGAACTCTATTTTGTTATCTTTGGTAAAAATGCGCCCAGTTTACGGCTGTTGGGTACCGTAGCGGAGGATAATGTCTTTCACATTAATGAGAATGGTCTAGTTCCCCTGATCGGGTCGACGTTACGTTTTCTATTGTGGACACGGCGCAACAGGATCGACACGGTGATCGACCTGGAACTCTTCTCTCGCTATAGCGCACTACTGACCGGACTGAGTGGTGCCAATAACCGAATTGGATATTACTCCTTCCATAATGAGGGGCTCTACCGGGGAGATATGTTGAGCCACAATGTGGCCTATAACCCCCATATTCACATCGCGAAAAATTTTGTCGCGCTGATTAATGCGGCCCTGGCCGAAGAGCCAGAGTTGCCATATTCAAAAAGTCTGATCAGTGACGATGAGATAAAGCTGGCGCAGGCCGATGTAAGTGAAGAACAGTTGGCCGAGATGCGCCAGCGGGTGCGTGACGCGTATGCAGATTACGAAGAGACTAGTCACCGCATAGTATTGATTAACCCCAATGCCAGTGAGCTGCTGATCCAGCGCCGTTGGATGCCAGAACGTTATGCCGAACTGATGCGACGCATTCTCGACAGCTATGAGGATGTGGTGGTTCTGATTACCGGTGCACCCGCAGAGCGTGAGGAGGCTGAGGCCCTCAAGGCCGAGGTGGGACGTGATCGTTGTGTTAATTTTGCAGGCCGTGTCAAGTTTGCCGAGCTGCCGGCGCTCTATCGTATAAGCGCGCTGATGGTCTCTAACGACTCCGGGCCCGGCCACTTCTCTGCGGTTACATCCATGCCAAGTTTTATTATCTTTGGTCCGGAGACCCCGGCACTCTATGGCTCTCTCGGCAACAGCACACCGATATTTGCAGGGCTCGCTTGTTCTCCGTGTGTCAGCGCAGCTAACCATCGTAAGACACCCTGCCACGATAATGTCTGTCTGCAGGTGATAACGGTGGAGCAGGTTTTCACTGCCATTACTCCGACACTGCAGCGTTAGTCGTTAGTCATCAATTGTACGATGCACAACAAAAAACCCGGCTCAAAGGCCGGGTTTCTTGTCGGAGCCTGAACCGGTTACTTACGTGAACTCGGTGCATTAACCTCAATACCGTTACTCATATAGGTGAGGAAGTATTCAAGTGAGGCATACTCCTGGCTCTGTGGCTTAAAGGACTTGGCACGCACCTGTTCGTTACAGCCACCAAAGCGACGGTGCAGGGTACCCAGCTCGCCCCACTTCAGACGGTATACCGGGAAATGGCTGACGTGACCCAGAGCAGGGCTGAGGATATCACCACGAATGCGGTTACCTGCATTGTCCTTGTGGCAGTTGGCACAACTTAGGTTGAGCTGACCACGCTTGGCGTACCAGTGGCTTTTACCGTTCTCATATGCAGCCTTGGCACGCTTGTCATTGGGAATTTTGACGGCGATCTTTTTCCCGTTAGAGGTAGAGGCCATGTAGGCGGAGATGGCGGCGATATCGCCCTTCTTCCATCCCAGTGCCTTCTCACCGTTCTTCTCACGGCACTCGTTGATCTCTGCCTCAAGGGTTTTGATCTTGCCACTCTTGCTGTCAAAGTAGGGATAGTTCTGACGAATCCCTTTGCCACCATTCTTGAAGCAACTGGAGTACTTCTTGCCGTTGGCAAATGGGGTGTTAAACAGTTTCTCCCCCTTCTCCAGCTGGTCCTCGTAGGGGGGGAACTCCTCCATCGCTTCCCATGACATACGTGCATCAGCGTTAATGGCGTAAACACCATTCTGATACTCGTTAAGCGGTACACCGGGGAAACGCTTCATGTAATATTCACGAAAGGAGTTGAGATCCTCACCTGGGCCTGCCTGTACGACAGCGGGCATGCCTGCAAACATAGCTAGCAGGGATGCGGTTAGCGCGACTTTTCGCATAATTTATTCTCCTCAGATATCTGAAAGCATAAGGTAAACTTTTGCACCGGTTTGTGCGTTATTTGACCTCGCCTTCATCAGAGTCTTTGGCACCAGTATTATCGACCCAGCTGAGTGAGATGGTGTCACCTTTTTTAGCTCCGTCAACCATGAACGAGAGATAGGGGTTTGTTGAGATAGCGCCTCCCCACATCCCAGTCACTACATCTTTACCATTGTGCTGGCAGGTCACTTCCTGAATGTAGTGGGCAGGGATCACTTTGCCGGTTTTTTTGTCTTTACGCAGACCAGTCTCCATAGGGTGGTTGATCAGTGCCTTTACTTCACACACGCCACCTTTAACTTTGGCGCGAATTTTGATGCTTGAGTTAGCCATTGCTAAATTCTCCTAAATACTTAAGTGTACGATATCAATGGGTAGGGTCAGTGGGGATTAACCACCACAGCCACCGATGGTTACCTTCACCTCTTTGCGGGCACTGTGAAGTTGTCCACCTGCTTTAACAACGGCGATAACGTTGGAGGTTTGTCCCATCTTGATACGGGTGGAGATATAGCCCTGGGCATTACCAGAAAAATTGAAACTGGCAATCAACGGGGTCTGGTTCTTTTCTGCAAAGATGGTGATCGACTCAACATTGGCCATTTCTGCAGTAATCTTAATTGGCACAACGGCGCCATTCTCAGCAATATCCGGTGCATCGAGTTTGATGGCATCACTGGCAGGAGCCAGTTCTGCTCCGACAATGCCTTTCATCGCATCATTGACGTTTTTGGCCTCAAAGGCCTCTTTTGGCCATGCGGCCAGTACCTGACGGGGTGTGATCAGGCCAGCGCCTACCGCGACTGCTACCATGCCGCTGGCCAGACTACCTTTTAGAAATACTCTACGCTTCATATTCACGTTGAAACTCCTCGAAATATATTTTCAGAAACAGATTAGTCAGCAGGTTAAAGGCTATGAATGAACTCAACGACTTTGTCGATTTCACTCTCGCTCATGATCTCGTGACGACCAAACGGGGGCATCATGGTGTTGGGGTTCTTGGCAGTGGCATCCCAGATCTGGGCACGCAAGACAGCCTTGTCTGGGAAACGTGCCTTCATGGCTACCAGAGCAGGGCCGATGTTGCCAGCCAGGTCTCCGCCCTCAATGTGATGGCAAGCAAGGCAGTTTCCCTTTTTGCGATCAAAGGCGAGTTTTTTACCCTCTGCGATCATCTGCTCATCGGCGGATGATCGCAGAGGGTAAAAAACTCGCCTTTGATCGCA
>JAOUQQ010000181.1 GCA_029879245.1 Chromatiales bacterium | reverse complement strand
GTCCTGATTGAGGATGACGGTGTGGGTATGGATAAACCCGCCTTTAGCGGCCATCCCGGCGAGCACCTTGGGTTATCTATCATGCAGGAGCGCGCCCGCTATCTTGGCGGCAAACTGCTAATTGAGAGTGAACCTGGAGAGGGAACAAGGGTACAATTGAAATTCAGTAATGACCCTGACGAGCCAAAAGAGCAGCAGCACTTCGCCCTGATTTAACCACCTGTAGAGGACTCATGCGCGTACTTCTGGTAGATGATCATACCCTCTTCCGCTCAGGGCTGGAGACCCTGCTCGAGCGCCATGAGATCGAGGTCATCGGTACCGCAGGTAACGGGCGAGAGGGCTTTATGATGGCCCGCGAGCTGCTACCCGACGTGGTACTGCTCGATATGCGGATGCCGGAGATGAGTGGACTTGAGGTGTTGAGCGGACTGCGTACCGTTGGACTTAAGATGTTCATCGTGATGCTCACCACCAGTAACGAAGAGAAGGACCTGGTAGAGTGTTTGCGCAACGGCGCATCGGGCTATCTGCTCAAGGATATGGAACCGAGTGAACTGGTCAATGCCCTGCGTGAGATCGTCGCCGGGAAAACCGTTGTCGCCCCCGAGCTGACACCGGTGCTGGCACGTGTTATTCAGGGTGACTCTGTAGAGGATGCCCCCCCCATCGAGAGCACACCATTTGATGAACTCACCCCACGCGAGCTGGAGATCCTCTGTCTGCTGGCTGAAGGGCAGAGCAACAAAGTCATCGCCCGTAATCTTGGTATCTCTGACGGCACGGTAAAACTGCACGTCAAGGCGATCCTGCGCAAGCTGGATGTCCACTCCCGGGTTGAGGCCGCGGTCATGGCGGTCGAGAGAAATTTCTGTAATAAAGACTAATTATCCATAACGAAACGAATATCCATGAAGAAACTGCTCATTGCACTCCTCCTCCTCCCTACCCTGCTCCAGAGTGCCTACGCCAAGGAGCGCTGGTATCAGGTTGAGGTGATCATCTTTGCCCAAAACAACAGCGACTATCACAAATCTGAACATTGGGGCGCCGACTACACCCTGCCAGATTTTGAAGGGAGTAGAAGACTCAGCGCTTCATCGAGTGGGCCAACGGCCTTCTCTCGTCTACCCGTTACCGATCTTAAACTTGGGGGAGCGGCGGCGCAGATCAAGCGGGCCAGTGACGTCAAACTGATCAGACATTTTGGCTGGCTGCAACCGGGTCTGGAAGAGAAGAAGGCGGTAAGCGTACGCATTACCGATGCCATGCCCGGGAGTGGCGATATCGGCAGCCGACTCTCACCACCACGGCTTGATGGCACACTGCGCCTAATCCTCTCACGCTATCTGCACCTGCAAAGTGATCTGATCTGGTATGACCCACTGAATGAAGAGGAGTTGGCAGCCCTCGAAGCCCTATCACAACATGAGTCCGAAGCAGACGTGGATGAGAACGTGGCACCGACCACATTTGATGAGTCTCCCCTCAATACCCATCTCGCCTACCGTCTGCAACAGTCACGGCGCATGCGTAGTAACGAGATCCACTATATCGATCACCCTCGTTTTGGCCTCATTGTGCAGGTCACCCCATATGAAGGAAAGACCAGAAACTAGTGGTCAGCAATATTCGATATTGTGAAACCGCAGCGGATTCAACAAAAAAGCCAGCTTGAGAGCTGGCTTTTTTATAGTTTGGAGGTATTGGGGTGGCTGATGGGATTCGAACCCACGACAACTGGAATCACAATCCAGGACTCTAACCAACTGAGCTACAGCCACCATTGAAACAGATAAACCAGGCGGAGTTTGGCGCGCCTGGCAGGACTCGAACCTGCTACCCTCGGCTTAGAAGGCCGATGCTCTATCCGGATGAGCTACAGGCGCATATACGAGCGTGTTACTAATTATCATCACTAATTGGTCGGGGTAGAGAGATTCGAACTCCCGACATCCTGCTCCCAAAGCAGGCGCGCTACCAGACTGCGCTATACCCCGGGCAGTACTAAAACCCAAAGGGCCCGTACGCGCGAAGTCGGCAATACTACCCGCCGCACCCGTTACGGTCAACACCCGGCAGGAAATTTTTGCAATAGCGCTACGGCGCTTGGATCGACCCCGGCAGCATGAGAAAATAGCCGCCCTTCACCAGTGACCACCGGGATCCGTTTATCATGAGCGCACAGATCATTGACGGCAAGGCGATTGCCGCACAGCTCCGCCAGGAGATCAGAGGGCGTGTTGAGGCGCGCATCGCTGCAGGCAAACGTGCCCCGGGGCTGGCGGTGATTCTGGTGGGCGAGAATGCCGCCTCCCAGGTCTATGTGGGGAGCAAACGCAAGGGGTGTGAGGAGACGGGAATTCTCTCACTGGCCCACGACCTGCCG
>JAOUQQ010000180.1 GCA_029879245.1 Chromatiales bacterium | reverse complement strand
CGAGGAGGGTGGCACTGCGCTCTTATATATAGACCGCCACCTGGTCCACGAGGTGACCTCGCCGCAGGCCTTCGAGGGGCTGCGCCTGGCCGGACGCAAGCCGTGGCGCAAGGAGACGGTGGTGGCGACTCCCGACCACAACGTGCCGACCACCGGGCAGAGCGCCGGCATCCCGGGCATCGCCGACCCCATCGCCCGCACCCAGGTGGAGACCCTCGACGCCAACGTGCGCGAGCTCGGTATCACCTACTTCCCGATGAATGACGTGCGCCAGGGGATCGTCCACGTGGTGGGGCCGGAGGAGGGGGCGACCCTGCCCGGCATGACCGTGGTCTGCGGTGACTCCCACACCTCCACCCACGGTGCCTTCGGCGCCCTGGCCCACGGTATCGGCACCTCCGAGGTGGAGCACGTGCTCGCCACCCAGACCCTGGTGCAGAAGAAGATGAAGAACATGCGGGTGACGGTGCAGGGTCATGTGGGCCCCGGCGTCACCGCCAAGGACATCGTCCTCGCGATTATTGGAAAAATAGGCACCGCCGGCGGTAACGGCCATGCCCTCGAGTTCGCCGGCGAGGCGATCATGGATCTCTCCGTCGAGGGTCGCATGACTGTCTGCAACATGGCGATCGAGGCGGGGGCCCGCGCTGGCATGGTGGCGGTGGACGGGAAGACCATCGACTACTTCAAGGGGCGCCCCTTTGCCCCCAAGGACGAGCTGTGGGAGCAGGCAGTTGCTGCTTGGCGCGAGCTCAAATCTGATGCCGATGCGGTGTTCGACAAGGAGGTGGTGCTCGATGCCGCCGCCATCGTGCCGCAGGTCACCTGGGGCACCTCGCCCGAGATGGTGGTGGGGATCGACGGCTTCGTCCCCAACCCCGACGAGGTGGCCGACCCAGTCAGGGCCGAGGGGATGCGCCGCGCGCTTAAATATATGGACCTCGAGGCGGGGATGGCGATCGGCGACATCCCGGTCGACAAGGTCTTCATCGGCTCCTGCACCAACTCGCGCATTGAGGATATCCGTGCCGCCGCCGAGATCGCCCGCATGGCCCTCGCCAAGGGGTGCAAGGTGGCCCCGACGGTGAAGCAGGCCCTGGTGGTGCCGGGTTCCGGTCTGGTGAAGAGACAGGCCGAGGAGGAGGGGCTCGACAAGCTCTTCATCGAGGCGGGCTTCGAGTGGCGCGAACCGGGCTGTTCCATGTGCCTGGCGATGAACGCCGACCGCCTCGAGCCGGGCGAGCGCTGCGCCTCCACTTCCAACCGCAACTTCGAGGGGCGCCAGGGCAACAACGGTCGCACCCACCTGGTAAGCCCGGCGATGGCGGCAATGGCGGCCTTTACCGGTCACTTCTACGATGTTCGCAAGATGGCGGAGCTGAAATGAAAAATATTATCGTGATTGCACTCGTACTGCTGTTTAGTCTTCAAGTTACTGGCTGCGAGACACTCAAGGGACTGGGTAAGGATCTCTCCTCACTGGGGGAGAAAATTGATGAAGAGTCGAAGGAGTAGAGGGGGAAACGTGGATAAATTTAACAAAATGATGGCAACTGTCGCACCGCTGGATCGCTCCAACGTCGATACCGATGCCATCATCCCCAAGCAGTTCCTGAAATCGATCAAGCGCAGCGGCTTCGGCCCCAACGCCTTCGACGAGTGGCGCTACCTCGACCACGGCGAGCCGGGGATGGACAATAGCAAGCGTCCGCTCAATCCCGACTTCGTCCTCAACCAGCCGCGCTACCAGGGGGCCAATATCCTGCTGGCGCGCGAGAACTTCGGCTGCGGCTCCTCGCGCGAGCACGCCCCGTGGGCCCTGGAGGATTACGGTTTTCGGGTGATCATTGCCCCGAGCTTCGCCGATATCTTCTTCAACAACTGCTTCAAGAATGGCATCCTTCCCATCGTCCTCGACGAGGCCAAGGTGGAGCAGCTGTTCAAAGAGGTGGAGGCGAGCGAGGGCTATAAGCTGGGCGTGGACCTGGCGGCGCAGACCATCACCACCCCGGGTGGCGAGGTTATTAACTTTGAAGTGGATGCGTTTCGCAAGCACTGCCTGCTCAACGGCCTCGACGATATCGGCCTGACCTTGCAGCATGTGGACGATATTCGCGCCTATGAAGAGAAGCGCAGGGCAGAGGCGCCCTGGTTGTTTGCGTAATATGAATTTAAGAGACGGAATAGAATCATGACGAAAAATATTGCAGTCCTTCCCGGTGACGGCATTGGCCCCGAGATTGTGGCCCAGGCGGTAAAGGTGCTTGAGGTACTGAAGGCCGACGGCATGGACATTGAGATGAGCAACGGCCACATCGGTGGGGCCGGTTACGATGCCGCAGGCGACCCGCTGCCTGCCGAGACCCTGGAGCTGGCCAGGAACTCTGACGCCGTGCTGC
>JAOUQQ010000113.1 GCA_029879245.1 Chromatiales bacterium | reverse complement strand
GGTGGATAGTGTCTCTGAGGTGGCGACGTTACGTGAATCGGAGATCGAATTCGCCCCCAATGTTGGTAACGATGAGAGTGCAAAGTATATCCATGGTGTCTCCGAACAGGAGGATGAATTGCTTATCCTGGTAGACCTGGAGAAGCTCTTTACCATCGAAGAGCTGACCGGCAGCTCTCCACATTAGTCACGCCACGGCTGGCGGGTAAAGGATGCAATTGATCGGTGCGGTGCATAACAACACTGCTTCAGAACTGAGTTTGTGGTATTTTCCTCCCCTGTTCAGAGCGTTGCCGATGGTGAGAGTAGAGTGATGGAGAATGGCGAGTTGATAGAGCTGGCGCAGCGTCTGGATACCCTGCGCCTGGAACACCGCGACCTGGATGACGCTATCCATGCCCTGCAGACCAATCCCTATGTGGATCAGTTGCAGATGAAACGGCTGAAACGGCGCAAACTGCAACTCAAGGATGCCATTGCCCGTATCGAAAGCGAGCTTATCCCCGACCTCAACGCCTGAGGGTTCGAACCCTTCCCGCCTTTCTGCCATAATCGCCGCTTTCCCGTTATCGGACTGCCGTTATGGAACTTGCCCCCCTCCACCTGAAGAAGAACGAAGAGCGCCGCCTGCGTAACGGACACCTCTGGGTCTACAGTAATGAGGTGGACAGCAAACGCTCGCCACTCAATGATTTCTCCCCTGGCCAGCAGGTGGTGGTGATGGCCAATGATGGCAAACCGCTGGGGGTGGCCTATATCAATCCCCACTCACTGATCTGCGCCCGCCTGGTGAGCCGTTCGGCCACTCAGCGCCTGGATCAGTCACTACTGGTACATCGCATCAAGATCGCCCTCTCCCTGCGTGAGCGTCTCTTTGATAAACCCTTCTATCGTCTGGTCTATGGTGAGAGTGACTTCCTGCCGGGGCTGGTTGTAGACCGTTTCGGTGAACTGTTTGTCGTACAGCTCAATACCGCCGGGATGGAGGCGCTGCGTGACGAGGTGGTGGCGGCCCTCGACAAGGTATTCAAACCGAGTGCCATTCTGCTGCGTAACGACAGCTCCTCGCGCAGCCAGGAGGGGTTGGAGAGCTATGTGGAGCCTGTGCTGGGTGAGCTACCCGAGGTGGTGGAGATTGAGGAGAACAACACCCGCTTCGAGGTGCCACTGCTGACGGGGCAGAAGACGGGCTGGTTTTTTGATCACCGCATGAATCGGGCACGGGTACAGAGCCTCGCTGCCGGCAAACGGGTGCTGGATGTCTTTAGCTATATCGGTGGCTGGGGAGTGGCGGCGGCCACTGCCGGGGCCTCAGAGGTGGTCTGCATCGACAGTTCAGCTCGGGCGCTCGATATGGTGGAGCGCAATGCTGCGCTGAACGGAGTAAGCGACAGGGTGCAGGGGATCGAGGGGGACGCCTTTGATGCCCTCAAGGCACTACGGGCCGAGCGGGAAAACTTCGATATTGTCATCGTCGATCCCCCCGCCTTTATCAAGCGCAAGAAGGATGCAAAGAAGGGGATAGAGGCCTATCGTCGCCTCAATCAGGCGGCGATGCAGCTACTGGGCAAGGATGGTATTCTGGTCTCGGCCTCCTGCTCCTACCACCTGCCGCGCGATACCCTGCGCGACCTGCTTCAGCAGGGCTCACGCCACCTGGATCGTAATCTGCAGATCATCGAACAGGGTCATCAGGGGCCCGATCATCCGGTTCATCCGATGATCTCGGAAACCGACTATATCAAGTGCCTGATTGGCCGTGTTGTCTCCATCTAACAGGAAGATGTAACGAAAATGCTCAGTTATCCCGATATCAACCCGGTAGCCCTCTCTCTGGGGCCACTCAAGATCCACTGGTACGGCATTATGTATCTGGTCGCCTTCAGCACGGCCTGGTGGCTGGGTCGCCATCGTGCCCGCCAGCCCAACAGCGGCTGGAAGCCACAGGAGATCGAGGATGTGATCTTTTACGGTGCATTGGGCGTGGTGCTGGGGGCACGCCTCGGCTACATCCTCTTCTACAATTTTTCCGCCTTTGTCGATAACCCGCTGATCATGTTTAAGGTGTGGGAGGGGGGAATGTCGTTCCACGGCGGGGCGCTGGGGGTGCTCATCGCCATGTGGCTCTACGCCCGCAAGACCGGGCGCGGCTATTTTCAGGTGACCGACTACATCGTGCCGCTGGTACCGCTGGGGCTGGGGGCGGGGCGTTTCGGTAACTTTATCAATGGTGAGTTGTGGGGCAAGGTGAGTGACGTTCCGTGGGCGATGGTCTTCCCGACCGGCGGGAAAGCGCCACGCCACCCCTCTATGCTTTATGAGCTACTGCTTGAGGGGGTTGTGCTGTTCCTGATCCTCTGGTTCTACTCAAGAAAACCACGCCCGACGATGGCGGTGACCGGGCTGTTCGGGGCAGGGTATGGCACCTTCCGTATTCTGGTGGAGTTTGTGCGTGAACCTGATGCCCATATCGGCTATCTGGCGGGGGGGTGGCTGACCCAGGGGATGGTGCTCTCTATGCCGATGGTACTGCTGGGAGCGGGGATGATGATATTCGCCTACAGCCGTGCGAAGTAGGGGCTAGTTGAGCCTTTTGTGTAGCAGAAGTACCACCTTGCCGAGACCCAGTTTGAGCTTCTGATCGGCTTTGGCCATCAGTGGCAGAAACTTTTTCAGTGCCAGGGTATATTGCTCGGCACTGAGATCACCCGAGGCCATCCTGGCCAGCATCTCATCAAGGCTGACATTGGCCGCATCGGCGTGCGTGTCGGGGATCTCTTCACGCACCGGGGTGATGATGACGGTCTGCTCCTTGCCGCTGGTCAGGGCCTGTTTCAGTGCCTCTTCGGCCTGTGCCATCAACTGATCAAAGTCATTCACCTCATCGGTGGCGGCCTGAGAGACGATGCCAGCGCTAAAGGCAACATGCACCACATTCTCACCAATCTTGAGATTCACCTTGGCGAGGTGTTGACGGATACGTTCCATCACCTTCGCCGCCCCCTCCGGATCGGCGCAGGGGAGCATCAGGGCAAATTTTTCACCACCCAGATTGGTCGCCAGATCCTCCTTGCGCAGGTCCTTGCTCAGTAGTTTGCTGACGGCGACGATGATCTTGGCCACCATCCCCTTGCCATATTCGACGGCCAGCTCGGTGTAGTTCTCCACGTTGATGCGGGCCACAGTGATATCGTGCCCCTGGCGCTTGGAGAGGGAGAAGGTGATCTCGGTCTGCTGCTTGAAGTAGTCGGCGGTGGCGAGACCGGTAGTCTTATCAATCGGGCTCGCCTCTTCCAGCTTCTTAACTTTGCGGGCCAGCTGGATGTAGCTGCGGGTGCGTGACTTGAGCTCTGCGGAGTGAAAGGGTTTGCCGATGAGATCGGTGGCCCCCAGTTCGATCAGCTTCTCCTTTGCCTCTTCGGTATCCTCTTTACCGGTAACGATAATAACCGGGATCTCAGCCAGCCCCTCATCATCGGATTGGCGTACGGCCGCCAGTAGCTCATAACCATCCATGCGGGGCATCCCGAGGTCAGAGAAGAGGAGGCGGATCTCGGTGTTTTGCTGCAGGATCTCCAGCGCCTCTACGCCATCGGCGGCCTCCAGCACGTTATACTCATCGCCCAGCATTTTGATGATGGACTTACGGATAACCTTGGAGTCGTCGGCGATGAGGACTGTCGGTTTTTCGTTCTCGTTATTCTCAGACATACCAGTGTTGTTGCTCGGATGTAAGCCGCGGTTCTGGGAGTATAGAGAGATAACCCGATGCTGAAAACCCCTTTGCTACAGTGAGTTAGCTCTCAGGTGGTCAGACGGATGCGATAGAGGCCGTCACCCGGTTCGATGCCATGAAATTGGTACCCCTTCTCTCTGCACCAGGCATGCACATCATCACCACAGGGGGGGTAGGTGATGATGAGTGCTACCTCGGTAGCGGGGGGAAGTCTGTCGGTTTCACGATTGATCGCCAGCAGATAGCCGGGGCAGGTCTGGCCGCGAACATCAATAAAGATGATTCCATCTTCCTCAAATACCGAGGCATGGATGGTTGAAGCAGGTTGAGCACTATCTTTTGTGAAGAGTGAGAAGAGTTTTATCATAACTATTACCTATGTGTGTACATACAAATATGTGAGATCCCAATCACTACTCGCTAAGGGCGTTATGGGCTGTGCGTAAGTCACCAACAAGCTTGTCGAATCTCTCATCGCCCAGGCGTTGCCGCATCTTCTGATAGAGCCCCATGCCGATCTGTTGCAGTTGTTGCTGAAGTAGCCTCCCCTCAGCGGTGGCCCTGACGGTAAATTCCCTTCCATCACCCTTTGCCTTATTGCGCTCTACCAGGCGGCGATTGCTCAGGGCATCGACGAAACGGGTGACGGTAGAGGGGGCGAGCCCCAGCTCCCTGGCGATCGCCTTTTGACTCAGCTCTGGCTGCTCAAGTACCAGCATCAGCAGGTAGCCATGGGCAGGGGAGAGCCCGACCTGCCTGAAGGCCTCATCCCAGATCCGGTTAAGGCTGCGCACCAGGGCATTGGCATTAAAGTAGAGGCACTGTTCGTACATGGGCGCAGAGTAGCAGTAGTTAGTTGTATGTGCAATTAATGGCGCGAAGGGCGGCATTGCGGTGTGTTCGGGCAGGCCAGTTTAGTGACATGGACTATTCCCCATGAGCCTCGGTTATACTACCCGCAACGTAGAAAGAGTTGAGTAATGGGGGAGACGATGCGTCCATATCTGGACCTGATGCAACATGTTTTGGATCACGGGGCTGTTAAGGAGGACCGTACCGGCACCGGTACCCGCAGTGTATTTGGCCACCAGATGCGCTTTAACCTCAGCGAGGGATTTCCCCTGCTAACTACCAAGAAGGTCTTTCTACGAGGCATTATCCACGAGTTACTCTGGTTTCTGGCCGGAGATACCAATATTAAGTACCTGGTAGATAACAAGGTCGGGATCTGGAACGAGTGGCCACACCGGGACTACAAAAAGGCCACCGGCGAAGATATTTCACTGGAGGATTTTGTCGAGCGAATTCGCAACGATGAGCAATTTGCCAGAGAGTGGGGGGGGATCGGCCCCGGCTACGGCCACCAGTGGCGCTCCTGGCCGACGCCGGATGGCGGTCATATCGATCAGATCAGTCAACTGGTGGAGCAGATAAAGGGCAATCCCGATTCGCGCCGCATGATCGTCTCTGCCTGGAATGTGGCCGAGGTCGATAATATGGCGCTGCCACCCTGCCATACCCTGTTCCAGTTCTATGTGGCAGATGGCAAACTCTCCTGCCAGCTCTACCAGCGCAGTGCCGATATCTTCCTTGGCGTGCCGTTCAATATTGCCTCTTATGCACTGCTGACGATGATGCTGGCGCAGGTGTGCGAGCTGCAGCCGGGGGATTTTGTCCACACTCTGGGCGATGCGCACCTCTACTCCAATCATCTGGAGCAGACCAGAGAGCAGCTCTCCCGTGAGCCATATCCGTTACCAAAGATGAAGATAAACCCTGAGGTGAAGGATATCTTCAGTTTTACCATTGATGATTTCGAGCTGGTTGGCTATCAGAGCCACCCGGTAATCAAGGCGCCGGTTGCGGTGTAAATAGATGAGATAACCAGAGATGAAAAAGCTACTAATATTATCACTACTGTTCGGTTCTACGGCGGCAATGGCTGATGGGAAGGAGATCGTAGAGACGCGGTGTCTGGATTGCCATGTTATCGATGGTAGAGGGGGGGAGCGGCAGGCTGCGCCACCGATGTATGCGGTGTGGCATCACTACCGTCAGGCCTTTCCAGAAGAAGAGCAGTTTGTTTCAGCTATGACCGCATGGCTTGTTGGTGAGCCGAGTCAATACAGCTCACAAATGAAGAGTTCGATTGAAAAATTTGGTCTGATGGAGAAGTTATCGATTAGTGAGGAAAACGCCAGAGATGTTGCGACCTACCTCTACTCACAACAGTTTGTTCTGCCTGAGTGGTACAAAAAACATTACGACAGGAAATTTGGTAGCAACGCATCTGATAGTGAAAAATCCGAAAATCAAGAAAATTAATCATGATGATCTCTCTAATCTGGGCGATGGATGAGAATCGCCTCATCGGCGTAGAGAACCGTCTTCCGTGGAAGCTTCCTGCCGATATGAAGTGGTTCCGTCGTCACACCCTGAGCAAACCGATCATCATGGGGCGAAAGACCTTCGACTCTTTTGGTGGTCGGCCCCTGCCGGAGCGCACCAACATCGTTATTACCCATGATAAAGGCTATAAAGCGGAAGGCGCTGTCGTAGTCTATTCAATCGAAGAGGCACTATTGGCCGCCGGTGACGCGCCGGAGGTGATGGTCATCGGTGGCGCCTCATTCTACGAGCAGATGTTGCCGCGGGCCGATCGCCTCTATATTACTCAGGTACACGGCCAGTTCGAAGGCGATGCCTGGTTCCCCGATATGGATATGAGTGACTGGCAGGAGATTGGCAGGGAGGAGCACCCGGTTGATGAGAAGAATGGCTATGCCTGCTCCTTTCTCAGCTACCAACGGCGCTGATTACCCCCTCACCTCTCTTTTTTCTCCCATCCCTGTGGCACCTTGCCGGTAAGCATATAGGCAAAGGCGAGTACCTCGGCAACGGCGATATAAAGCTCGCGCGGGATCTCGCTGCCCAGCTCCAGTTGCGAGAGCAGCGCGGCGAGTTGTTTGTCTTGATGTAACGGGATGCCGTGCTCACTGGCCAGTGCGATAATCTCATCGGCCAGCGCGGCCTCTCCCTTGGCGGTGATACGGGGGGCATTCTTCTCATCGTAGTGTAACGCGACGGCGGTACGCTTTTTCTCTTTCTTACTCATGCCTGTGTGCGCAATATTCCGTTGGGGTGGGGGGCGTTATCAGGGTTGTTCGGCTCGGGAGGTGTGCCAGTAAAGGCCTGGGTTCGGCCCAGTTCCAGCCCCTGTTCGTTAATACGCTGGCGTAGCTCCTCCATGTGCTGGGTGAAGAGTTCACGGGTCTCGCCCTGTTCGCACCAGAATGTGGTGGAGACCTCCCGGTCGATCAGGGTAACTACGGCGCGGATTGTGCCGTAATCGTCGTTATCGAGTTTGAGGGTGACCGACCAGATCGTTTTTGCCGCCTCACGATGGCGTCGTCCCTCCCGGCGGATCTTCAGTCCCAGCTGTTCGCTCTCCTTTCCGTTGAAGAGGGGGATCTCAAGATTAAACAACATCTCGTTGCTTTGCTGCTGCGCCTGTAGAGAGAAGAGCTGTTGGGTCTGAATCGCCGCAATGGCCCCTTCACTATGAGCTGCCAGTCGCTGCAGCAGAGAAGAGGTCTCCATCAGCCTCTGGGTGTTCGTCTGTTGAGTACTCTGCGGTGGAGGGTTGGGTCTATCGGATGGGCCTGGTGAGTTGGGAGGATTCCTGTCACCCTCTGCACGTGTGGTGAGAGTTGGAAGCTGTTGCAGGCTCTGACGAATGAGGGAGGCGAGACGAAGCAACGTGGTTTTGAGGTCTCTCTCAAGCAGAGCGTTATCGTCGCCACCACTGTCACTACCAAGAATGCGGCTCTCCAGGAACAGCCCGGAGTTCTCTATGACACCTTTTAATCGATCGGGATGTGTCACGCTCTCTCTGCT
>JAOUQQ010000021.1 GCA_029879245.1 Chromatiales bacterium | reverse complement strand
GGTATCGATGTGTTTCGCATTTTCGACGCCCTTAACGATAACCGCAACCTGCGTGTCGCCATCGAAGAGGTGAATAGACAGGGGCGCCACGCCCAGGGGGCGATCTGCTACACCACCAGCCCAATCCACACCACCGAGCGTTTCGTCGAGCAGGGTCTGGAGCTGGAGGCTATGGGGTGCGACAGCATTTGCATCAAGGATATGGCCGGCCTACTCACCCCGCACACCACCGCCGAACTGGTCGACGCCCTGAACCAGGCCCTCTCCATCCCGTTACACCTGCACAGCCATGACACCTCGGGGCTCGCCTCTATGTGTCACCTGAAGGCGATTGAGAACGGTTGCCTCCATATCGATACTGCCATCTCCGCCCTCGCTGGTGGCACCAGCCACCCCCCAACCGAGAGTCTGGTCGCGGCACTGCGCAATACCCCCCACGACAGCGGGCTTGACCTGGAGTCACTGCAGGAGATCGGTTTCTATTTTCGTGAGGTACGCAAGAAATACGCACGCTTCGAGAGCGACTACACCGGCGTCGACACCCGGGTGCAGATCAACCAGGTACCGGGAGGAATGGTCTCCAATCTCGCTAATCAGTTGCGCGAACAGGGGGCACTGATACGAATGAACGAAGTCTTGTCGGAGATACCGCGGGTGCGGGCCGAGCTGGGTTATCCGCCGCTGGTCACCCCCAGCTCACAGATCGTCGGTACTCAGGCGGTATTCAACGTTCTGGGTAACGAGCGTTATGAAAACGTCACCCGTGAGGTAAAGGCCTATCTTGGTGGCCACTACGGCAAGGCCCCCGGTGAGATCGACGTTGCTCTGCAACAAAAGGTGCTGGGTGAGGAGTCACCTATTCTGGAGAGACCCGCCGATTATCTAGCTGATGAGATGCCGCAGGCCGCAATTAAATCCCAGCCCTATGCCAAGTCTGAAGAGGATCAGTTAATTGTCGCCCTCTTTAACGAGGTTGGACTCAACTTTCTCAAACAGCGAGCCAGCGGCACGCTGCAGGCCGAGTCGTTGCAGGTAGAGGAGAAACAGGAACCCGTCAGCCAGACTATCGGCCGAGAATATACGCTGCAACTGGACGGGGACTTGCGCGCGGAGCCCTTCCACATCAGAATCACTGGCGACAAATCAGAGGGAGAGTCACGGCACATCCTGCTGGAGGTAGACGGACAGCGCGAAGAGGTGATCATCAGCGATGGTGTCATACAGGCGTCCGCATTCGCCACCCAGCAACGACCCACTCCTCAGGGTGAGGGCGATATTACCACGACCATGCCAGGTCTTATCGTCGAGATACTTGTCAGTGAGGGTGACAGGGTGGAGAGGGGGACTCCCCTCTTCGTCATCGAGGCGATGAAGATGCAGAGCGAAATCTCTTCCCCAGTCGCTGGGACAATTGAGACGTTATATATCGGCAAGGACGATCACGTAGAATCGGGCGAGACACTGATCTCTATCACACAACAATGAATTGGGTTTATTGATGCAACAACTGGTACTCGGCTCCACCTCCCCCTTCCGTCGCCAACTACTGGAGAAGCTCGGGCTCCCCTTCGAGACCGCCTCCCCCGAAACCGATGAGACAGCGCTAGCTGGGGAGACACCAGAGCAGCTGGTGGCACGTCTCGCCGAGGCGAAGGCGCGCGCCGTGGCGTCGCAATATCCCGAGGCACTGATCATTGGCTCCGATCAGGTGGCGGTGAATGACGGTAATATCCTCGGCAAACCGCTCACCCACGAGGTGGCGATGCAGCAGTTGCGCAATGCCTCGGGCAAGCAGGTGCGTTTTCTCACCGGGCTCTGTCTCTACAACGGAGCCACCGACAGGGCCCAGGTGGAGGTGGTGCCGTTCGATGTGGTTTTCCGTAATCTTAGCGACGAGATGATCGACAACTACCTCAATGCCGAGCAGCCCTACAACTGCGCTGGAAGTTTCAAGTCGGAGGCGATGGGTATCGCACTGTTCGAGAGATTAGAGGGTGAAGACCCCAACACCCTCATCGGTCTGCCGTTGATCCGACTGGTAAGGATGCTGGAGTCTGAAGGGGTACGTGTTATTTAACTCAGCTGACTCAAAAATTGGCCAGCTCATCCTCTTTGCCAACCAGATAGAGCATATACTCACCATAGGCGAGATGTTCCGCCGGGTCGAGTTTGCGATAGATGCCGTAGGAGCTCATCAGAAAATCGGTTAACAGGCAGTCATCATAGAAGCGCCACACCGCCCCGCCTCTATTCTCCTTGTAATTCTCCTCTGCAGGGGTGATAACAACCCGCACACCCTGATGTCGATAGCGGTGGCGTAACGTTGCCAGCGGCAACATGCAGACCGCATCAAGGATATTGCTGACCGTCATCACATTCAGGTGCGAATAGTCATCATCGGTCAACCGTGGGCCGGCAAAATTGTAGATCTGCGCAACATCGTATCCACGGGTATCGAGATACCAGCCAACCAGTACGCTGTTGACACCACCCAGTGAGCCACCAGAGACCGTGATCCGGTAATCCCTGTGCGTCAACATCGGTTCCAGTTGTTCAAGGATCGCATTCGATATATCCCGGTAGCCCCAGTGGATCGTCGCCTTGATCTCATCATCCCAGACAAACTCCGGGGTGAAGTTATCGAGCCAGTTCTGCTCATTCTCCGAACCGCGCAGGGCGATCTGATACTCTCTATTGGTGTGATCCGTGATGAGGGTATAACGGACCCGCCTTGCCTCACCCACATGGTACTCATCAAAACCGGGAAAGGCATTTTCAAGAATCGTCGCATCATCCATCGCAAAGATGTAGATCGCCTGCCGCGCAGCCCTCTCAAATCTATCCATCTCATCCTGCGGTAACGAGAATGGCCTCGAGACCCTGGCGTGGAGCCTGTTACGAATGCTCGCAGGGACAATACGGAAGGGGCGAATAATAAAACCCCTCAGGTAGAGTAGTGTTACCGAAAAAAAAGAGAGAAAGAAAGACAGTTTCGACTTTTTCCATATCTCCCTGATGACAAACATATAGTCCATATCAACCTCCGTTGTTCACTATCAAATGCTTTGTGGTCATACCCGTTCAGCTCAGTGCAATGCCAACGAATCAATCTGCATCCGATCTGCAAGTACATTGGCCATCGAGGCTCCCAGACGATCGGCAAAGCGCTTGAGGAAGTCGGGTTTTGGACTGTAGTCTACAACATCCTCAACCTGAATCACTTCACGGGCCACATAGTCAACATCGCCGATGGCATCGGCCAGACCCAGCTCTATACTCTGACTACCGGTCCAGAACATCCCGGTAAAGAGGTTTTTATCACTTTTTAAGCGCTCACCGCGTCCCTCTTTAACGGCCTCGATAAAGTGGTGGTGGATATCATTGAGCAGGCTCTTAACGTGTTTCACCTCATCTTTGTTTAACGGGGTAAAGGGATCTAGCATCCCCTTACTCTCCCCGGCGGTCAGCAGACGGCGCTCCACCCCCAGCTTCTCCATCGCACCGGTAAAGCCAAAGCCATTCATCAATACGCCGATCGAACCGACGATACTGGAGGGATTGACGTAGATATTGTCTGCTGCCGAGGCGATATAGTAGGCACCCGAAGCACCGACATCGACGATCACCGCGTGAACAGGAATATCTTTGTGCTTTTCTCTTAGCCGTTTTATTTCACGATAGACATAGTCCGACTGTACCGGGGAGCCTCCAGGACTATTGATCCGCAGTACAATCGCTTTAACCTTGTCGTTATCGAATGCATCTCGCAACCCCTCGATAATTCTGTCTGCATTGGCCTTGGTGGCATCGGAGATCATCCCGTTAACCTCCACCATCGCCACATGCTCCCTGGCTTTGCTCGATGTCTCAGCCATCTCAGAGTCCTGCATCGCCAGTAGTACAAGCATGAAGAGATAGCCGAAGATTAGAAACTTGAAGAAAATATTCCATCGACGACTTCTCCGCTGTTCATTTAGCGATGCCGTACTCAACCGCTCCAGTAGTTCACGCTCCCAGTTCTCTCCATGCCCGGGGCTATTCCCTTCTTTACCAAACATCAGCCATCTCCTCATTAATTCTAATTGGTAACCGTGTAACCGGCGCGAGCGGCCAGCCAGTCGGTCAGCTCAGCGATATCATCAAGGCAGTGCAGTGGGTCGTGTTGCAACAGCCGCTCCCTCTCATGCACTCCATAACTGACAGCCAACGCATGGGTGCGGGCATTATTGGCCATCTGCATATCATATTCGGTGTCACCGATCATCAGGGTCTCGCCAGGCTCAGCGCCAACCAGTTCCATCACCTCCTCCAGCATCTGCGGGTGGGGCTTGGAGAAGGTCTCATCGGCACATCGTGTGGCGTGAAAATAGCGCGCTAGACCGGTTTGTGCCAGCACCATATCGAGTCCGCGGCGTCCCTTACCGGTTGCCACAGCCAGCAGGTAACCAGCATCACTCAGCGCCCTGATCGTCTCCTCCGCACCGGGAAAGAGTTCTGCCATCTCGCCCCTTCCGCCAAGGAAATGGTAACGGTAACGATCGACCATCGCTTTGAGGAAGGTGTCATCGCTACCTGGATAGAGGGTATCTATCGCCTCTCGCAGGCCCAGACCGATGATGTTCTTGATCTCATCGGTGCTACGCGGATCGCACCCCAGATCGCCAATCGCCCCCTGCATGCAGGCGACGATACTCGCCTCCGAATCCATCAGGGTGCCATCCCAGTCAAAAACCAGCAGGTTGAAGCGTTGATTCATCTATTCATTTTCCAGATCATGTAACAGCGTTCGCAGGCACTCATCCAGCGGTGCCTCCACATGGATTGTGCCGTGCTCCGGCAGGGTAAAGTGGAGTTCGGCGGCATGGAGAAAGAGGCGCTTGAGGCCCCGCCCCGCCATCTCGCGGTTAAATGCTTCATCTCCATACTTATCATCCCCGGCTATCGGGTGCCCGGCGTGCTGGGCATGTACCCGAACCTGATGGGTACGGCCGGTGACCAACTTTACCCGCATCAAAGAACAGTCACTATATGTAGTCACTGGATTGAAGATACTCAGAGACGGTTTACCCTCTTCGCTTACCCGTACCACCCGCTCGCCAGATTTAAGTTCGTTCTTCCGCAGCGCTGCATCAATACGTCGTCCTCCGCCCTTCCACTCTCCTTTGAGCAGGGTCAGATAGTATTTCTCCATTCCTCCCTCGCGCAGCAGTGTCTGAAAGGCGCGTAGCGCACTACGCTTTTTGGCTATCACCAGACAGCCGCTGGTGTCTCTATCCAGTCGATGCCCCAGCTCAAGAAAGCGTGCATCGGGTCGCAGGGCCCGCAACCCCTCAATCACACCGTGGGAGATTCCGCTCCCCCCATGGACAGCTAGTCCGGAGGGTTTGTTCAATATCAGGATTGCGTCATCCTCGTAGAGGATGCTCTCATTGATGAGCCGTAACACCCGATCTGTGGGCCGGGGAGTCTCTCCCCGTTCACTCACTCGGATGGGCGGAATACGCACAATATCCCCGCAATTGAGGCGGTAATCGGGTTTAATCCGCTTTTTGTTTACCCGTACCTCACCCTTACGCAAAATGCGATATATCCGGGTTTTTGGCACCCCTTTTAACTGTTTTAGCAGGAAATTGTCGATGCGCTGACCGCTACTGCCCTCGTCCACCTCGACCATCTGGACGGCAGTTGATTGATTTTCATTCATATGGCAATGATACCAGCGACAAAGATTGATGTACCACTCCACTACTGATATATTTCATTGGCCTCGTAATAGGCTCAGCGCCCGAAAGATGAAATAAAGCCGCTGAGTTGCGAGCGTTAGATAGCACAGGCCCGATGCAGAGAACACAACCTCTCGGGCACAATTAAGTTAATCGCGCCCCCGGCCCACTGGCCGAGGCGCCAAAAAGAAAGCGCTCCCGCGTTCCGGTATCCGGTACGGCAGGACGGTAATACAGAGTGATGACAGCCGCCCTATTCGATTCTGCGGCCTGAAATTCGCCGTTGCCATGAGGTGATGGCCGCTCTGGCGAGCCCGCATACCCTCTGGATTGTGGTCGAGCGCCGAGAGATTGGACAAATGAAAAGAATGTTGTTTAACGCAACTCAACCAGAAGAGTTGCGTCTTGCGCTGGTCGATGGTCAGCGTCTCTACGATCTGGATATCGAAAGCTCTACCCACGAGCAGAAAAAATCCAATATCTATAAAGGCCGTATCACCCGTGTCGAGCCCAGCCTCGAGGCGGCCTTCGTCGATTACGGTGCCGAGCGTCATGGCTTCCTGCCGCTTAAGGAGATCTCCCGCAGCTACTTCAACCCCAACGTGGAGATCAGCGGTCGTATCAACATCAAGGAGGCGGTCAAAGAGGGTACCGAGGTCATCGTTCAGGTCGATAAGGAGGAGCGTGGCAACAAGGGTGCCGCCCTCACCACCTTCATCAGCCTTGCAGGGCGCTACCTGGTACTGATGCCTAACAACCCGAGAGCTGGCGGCGTCTCTCGCCGCATTGAAGGAGATGATCGCGCCGAACTGCGTGACGCCATGAGCCAGCTTGATATCCCACAGGATATGGGTGTTATCGTACGTACCGCTGGTGTCGGCAAAAGCGCAGAGGAGCTGCAGTGGGACCTCGACTATCTGCTGCAGGTGTGGAGTGCTATCGAGGGTGCCGCCGCCGAGCGCAGGGCCCCCTTCCTCATCTATCAGGAGAGCAATGTCGTTATTCGCTCTATTCGCGACTACCTGCGCACCGATATCAATGAGATCATCATCGACGACGAGACGGTCTACAATCAGGCCAAAGAGTTCATGTCGACGGTGATGCCGCAAAACCTGAACAAGCTGAAGCTCTATCAGGACCGCGTACCGCTATTCACCCGCTACCAGATCGAATCGCAGATCGAATCGGCCTTTATGCGTGAGGTAAGGCTACCCTCCGGTGGCTCCATCGTCATCGACCACACTGAGGCACTCCTTTCTATCGATATCAACTCGGCGCGCGCCACCAAGGGTAGCGACATTGAGGAGACCGCACTTAACACCAATCTGGAGGCGGCCGATGAGATCGCCCGCCAGTTGCGCCTGCGCGACCTCGGTGGCCTGATAGTCATCGATTTTATCGACATGGGGCCGGCACGCAATCAGCGTGCGGTAGAGAACCGTCTGCGCGATGCGCTGAAGATGGATCGCGCCCGCGTTCAGGTTGGTCGTATCTCCCGTTTTGGTCTGTTGGAGATGTCACGTCAACGCCTGCGCCCCTCGCTTGGCGAATCTAGCCAGATCGTCTGCCCACGCTGCAGCGGTCAGGGGACCATACGCGGTGTCGAATCGCTGGCCCTCTCCGTACTTCGCATCATTGAAGAGGATGCGATGAAGGAGAAGACCGGGCAGATACGCGCTCAGTTGCCGGTTGAGGTCGCTACCTTCCTGCTAAATGAAAAGCGTGGTGTCATTGCCGATATCGAAACACGACAGGGTGTTTCGATTGTGCTCATTCCCAACTCCCATCTGCAGACCCCCCACTACGATGTGCAGCGCATCCGTGTCGACAGTCTGGAGCCAAAGCCCCTGGCCAGTTATGAAATGGCAACGGCTGTGGAGGAGAGTGACGATACCACAGGCAAGAGTGTCGACAAACCCAAGGTTAAGCGGGATGAACCCGCGGTGAAGGGTGTCACACAAACCTCTGCCCCGCCCATTCCGGTTGCTGAGAAGGCCGAGACAAAACCGGGATTCCTCAAGCGCCTCTTCGGTACCCTCTTCTCCAGTCAGGATGAAGAGGACGAGAAAGAGAAAAAACCGAATCACCGGCGTAAGAATGAGCGTGGCGGTAGTGGGCAACGTGATCGTGGCCAGCAGCGCAACCGCGGTCGCCGTAAAGGTTCACAGCGCAGTGAAGGTCGCCAGCAGGAACAACAGAATCCACGACGTGAACGTGAACAGCGCAAAAATGCTGAGCAGACACACTCACGAAAGGAACCCGCCACAGCCAAGCCTGTGGTTGAGGAGGAGACGCCCGCCGTTGAGGCGGCTGAGTCTGCTCAGGAGCGTGGCGCTACTCGCCGTGGTAGACGTGGTGGTAGACGTCGTGGACCGCGTCGCGACATCGCGGCGACCACCAGTAATTCAACTGTGGTAAATGACACCACGGATGAGAGTAACCGCAGCACGACACCTGTAGCCTCAGATCCTCAGGCGACCGAAACAATCGTCTCGCCTGTTAGTGAGGAGATGCCAAGTACCGTAGAGAACGTCTCCGCCGAAGGCTCTGATGTGAATCAGCAATCGGTAGTTGAGACCAGCCCTGCTCAGGGTGTCGAGGTGGAGAGTTTACAAACCGTAATTTCCCAGCAGGAGTCTGATGTTGATGACACTACTAAAGAGGTGCCTGCATCGGTTACTGAGACTCAATCTGAGCCTGCTACTGCAGAGAAGTTCTCTCAACCTGCAGAGCATCATCCCGAGCCTGCTGTTACAGCGGAAGAGGCTCCAGCTGTTGAGCTTTCGTCTGAATCAGATGTCGCTACTATTGAAGAGGAATCTCAGGCGGAGGATGATGCCCAGCACACTGCTGCAGTAGTTGAGGAGAAGAACCACCTGCAACAGGTAGAGACCAGGCCTGAGGCGATAGTAGAACCGGTGGCACCCTCAACTGTACCAGCCAAACCAGTCGCAGAGGTTTTACTTACAGAGCCCGAGATGACAGAAACTCCTGTAAAACCTGAGCCGGTAAAGCTGCAACAGGTTGAGACGCGTCCCCGTAACGAGCAGGAGTAGTTTCTAAAACAAAAAAGGCGGTCATTGACCGCCTTTTGTCTTGCATCACTTAAAGATGGCGTTGCTCAATATCCGCCATTAATCCGTTCGATGCCGCATCAATCAGCTGATAGACGAGCTCGAAGCCAGATTCTCCGCCATAGTAGGGATCGGGAACCTCTCTCTCGGTAAGCTGTGGGGCAAACTCCATAAACAATTTTAGCTTATGTCGATATTGACCAGGGCACTTTTCGCTCAGGATCGTATGATTATCCCGATCCATCGCAATAACATAGTCGAAATTCTCAAAATCACTCACCACAACCTGACGTGCCCGTTGGGAACTGAGATCGATACCGTGGCGCAGTGCGGTTTGCTGAGAACGCGGGTCGGGTTGATTTCCCACATGATAAGCATGGGTTCCAGCCGAATCGATGGTGATGCGATCATCCAGCCCGACCTCTTTGACCCTATGCTCAAACAGGCCGTGCGCAAGTGGAGAGCGGCAGATATTGCCCATACAAACAAAGAGAACTTTTATTTTATCCATGGATTTCAATAAATTAGCTGATTGGATTTTCGGTATGCTACGTTATTCTAGCTTCTCTATGTCTGTAAGCACAAATCATGAAAAGCGAATTCTGCAATCGAAGTAACATAATTAGTGATACCCCGTAACTGTATACACGGCTGCAAAAGCCATATATATGATATGATTCAGCAGCTAAACATCCACCCTTAATCGGAATGGGCCTAGTAAGGTGAATAATCAGGTACTTCGACAATTTGTTCCCCTTAACGAGCTGACCAGCGACAATCTCCAGGAGCTTGCACGCAAGACCCCGATAGAGAGTATCGCCAAGGGAAAGGCGATCTTTAAAAGGGGCGATAGCGATAACTACTCCTTCTACCTGCTGTCCGGTGAAATGTTGCTGTTAGGTGGCGATGGTGAGAAGAAGACCATACGTGGCGGCATGGCACAGACCCGCTTTCCGCTGGAACACCACCGGCCCCGACGTTATACCGCCATTGCAGAGAGCGACTGCAATTTCTTCCGTATTGATAATGACATGCTCGATATTCTCCTTACCTGGGATCAGAATGCAGGCATGATGGTCGCGGATCTTAACGAAGGAGGCAGTGGCGACTCCGATGATGAGGAGGCATCAGACTGGATGACGATGATGCTTCGTTCTGAAATATTCCATCGTATTCCACCAACCAACATTCAGGCTGTCTTTATGCACATGGAAGAGCTTCCTGTGAAAAAGGGGCAAGCGATCATTAAGCAGGGAGAGGATGGCGATTACTACTACTTCATCGAGCGTGGAAAGTGTATCGTCACCCACACCACCAAATCCGGCAAAGAGATCAGACTGGCAGAGCTGGATGCGGGTAACGGATTTGGCGAAGAGGCGTTAATCTCCGACAACAAGCGTAATGCCAATGTTACCATGCTAACAGACGGCGTATTGATGCGTATGGCAAAGGAGCACTTTGTCGAACTGCTCAAGGCACCGGTATTACAAACGGTCGATTTTAAACAGGCTAGCGAGCTGGTTAAGAATGGCGCTGTCTGGCTTGATGTAAGACTGGAGAGTGAACACAATAACGTTGCCATACCCAACAGCCTCAATATCCCACTCTATCTGTTACGCATTAAATCGAGTGAGCTAAATCCAGATACCAAGTATATCGTCTACTGCGATACTGGACGCCGTAGCTCATCGGCGGCCTATCTGCTCAATGAGAGAGGCTTTGATGCCTGTTATCTGGGGGGCGGCCTGCGCTCACTGAAAAAAGATGACACCCCGGAAGAGGCGTAGTCCCAAAGGGGAGAGCATCACTCTCCCGGCCATCTCATACGCAAAAAATCTTACGCCTGCAGTTTGAATAGACGGATAAAGTTTTCACCACTCTGGCTGGCGATCTCAGCATAAGAAACACCTCGCAGTTGGGCGATACACTCCGCCACCTCACGTACATACGCGGGCTGATTGCTCTTGCCACGATAGGGTACTGGTGCCAGGTAGGGGGCGTCGGTCTCGACTAAAATGCGATCCGCGGGAATCGTCTTCGCCACCTCCTTCAGATCCGTTGCACTATTAAAGGTGACAATACCGGAGAAAGAGATGTAAAAACCGAGCTCCATTGCACGCTCGGCAGTGGCAAGGTCCTCGACAAAACAGTGCATGATGCCACCAACGCTCTCGGCCCCCTCCTCCTCAAGTATCCTGAGGGTATCGTCACGTGCCTCACGACAGTGAATTATAAGGGGTTTGTTGCACGCCTTTGCCGCGGCAATGTGGTTGCGAAAACGTTGGTGCTGCCATGCAAGATCACCCTCGCTGCGAAAGTAGTCGAGCCCCGTCTCGCCGATGGCGATCACCTTCTCGTTGTCTGCCAGTGCTAACAGTTGTTCTACTGTAGGCTCTCCATGTTCCTGCTCATTGGGATGCACCCCTACGCTGGCGTAGATATCTGCATACTGCTCTGCCATGGCAATTACCGCATGCACATTCTCAAGGTCTATGGAGACGCAAAGAAAGCGTTCAACCCCACGCTCTCTGGCGAAACTAAGTGCATTGGCAAGCTCACCATCAAATGGGGTGAGGTCGAGGCGATCAAGGTGGCAGTGTGAGTCAATGAGCATGGTCGTATGATTGTACTATCTTGATAAAACAGAAAAGCGGCCAAGGGCCGCCTTCATCTACATGTGTTCACTGATAAGCTTTACATTGTGTGGGTCGCGCGATCCGACTTAAGCGCGCCGGCGAGATAGGTTTCGATCTTGCCGCGGGCGGTGCCACCATCCTGATCACTGAACTGAACACCAATGCCAGCGGCGCGATTTCCCTGCGCCCCCTTGGGGGTGATCCAGACAATCTTGCCGGCAACCGGCATCTTCTCCGTCTCTTCCATCAGGGTGAGCAGCATGAAGACCTCGTCGCCCAGTTTGTAGGCCTTGTTGGTGGGGATGAAGAGGCCGCCATTCTTCACAAAAGGCATGTAAGCGGCATAGAGCGCACTCTTATCCTTGATAGTCAGTGACAGAATACCCTGTCTGGGTGATGGTGCCGCCATAAGCCTCTATTCCTCGTCTATCCACCTACTCTGCGCTGTTGCCACGCCAGCAGCATCTCCTCAAGGAGCAGTTGCTGATTGGTCTGGCTACGTAAAGCGCGCATCCACTCCTGCATACGCTCACCTAGCCGCTGCAGGAACTCCAAGTCTACCCTATCCGCAAGGCGGTGCAACTGCGATTGCAGGTGAGGATTGGTCAGTGCGGATGCCTGAGAGATCTGCTTCATCCGCAGCAGATCGAGTACTACCCCGTAAAACCAGCTGACGGTCCGCTCACTCCCCATCTCATACCAGCGTTGTGCCAGAGTCACCGCGGAGAACTCATCCCCCTCCAGCGCGAGGAGGTCACGGCAACGCTCTTCACGCCAGCTCATCTCACCCGACTCGGCCCATCTTAGTGCCTTCAGTGGCGCACCACCACTCATTCCCAGAAGATGTTTATCATATTTATCAGTATGTTGTAGTTCTTTTTTCAACCAGACATTAGATTCATCATCCAGTGCGGGAGCAAGTGTGACCTGCTGACAACGGCTACGAATAGTAGGCAACAGGCTCATTGGCCGATCAGATGTGAGGATCAGGGTAGTTTGACCGACCGGCTCTTCCAGGGTCTTCAGCAGCGCATTAGCGGCGTTCATAGTCAATGCATCGACTGGCTCTATCTGTACCACACGGCCACGGCCAGTGTGGCTGCTGAGCGACTGGAACTCACTAATCTCTCTTACCGGGGCGATACCGATCCCCTTCCCCTCCTCCTCCGGTTCAACCAGCAGGTAGTCGGGATGGCTACCCGCCGCCAGCAACTGACAGCTACGGCACTGCCCGCAGGCGACCCCACTACCCTGCCGACTCTCACACAACAGGGAGTGTGACAATGAACTGGCCAGGTGACGCTTTCCCAACCCTGCGGCGCCGGTCAGCAACAGAGCGTGGGGAAGACGCTGCTGAGAGACCCGTTGCATCAGCCCTGCCATACAGTTTGCTGCCAGGGGTAGGGCTGATAGAGACTAGCCATTGGCTGAACCCCTGTCTTGCAGATAGTCATCGATAATCCGATCCAGTTGTGCCTGAACATCGGGCAGGGCGGGTGAGGCATCCACCACACGATAGCGAGCAGGCTCAGCATCGGCGCAGGCCAGATAGCCCTGGCGCACCCGCTCGAAAAAGTCGATCTCCTCACGCTCAAAGCGATCCAGCTCCGCCCGCTCACCGGCACGTGCAAGCCCCTGAGCTACTGGGAGATCAAGGAAGAAGGTGAGGTCGGGGCGCAGCTCCCCCTGCACCCATCGCTCGAGCTGAGCAATTCGATCATGGCAGATCCCCCGCCCCGCCCCCTGATAGGCGTAGGTTGCATCGGTAAAACGGTCGCAGAGCACCCACTTCCCCTGATTCAGCGAGGGGATGATCAACTCATGTAGGTGCTGTGCCCGTGCCGCGAACATCAGCAGTAGCTCCGTATCACTCACCATGGTGTGGTTGCGCTTATCCAGCAACAGTTCACGAATCGCCTCAGCTAGCGGTGTGCCCCCCGGCTCTCTGGTCAATACCACCTCCAGCCCCTCAGTCTTAAGGCGCTGATAGATATATTCAAGGTTGGTACTTTTACCGCTTCCCTCGCTTCCCTCAAGGGTGATAAAACGTCCTCTCATCTAACTCCGGTCTCTCGTTTGCGTGGTAATAAATCAGCGGTCGATAGTAACGCCCGACTGTATGGAATAACAGTTTTACTATTCACCACCGTCAGCCAGACCGAGATCGGTATAGGATTGAGCCAGTTTGGTGATAGCGATGACAAAGGCGGCGGTGCGGTAATCCCCGATCTCGGGGTTACGCTTCATGGTGTCGCGTATCTCGGCAAAGGCACTGCGTATGGTGTCATCAAGACCCGAGCGAACCAGATCCAGTTCACTGGCACCACGTACAATCTCGTTGCGCAAGCGACTCTCCATGCTCTTCCCAGTCATCTCCTCAAGTGCGGTGGCATAACAGATACCACGCAACTCATCGAAGCGGCGCTGCAGGCGACCAAAACGCATATGAGAGAGATTGCGTGTCCACTCAAAGTAAGAGACGGTGACACCACCGGCATTAACCCAGAGGTCCGGCAGCATCACGATGCCGCGTCGCTGCAGGATCTCATCCGCCTCGTAGGTGACCGCCCCGTTGGCCCCCTCAACGATGAGTTTGGCCTGAATTTTCATCGCATTACCGGCGCTGACCTGTGACTCCAGAGCCGCGGGTAGCAGAATATCGCAGGCCATTGTCATCACCGCGGCCCCATCCTCGTGAAACTCCCCTCCCGGAAAGTCGCGCACACCGCCGGTCTGCGCCAGGTGCTGACGCACATCATGAACATTGAGTCCCTCAGGATTTACCACAGCACCATCACGTTCAATGATTGCGATGACCTTAACCTTATCCTCCTCGGAGAGAAATTTGGCGGCATGGTATCCCACGTTGCCCAACCCCTGCAGGATCAACCGCTGCCCGGCCAGACCGTCGACCAGTTCTGTCTTCTCCAACTCGTCGGGGTGGCGAAAAAACTCCTGCAGCGCATATTGAATCCCCTTACCGGTCGCCTCAGTACGTCCGGGGATACCACCACGATTGACCGGCTTGCCGGTAACACAGGCATCCTGATTCAGGTCTTCTGGAAAGAGACTCTTATAGGCATCGGCGATCCAGGCCATCTCACGGGCCGATGTGCCCATGTCCGGTGCCGGTACATTGGTGGCCGGGTTGAGAAAACCTCGCCGGGCCAGCTCGCCGGCAAAGGCGTGGGTAATGTCGCGTAGCTCCTCAACGGTATATTTGGAGGGCTCGATCATCAGCCCCCCCTTGGCCCCGCCAAAGGGGATGTCGGCGAGGGCACACTTGTAGCTCATCAGTGCTGAAAGCGCCTCGGTCTCCTCCTGATTGACGTGTGGGGCATAACGCAGCCCCCCCTTGGAGGGGAGACGGTGGGCACTGTGAATCGACCACCAGCCGGTAAAGACCTCGACCCCGCTACGCAGCCGTACCGGAAACTTGATCTGAATAACGGCGCTGCTTGCCTTGATCACGCAGGCGGTTCTTGGGTCGAGCCCGGCGACCAGGGTCGCCTTGTCGACCATCCGCTCGACCCCTTCAAGAAACGACATGCTCTCATGCTGTGTGTTGCTCACTCCAACTCCCCCTGATTCGCTGCCATGGGCTCAGCGGTAATAATATTGGCCGGTGGTATAGCTGTGAACTCGATGCGTTGCTGCATGCCCGGTGTCATATAGACGGTGCCCGCATCATCTACCAACATTACCGCTTCAATACCCATACGTGCGGCGATGCGCTGCCACCCGGTGACACCGGCCACAACCAGGGCGGTAGCTGCAGCATCGGCAATCCCACCATTAGCGTGTAACACTGTCACCGAGGTGACCCCCTCCACCGGCATACCGTTACGCGGGTCTAGAATATGCGGATAGCGTACCCCCTCATGTTCACGGTAGCGCTCATAGTTGCCCGAGGTAAAGACACTCTCATCTCCGCTGACATCGAGCGCCGCCAACACCCCCTCGCCCTGTGGATGGCGAATACCGACACGCCATGGCTTATCCCCCTTGCTACCGATAGCGCGCAGGTCTCCACCACCGTTAACGATGGCATTCTCAATGCCATATCTGCGTAAGATGGCAATCGCCTCATCAACCGCTACACCTTTGGCGAAGGCGCCAAAATCGAGTTGTACGGCGGTATTAGAAGATCTGAGTTGACCATTGGCGATCTCCAATTGATCCATGTGAGGCGCGGAGGCTACCCACCTGTCGATTTCCTCACGGGAAGGTGGCGGCCCGTTGGGCCGCTCACTGCTCTGAAAGCCCCACAGATTCAGCAGGCCGCCAATGGCCGGATTGAAGAGCCCCTCACTCTGCGTGTAGAGCCTCTGCGATCGGGTGATCAACCCGGCGATATCGGCTGGCACTGTGATCTCCTCACCGGCGGCGATAGCCCTGTTGATCTCCACCAGTCGGCCCGGCTCCCAGGCGTGCCAGTCACGGTGCATCTGCTGGAAGGTCTGGTTGATCTCAGCGATCGCCTGCTGGCGCGCCTCAGAAGGCGCCCCCCAGGTGGTAATGGTCACCATCGTACCGAAGACATAGAGATCTACGCTCTCGCTCTGCGGGGTACGGCTACAGCCCAACAGCAGTAAAATCAGACTGATCAGGATCACATTTCTCATGTGCCCCACGCTACCAGAAAGGCGCTGGCCGGAAAACTCTCATCGCCACTTGTCAGCCAATGAGAAAGGGTGATTCAATCTGGGTATGAATATTCACATCCTGCAGCACGTTCCCTTTGAGGGCCCAGGCAGTATCGAGGGGTGGGCCGAAGACCATGGCCACTCGATCACCACCACCCGCTTCTATGCTCAGGAGCAGTTTCCCCCACTCGATCGCTTTGAGCTGCTAGTGGTGCTAGGCGGACCGATGAGTATCCATGATGAGTACCGCTACCACTGGCTCAAGGGGGAGAAGTGGTTTGTCAAACAGGTGATCGAGTCGGGTAAACCGGTGCTGGGGATCTGTCTCGGGGCACAGCTAATTGCCGAGGTGCTAGGAGGCGAGGTCCATCAGGGTGAGCAGAAGGAGATCGGCTGGTTCCCCATCACGCTGGACGAGGGCTTTCTCTCCCACCTGCTGGGGCAACAGATGCCACCACAGGGCACAGTCTTTCACTGGCATGGGGAGACCTTCACCCTGCCGCAGGGGGCGCAGCGGATCGCCTATAGTGAGGCCTGTGTCAATCAGGGCTTCATCTACAATGATCGGGTGATCGCCCTGCAGTACCACCTGGAGACAACCCCATTCAGTGCCGAGAGCATTATAGAGTACTGTAGTGATGAGTTGGTTGAAGCCCCCTACATCCAGAGCGCCAATGAAATCCTGCAGAATCGCGAACACTATGGGGCGATCAACCAGCAGATGGGCCTGATTCTCGATTACCTGGCAACACAGCGTTAAACAGCGATCACCGCAGCCAGCTGCGCCTCACTCACATTGAAGGGGAAGATCGCGGCGATTTCGCAGATCTCACGCATCTTCTGTGCGTGCTCCAGCTCATCCTTTGCCGCAAGGATCACCACCGGCGTCTTCGGGGCAAACTTCTGCATACTCATCAAAAAGACATCGAGGTTGCTAATGTGGATGCCGCTGTAGTTGTTGCTGTAGGCGTAGACAAAATCGGCCACCACCAGATCCGGTTTCTGCTTTTTCAACGCACTGACCGCCTTGCGGGTCGAGGTCAGTTCTATCTCTTCAAAACCGAGTCGGCGATAGAGTGCCGAGAGTTTCGGGTGCAGTGGCGATTCAATAATGGAGAAGAGCGTCTTCATACGCTCACTTCCTGGTGAATAGCGCTATCGACTCCACATGTGCGGTGTGAGGAAACATATCCATCACCCCCGCCTTCTCTAACGTGTAGCCATGTTCATGCACCAGCAATCCCGCATCACGCGCCAGCGTGGCCGGGTTGCAGGAGACGTAGACGATCCGCTTCACCCCCAGTTTGGCGATATGGGGAAGCGCTTCCATCGCCCCGTCACGTGCCGGGTCGAGTAGCACCTTATCAAAGCCCTGTGACCACCAGGGCAGTTGCTCAACTTCCTTTGCCAGATCGGCAACGTGAAACTCAACGTTGGTTATACCATTCAACTCGGCATTCTCCCGCGCACGCTGCACCAGGAGTTGAAGCCCCTCGACACCGACCACCTCTTTGGCGCGACGAGCTAGCGGCAGGGTGAAGTTGCCTATACCGCAGAAGAGGTCCAGCACTCGCTCATGGGGCTGCACATCGAGCAGCTCAATGGCATAGGAGACCATCTTGCGGTTGATGTCGGTATTGACCTGGGTAAAACCGGTGGGGGTGAAGTTGAAGCGCACATCAAACTCAGGCAGTGCGTAGCTCAACTGGATCTGCTCCGGCCACAACGGCTCCACCGAGTCGGGGCCACCGGGCTGGAGGAAAAAGCGAAGATCGTGCGCCCTGGCATAGGCGATGAGCTTTTCCCTGTCATCATCGCAGAGCGCTTCAAGGTTGCGAAATACCACCGCGGTCTGGCTATCGTCCACGGCGATCTCCAGTTGCGGGATACGATTGCTCGCCCCTAGTGTGCCGATAAGCGCGCTCAGCTCCTCCAGATGTTCACCGACGCTGGGGAACAGTACCTCACAGCGCAACATATTGACGATGAAGGGGGCGCGCTTTTCACGAAAGCCGATCAGCACCCGCCCCTTGGCGGCCACATCCTTCACCCCCATCCGCGCCTTGCGTCGATAACCCCAGTGCGGCCCGGTTAGCGGCGGTAACACCTCTTTGGGAGCCACCTTTCCCAGACGGGCGAAGTTCTCCAGCAGCGTCTCCTGCTTCATCTCGATCTGTTTTGCGGGCTCCATATGCTGCAGGGCACAGCCACCACAGAGGCCGAATACGGCGCATTTGGGTTCGACACGATCGGGGGAGGCCTGGTGCACCTCATCGACAACGCCAACCAGCACCCCCTTGCGCTTATCGACATAGTGGAATGTTACCTCCTCCCCCCGCAGCGCCCCCTCGACAAAAACCGTTTTCTCCCCAACATGGGCAACCCCACGACCATCGTGGGAGATACCGGAGATCTCGGCACGAACCGGCTCGGTGGGAAAACTGGGTTTGCGCTGCCTTCTTCTGCCCATAATGCGATAACTCAGTTGGCTGGGAAGACGCCGGTGGAGAGGTAGCGATCCCCCCGGTCACAGATAATGGCGACAATTACCGCATTCTCCACCTTAGCAGAGAGTTTGAGCGCAGCGGCCACCGCACCGCCGGAGGAGATGCCGCAGAAGATCCCCTCCTCGGCGGCGAGGCGACGGGTAGTGACCTCGGCAGACTCCTGATCGATATCGATAACGTGATCTACCCGGCTCGCCTCGAAGATACTCGGCAGGTATTCCGGCGACCAACGTCGAATACCTGGGATGCTCGCCCCCTCCATCGGCTGAACGCCGACGATCTGGATCTCACTATTGACCTCTTTGAGATAGCGCGAAGTCCCCATAATAGTGCCGGTGGTGCCCATGGCGCTGACGAAATGGGTGATTTTCTGCTCGGTATCGCGCCAGATCTCGGGCCCGGTGCTACGGTAGTGGGCCAGCGGATTATCGGGATTGGAGAACTGATCCAGCACCCTACCCTGCCCCTCTGCCTGCATCTTCAGTGCCAGGTCGCGGGCCCCCTCCATACCGGTCTCTACATCCACCAGTACCAGCTCGGCACCATAGGCGGCCATCGCTGCACGGCGCTCGACACTCATATTTTCCGGCATGATTAAGACCATTTTATAGCCCTTGATTGCCGCAGCCATCGCCAGGGCGATGCCGGTATTGCCGGAGGTTGCCTCGATCAGGGTATCCCCCGGCTTGATCTCACCACGCAACTCCGCCTGCTGAATCATCGACAGTGCCGGACGATCTTTGACCGAACCTGCCGGGTTATTCCCCTCCAGCTTCACCATAATGGTATTGCTACTATCAACAACCAGACGCTGCAGGCGCACCAACGGCGTATTTCCGACAAATGACTCGATGGTAGGGAATGACATAGAGGACATCTCAACTCAGTTTCACAGGGTCGCGATTATAGCAGGCTTGAGTATCAAGGCGATTGGCACTAGATTAAAAGGTGAGTTAACATCCGGGTCATACCTAACTTAGAGGACACAGGGATGAGTTCCACATCACACGCAATCGATCTCAATCTGGCACTGGAACGGGCCGGCGGCAATCAGGATCTGGCCCGCGAGCTCTACCAGATGCTACAAAACGAGCTGCCCGGCTATCTGGAGAAGATTGATACCCTCTATCAGGGTGGTGATCTGGCTTCCCTGCAGGAGGTCATCCACAAACTCAATGGGGCATCAACCTACTGCGGCGTCCCCGCGTTAAAAGAGGCTGCCTCATCTCTCGAAAGTAACCTCAAACAGGGCGTAGAGAGCAGTTATGCCAGTGGGGTTGCGCAGGTGGTGGCAGAGATCACCAGGCTGCAACAGACTCCCGAACTGCCCCTTTAATCTAAATTCACAAAATGTCAATCGGTTACAGTGTAAGCTTGAACTAAATTTTCATCTTGTTAGACTTTGCGCTAACCCGATGAAAATTTCACGCTAGTTTGATGGCTTTAAAAAGAGTCCTTCCCCTGCTACTGCTGCTTTACTCCCCAGCTTATGGTTCAGTTGGTGTAAATGACACAGCGAATAGCGCCAAAACCTATGAGCTAACCACAATCGCGGTGGTGCGCAGCGCACCTGACGGGGAGATCATTGATGTCTGGAGCGATGGTGTCCTCTTTACCTCAAACGAGGGCGAGGGTGACTGGCTTCGAGTCACCGGCCACTTCCCGGATGGTGATCGATGGGAAGAGCATACGATAAGTGCCTGGATTAATCGTCACTACGCCGCTCCCTTTGAGTACACCCGAAAATCGAAGCGTGCTGACAATGTCATCCGCTATATTGAGGTGGATAAATCCGACTTTGAACTACGCGTAGTAGAACAGCGCAGCGAGGGCAGAGAGGTGTTACTCAAGACCACCGTCGCGCTCGGTATGGATCGCTGTCTTCCCAAGTCGAAAGGAGGCAAATGCTACTACACTGAGCCGGGTGAATATCACGTGCGCTGGAAGGTCTATGACCCTGATGGTATTGAGTGGTGTATTCCCAAATCGATGGAGAAGGAGTATGTCGAGGACATTGCCGCTGGCAATCGATGCTTCCGCGGGCCTCTAGGCAAACACGCCCTTAACATCGGCAAAACGTATGCGATCCATGGCACCCCGAAAACAGAAACCCTTGGCACAAAGGCCTCCCATGGCTGTGTAAGAACCGCCAACCAGCAGATGGCACAGATCTACAAAATGGTCGATGAGGGGGACAAGGTCTATATCGTCGATTGACGGCAAACTCACATCGCCGCCCTGACATAGACATCAAAGCGGTGCTTCTTTCCCTTAATCGCCATCGACGGTTTTCGTTGTGCCAGCGGGTGGGCAAAGTCCGGGCGTTTCACCACCACCCTCTTCCTCGCAATCCGCAATGCCGCATCCAGTAACGCCGCTTCATCCTCATCGAAACCAAGCAACTTCTGCAGCAGCCTCATCTCCTTTTTGACCAGCGCACTCTTCTGCTTGTGGGGGAACATCGGGTCTAGATAGACCACATCGGGAAGATCCGACTCGTCGAGACTGTCCATCCACGCTACTGCATCCGCATGGATTAAATGCATTCGCTCTCTGATCCAGCCGCCGACATCAAGATCATCTGCTGCACGGGCAAGACCATCTTCCAGTAGTGCTGCCACAACAGCTGAACGCTCAATCATCGTCACGTGACACCCCAGTGAAGCGAGAACAAACGCATCGCGCCCCAGTCCGGCAGTGGCATCGACCACACGCGGGTTGTTCCCCCCCTTCAATCCAACGGCTTTGGCAATGGTCTGTCCGCGCCCGCCACCAAAGCGATGACGGTGCCCGACAGCACCACCAATGAAGTCGACATAGACCGCCCCGGGAGCCCCCTCGGATTGCTCGACTAACTGCAACCGCTCCCGTGTAATCTGCAGCTGCACCCCCTCACGAGGTGAGTCCGCAAGAGAGAACCCCCAGCGCTGTGCAAGCGCCTTCGCCCTCTCCTGTTGCAACTCATCACTGACAACAAACAAATCGATCACCTTATCTAATTACTGGACAGTTGGTACAATAGTTTGCCAGATCCAACCGAGCTTCAGAACGTGGCTGAAAATATTCTAGTCCTGACACCCGCACCAATCGACTCCCCCGCACCGGATCGCAGCACACTGGTTGAGATGCTGCGGGACGAGCGCTTTATTGGTGAACCCATCACCATCGGCGACGAGGAGCACTTCCGGCCGGGTGAGGAGTTCATGATGCTCATTACCTTTCTTGGTTGCTCACCGATGATCGCTACCGGTGAGATGGAGAGCGAAGGTGAGCAGTATTGCCATATTGCGATTGATGGGCCGCTAGAGAGCCCCCGCTATCTGATTGGTGACAATATCAAGCCCCCACGCTGCCCCGGCTGTGGCCACCGCCTCGACAAGTGGCGCCTCCTTCTGGATGCGTGGCAATGTAGCCCCAACGCCCCTGTAACGTGCCCAGATTGTGGTGAGGCCGGCTCGATCACCGCGTTGCGGTGGAGAAAGTGCGCAGGCTTTGGCCGTCTCTTTATTAAAATATGGGGAGTCTTTGAGAACGAGGCAGTTCCTAGCCCCAACCTCCTCTCATCGCTGAAGCAGAGTAGTGGTACTGATTGGATACATTTCTACATCAGAAATAACTAGTTATTGCCATCCCGCCAATAAGGTCTCGCTTCAAATCTGCATTGAGGATTGCATGAATTTTCCTATCAATCCACTCAGATATAGAGATGCCTAATACTCATATACGAACAATGAATAATCTGACCCTTTCATTTTGTTAGAATATACCCAACTTAATGACCCACTGTTTATATCCGGAGTGTCCGCATAAAACATGGGTTATTTTTATTTGTATAAGGATAGTTACGAAATGAACACCGCCAGAAAGATTGAACCCGTCAGCTTTCCCCCATATAGAAGAAAAGGTGACAGAAACAGGGCCATTGGCCTTGTAGTACAACGTGTAGAGCGAGATTACTCTCCCCGCCTGCGCCGTATCAATTATGCCCTGATCGCTGCCGCAGCCTTGCTCCTCATTAACGGTGTCGTAATATCCCTGGCATTCTAATGCACCATTAACGGCGGCATACTGAGTCGACGCCGTTTACATCATCTGCTATACCTCTTCATCCGCCTCGAGGCGGCGTGCCTCCTCATCCAACATGACCGGGATGTCATCTCGGATCGGATAGGCAAGACGATCTACCTTACAAATCAACTCCTGTGCCGGTTTATTAAACAGCAACGGGCCCTTGCAGAGAGGGCAGACCAAAATATCGAGTAGTTTTTTATCCACGGATCTTCTCCAGTCGCTCCAGCAATTGCCGGGAAAAGTCATCATTCAGTTGTGCCGTCACCGGCAGATACCAGTGGCGATCATTAGCATAGGGTAAATATTTTACCGCATCCTTCTCGGTCATGATGACCGGGAGATCGTCAGGGAAATCGAGTTCATCTTCATGAAAAGGGTGGTGATCGGCAAATGGGTGTTCAGTGATAGATAGGCCTGAATGAGATAGCGTATTGAAAAAACGCGCTGGATTGCCGATTGCTGCTACCGCATGCACACTCTGAGCCCGAAACGCCTCCAGCGGAGAAGAGGCGTTGCCAGAGAGTTGCATCACTTCACCTGGTACCAGTCTCATCGTCCACTCACCACTTCTCGCATCACCATTGGTAACGATAAAGTCGACCTCCTTCAGACGAGAAGGAGGTTCGCGTAACGGGCCGGCTGGCATCTGTAGCTGATTTCCCAAACGGCGCTCACCATCAATGACCGCTATTTCTATATCCCGTCCCATACGGTAGTGCTGCATGCCATCATCACTGACGACGATGTTTACATCAAAATCTCGCAGCAGCTGTTCCACCGCAGCAACACGATCCGGCCCCACTACCACGGGACACGCACAGCGACGAGCGAGCAGTAGTGCCTCATCACCTACCAGGCTAGCCTCACTTTTCTTGGTGACACTCTGCGGCCAGAGTTCAGCACGCCCGCCATAGCCCCGACTAACAACTCCGGGGCGGTATCCCTTTTCGCGTAACTGTTTTACCAACCATGTGACCAGTGGCGTCTTACCACTACCACCAACGGTAAGATTACCAACCACAATAATTGGAGCCGTAAAGTGATACTGCTTGAGAATGCCGGTTTGATAGAGAGAGCGACGAACCGATACCAGTAGGGAAAATACCAGACTCAGGGGCCACAATAACCAGAGCCAGAGACTACCTCGATACCAGTGGTCTGCGATACTGCTCACACCGCCCTATTCCGGCTTGTCCTGAAACTGCATGTTATAGAGCAGTGAATACTGCCCACCCTTGGCCAATAACTCATTGTGGCGACCACTCTCAATAAAGCGTCCCTGATCCATCACCACAATCTTGTCGACCTTCTCAATGGTAGAGAGACGATGTGCGATAACCAGCGTGGTGCGGTTCTCCATCAGCTCCTCCAGTGCCGCCTGAATATGGCGCTCCGACTCGGTGTCGAGGGCCGAGGTCGCCTCATCCAGAATCAGGATAGGGGCATTCTTCAACAGGGCACGCGCAATCGCCAGGCGCTGGCGCTGGCCACCGGATAGCAGCACACCGTTCTCCCCCACCATCGTGTCGAGCCCAGCAGGCAGATTACGAATAAACTCCATCGCGTGGGCCGCCGCAGCGGCCCTGACGATCTCTTCACGACTCGCCCCGCCCAGTGATCCATAGGCAATATTGTTGGCGATGGTGTCATTGAAGAGGGTAATGTGCTGACTGACCAGGGCAATATTGTGACGCAGTGACTCAAGTTGGATATCGCGGATATCGTGCCCATCAATCTCGATGCTCCCCTCACTTACATCATAGAAACGTGCCAGTAAACTCACCAGCGTCGACTTGCCACTACCTGATCGACCTACAAAAGCAACACTCTGGCCTGGCTCAATATCAAGATTAATATTGTGCAACACCCTGCCCTTCTCTTCCCCGTAACTAAAATTCACATCACGGTAACTGACAGATCCACGACAGGTCGACAGGCACTGTTCACCGCTGTCTAGTTCAGACGGTGTATCAACAAAGGAGAAAATACTCTCTGCAGCGGCAATTCCACGTTGCAGGCTGGAAGTGATTTTGGTTAGACGCTTCAGCGGAGAGTGAAGCAACATCATTGCCGCGATAAAAGAGACAAAGGTACCAACCGTCAAATCTTTGCTTTCTACCTGTTGCAGTGCCACATAGATCACCATTGCAGAAGCGAAAGCGGCAACCAGTAATACTACTGGTTCGCTTGCGGCATTGGTAAGCTCCATCTTCATATTGAGCCGACGATTATTCTCATTTGCCGACTCAAAACGCTCCAATTCATAGTGTTGACCACCAAATGTCTTAACTACACGCTGCCCGTCTATAGCCTCTTCTGCAATCTGCGCGACATCACCCATGGCACTCTGTATTCGCCTGCTATAGCGCCGAAAACGTTTGTTTATAACATTAATAACATGAGCAACAAGCGGGGCACCTAACATAAGAATGAGTGCAAGTTGCCAGTTATGATAGAACATCAACGCTAGCAACCCTATGACGGTAAAACTATCACGAAAAAGTGTTGTTACCACATCCGTGCTGGCGCGCGACACTTGCTGGACATCATAGATAAGTTTAGCAATCAACCTGCCAGATGGCGTGCTGTCATAGACCGTTACCGGCAAACGCAGTAGATGCGCAAACATCTCACCACGCAAGGTATAGATAACCCTCTGTGCCACCCACGACATGAGGTAGCCAGATGCAAAGGTAGCCCCCCCTCGTACCACAAAAATTACTACGAGAACTATTGGCGTCCACTTTACAACTTCCGGATCTCGCTCAACGAAGGTTCCGTCAAACATAGGTTGTAAAAAGTAGGCAAAAACCGCTTCCGTTCCACCGACAATGAGGAGAGCGATAATCGCAACAACAAAGGCGCGCCAGTGTGGCCATACATAACCCAGCAACCGACGATATAGATGCGTACCAGATACTTCTTTCAAATTACTCATCAATCTGTCGGCTTACTGGTCGCAAAAGTGAGATTCACAAAACCGAGCTGGCGTGCGGCATCCATCGCCCTGATCACCGCCTGATGCGGGGTATCCTTGTCGGCACTTAACAATACACGCGGTTTTTTCTCTTTTCCCGCCGCCTTGCTGATCGCCTTTTTCAGCGTCTCGATCTCGGTGTTAATCACCTCAATCTCGTTGATGAAATAGCGTCCCTTGGCGTCGATGGTGATATCGATCTTCGCCGGCACCACATCGACCTGTTTGCCACTCGCCTCGGGAAGTTCGATGGTGATCTCGGTCTCACGCTCAAAGGTGGTGGAGACCATAAAGAAGATCAACAGTAGAAACACCACATCGATGAGCGGTGTCAGATTGACATCCGGCTCCTCGCGGCGCCTGGGTTGCATGTTCATTATGCCGCCTCGCGCTCGCCGTGAATCACCTCCACCATCTTCAGTGACTCCTCCTCCATTTTGAGCACCAGGGTATCGACCTTGCCACGGAAGTAGCGGTAGAACATCAGACTGGGAATGGCTACTGAGAGACCCGCAGCGGTGGTGATCAACGCCTCGGAGATCCCCCCGGCGAGAATGGTAGGGTTACCAACCCCGTGCGCAGTAATGGCAGTAAAGACCTTGATCATGCCGATAACGGTACCAAGCAGACCTAAAAGCGGGGTTATCGAGGCGATAGTACCGAGGGTATTGAGGAAGCGCTCCAGCTCCAGCACCACCTGTCGCCCCGTCTCCTCAATCGCCTCCTTCATTACCTCACGCTCGTGGTGCATGTTGAGCAGGCCCGCGGCGAGGATACGTCCCAGCGGTGAGCTGTCACGCAATACCTTCACCTTCTCGGCATCAAGCTCATTCTGTTTATGCATCTGCCACACCTGGGCCACCAGATTGCTTGGCAGTACCTTATCTTGCTTCAACACCCAGAAACGTTCACCAATGATCGCCAACGCCACTACTGAGCAGAGCATTATCGGAGCCATCAACCAGCCGCCTGCAGTTACTAATTCAAACACGCTTGTCCTACCCGTAAGGTCTTGAAAAATCAGCGGGATAATTTAACAAAATGGGGGGGCTGCGACCAGAGAATTGTTTACTTTTTGCTGCTGTGCCAATAGCGTCTAGCAGCACTACGGTACTCTACGATCTCCTCCTGCCCCTCCCCCAGGTACATGATCATGGCGCCGGAGTCGCTGCTACTGAGGATGACGCTATTCAGTCCCGTGTAGCGATCAACGACCTGCTTGTGAGGGAAACCGTAGCGGTTACGGTAGCCCAGGGGCAGCAACACCACACGCGGTTTTACGACATTAATGAACTGTTCGCTTGATGAGGTCTTGCTACCATGATGAGGCACGACCAGTATGTCACTCCCGAGATCATTCCCATAGAACGCCACCAGTTCACGTTCTGTCTCAACCTCTATATCGCCAGTAAGTAAGAGCCTCTCCTCTCCAGCGACAACTTGAAGCACACAGGAGTCATTATTGCCGCGCCCCCCCCCAAGCAGGCGCCTCGGGTGAAGAATACGGAACTCAACGCCATCCCAGACCCAGCTATCGTCGCGATGACAGACTTCGTGGCTAGTCCACCCCATCTTCTCCGGTACACTGGTTAATACTCGCTTGACCGATACCCCCTCGCTAAGTCCCCTCGCCCCGCCAATATGATCATTATCACCATGACTAATGATCAGCGTATCAATGGCCCCGTAACCGCGATACCGGAGATAGGGTAGAACCACCGCCTCACCGGTATCGAATCCAGATTCAAAGCGGGGACCAGTATCAAATACCAGTAAATGGTGACGTGTCTCCACCACCGCAGCGAGTCCCTGTCCGACATCCAGCAGGGTAAATCGAGCTACCCCATCCTTAAGTAGCGGTGGCTGCCACAACAGTAGCGGCAGCAGCGGCACCATACCGGCCCAGCGTAGTGGCCAGCCACGTGGCGCTAGTAGCCATCCTGCACCACCAAAGGCGAATAGATATAGCCACCAGGGGGCAGTTGCCTGTCGCAGTGTCGGCACCGTATCGGCAAGATGCTCCAGCACAGGCCAGAGTATGGCCATCCCCCATGAGGCCAACTGCAACATCACCTCACCTGCTGCGCTCCAGACGTTGAGCAGAAGTGTGCCTGACAGCGTCAACGGCACCACAACCAGGCCAACCAGGGGAACGGCGATCAGATTGGCCAGCGGGGCGACCAGCGCCGCCTGACCAAACAGCAGGAGCAGCAGCGGTGACAACCCCAGTGCGACCAGCCACTGCACCCTCCCCCAGCGCCACCAGAGGCCAGCGGGATTGAGCCGGCCACTCATACCGAAGAGGATGATCGCCACCGCGCCAAAGGAGAGCCAGAAACCGGCCGAGAGCACCACCAGAGGGTCGTGTAGCACCACCAGCAGCAGTACGATGGCGAGCAACCTCGCGGGCTGGA
>JAOUQQ010000020.1 GCA_029879245.1 Chromatiales bacterium | reverse complement strand
CCAGAGCAGGGCCGATGTTGCCAGCCAGGTCTCCGCCCTCAATGTGATGGCAAGCAAGGCAGTTTCCCTTTTTGCGATCAAAGGCGAGTTTTTTACCCTCTGCGATCATCTGCTCATCGGCGGATGCCAGTTGGGGGGTCATTCCAAGAGCGCCGATCAAAGTGGCCAGCATGCTCGCGGTTGAGATAAAACGTGCGGTCTTCCGCATTGTATCCTCCTATGGTCATTTATTACTTTCTATGAACGACTAATCGGCGAACTCCAGCTTTGCGTAGTCGTTCTGACGTTGCCATCCGTGCCATATACCCTTCAGGTTTTCAGCACTTTGGAATAACCAAGCTGCATGAAAGGATGTTGAAAGCATACTCATTGAGACATAGAACGCAAGAGAAAGTGCGAAATATTCGTTGTACATAAGTATATTAATTTTGCCTAATGAGGGTTTTGGTGTTTCCTGCTCAGGGTTATCCCTAAATTCAATGCTCGTTTTTGCCATGGCATTAGCGACGATTTGAGTCCAGTCACTCTTGCTGTAGCTGTGCCTGATTCGCGATTTGTTCTGTGATCTGCTGAGTCAACGCCTCTATTCGTGATGAATGGTAAAAATCCTTTTTCTCGACCCGTTTGGCAAGATTGACCTGCCCCAGTGCACTGTGCGGCTCCTCAAGTAGCAGGTAATACTCGGCACGGGCAAGGTGCGCGGCGACTGGGTTACCCGTTTCCGTTTCAAGTTGGGCAAGCAGATCGATTCCAACAATTGACCGCGGATTGCGTCGCACCACGCCCTGCAGAAGATCACGACCCTCGCTGTAGTTTTTTTCGGCTAGCAGACTGCGGCATAGTGACATTAGTAGCAACTCATTGTTGGGATAGCGTTTGAGTCCATCACGGTAGAGTTTGATCGCACGGGTATGCTCACCCTGCTCAAAGAGGAGTCTGCCGTATGTTTCACGATAGGGGATGCTTTCAGGCGCATTTCGCAGTAGTTGGCTGAGGATCTTTTTCGCCTGTTGCGGCTGTTGCAGTGCAATGTGGGTGATAGCCTGAAGATAGAGGCTGTGTTCGTCCCGGCGTTCACTTCTGGTTAGCTCACGCATCAACTGTTCTGCACTCTTACTGTGCATCAGTTTTACTCTTGCTTTGGCCACATGGTAAGAGGATGAATCCAGCCGCATACGTCGTTGATACTGTTCAGCGGCTACCTGAGCCTCCGCCAGACGCGAGGTGGTGACCGGGTGGGTGCTGAGAAATTCCGGAACCCCTTCGCCATAGTAACGGGAGTTCTCCTGCAGGCGCTTGAAAAAGGCAGCCATTCCCTCTGTCTCATATTCTGTTCTTGCCAGTAGCTGTATCCCTATTCTGTCGGCCTCATGTTCATGTGCACGGGTAAAGTTGATCTGCATCTGAGTGCTCCCGCCAAGCCCTGCGGCAACGGCAGCATTGGCAACGCCGGGATCACCGCCGCTCAGCAGGATCGTGGCCAGTACGGCAAGGGTGAGGGGGAGATCCATGCGGTTGGCCTGCTCGATTCCCCGGGCGATATGGTGCTGGGTGACGTGGGCGATCTCATGGGCCACGACACCAGCCAGTTCACTCTCGCTCTGGCTGGCAAGGATCAGTCCACTGTGAATGCCGATATATCCACCGGGCAGGGCAAAGGCGTTGATACTGGGGGCATCAACTACAAAAAAGGTGAAGCGTTCCCCGCCACTGGTGTGTGCAGCGATGTTATTACCCAATTTCTCCACGTAGGCAGAAAGGAGCGGGTCATCAATGATCAGACCCGCCTGGCGGATACTCCTTACGATTTCGCTGCCGATAAGTGCCGCCCTCTGCTGGCTAAGAGTGTTACTGGAGCTATCCCCCAATTCGGGAAGTTCCTCCACTGTAGTGGTGGCGTGCATGGTGCCGCTTGTTAGAAATAGCAATGCGCCAAGGAGTAGTGTGATTCGATTTGGCAAATTTCCTGTCCTTATAGTAGATATATAAAGGTGAGTATTAGGCTCGGATTTGTAGCACAGGTTCCCCCATATTATGGCATTTCGCACTGCACGGCAGTTTAGACTTGTAATGCGTTCCCGATCAGGCGAGACTATGCGCTTGCTTTCATCGGGTACTTGGCATATAAGTACACAGTTGAATACTAACGTATTTCTATCGCTTGGCCACGGAGGTGGTTGAAGCGTTTTTTTTCACACAAAATCCATTTAGGAGTTACTACAATGGCAAATTTTGATCAAGAGCTTGACGCATCCGGCCTGAACTGTCCCCTGCCTATCCTGCGTGCCAAGAAGACCCTTGGCGGAATGGAAGGCGGTCAGGTTCTGCGCATTGTCGCTACCGACCCCGGCTCAGTAAAAGACTTTGAGGCCTTTGCCAAGCAGACTGGCAATGAGCTTATGGAATCTGGTGAAGAGGGCGGCAAGTTCGTCTTCCTGATCAAGAAGGCGTAACAACGCTAATACCACAGTAAAGATGGGGGTAAGTTAGATGTCAGATCAAAAAAGATTGGCGATTATCGCAACCAAGGGAACGCTGGACTGGGCCTATCCGCCCTTCATCCTCGCTTCCACCGCAGCGGCACTGGGTTATGAGGTTCAGATCTTCTGGACCTTCTACGGCCTTCAGTGCATGAAGAAGGATATGAACCTGCAGGTTACCTCTATTGGTAACCCTGGTATGCCGATGCCGATGCCGATGCCGGTACTGCTTCAGGCGTTGCCTGGAATGCAGGCGATGATGACTGCCATGATGAAGCAGAAGATGAAGTCCAAGGGCGTTGCCAGCCTCGAGGATCTGCGTGAACTCTGCATTGAGGCCGACGTGAAAAACATCGCCTGTCAGATGACTGTAGATCTGTTCGATATGGCACCTGGTGATTTCATTGACGGGCTGGAGTTTGGTGGTGCCGCCACCTTCTTCGAGTTCGCCGGTGATGCCGATATCGTACTCTACATCTAGCGGCCCGCAGTTGCCGTCGAAAAATCCCCCGCTTGCGGGGGATTTTTTTTGGACAGACAGTGGCTCACCCATAACGCATCAAATCATTAGCAGATAAGACTATTATAATATTAGAAGAAACACTTTAACCTCCTGAAAACAAAGAAGAAAAAAAGATGCAAAGCTTGACACGGCTCACAGAGAGCCATATCGTTAGGCCCACAGAAAAATAACGTTCCATTTAATACACAAGATAAACAAATTGCTTCACAACACTTCAATACTTGCGAGGAGTAAATCGATGAACAATTCCAAGCGTCTGCTTGCAATGGCTATCTCTGCGGCTCTGGCTGCCCCGATGGCCGCTAACGCTACCAACGGCATGAACCTTGAGGGATATGGTCCGATTGCTGCCGGTATGGGTGGTGCCTCTATGGCCTACGATAACGGTACAGCGGCAATGATGAATAACCCCGCAACCCTCAGCATGCAGGGTGAGGGGAGTCGTCTGGATGTGGCTGTCGGTTTCCTTCGCCCTAACGTCACTACTGAGATGGGCGGAATGTCATTTGACTCCAGTGCCACTCAGTTTGTAATGCCTGCCGTGGGCTGGACGAAGAAGTCGGGTCAAAACACCTATGGTGTGGGCATGTTTGCCCAGGGCGGTATGGGTGCCACCTATAGCGAGGGCCCTGGTGGGATGATGTCAGCTGGTTGGATGACGATGCAGAGCCCTATGTATGACCCTATAAACATGAATACCTGGTCTCCGTGTGACGTGGTTTCCGCAATGGCCGGTACCACTTGTGATGGCACTGATCCTATTGGTTCTGGCGCAGCACTTGCTGCAGCTGGGATGGATGTGGCTGCCGGTGCTGCGATGGCGCTTGAAGATAAATCTGAGGTGGGAGTTGGGCGCTTAATCTTCCCCTTTGCTCGTGAAGTTAATGATCAGCTTACCATCGCTGCAAGCATTGACTATGTCTGGGCGGGAATGGATCTGCGTATGACGATGCCCGGTATGATGATGGGCGATATGATGATGAATCCCAACTCAGCATTTGGCAAAATCGATGGGGGGATGGTCACTGCAATGACCAATATGATGGGTGATAATACCGGTGTTGGAAATGGCGTTATGGGTCTTAACTACGGCCATTTTGATTTTGCCGATAGCAGCCCCTATACCGGTGAGGCCAAAGGAGCCGGCTTCGCAGGAAAGCTTGGTATGACCTTTAAGGCTAATGAGCAGCTGACCATTGGTCTCTCTTATCACAGCAAGACTAATATGAGCGATCTCGAGGCGTCGGGAGCTAAAGTCGATATGTCGGTTCTTTATGATGGTGATACTGGTGGTGGTGCCTTCAATTTGATGGAGATGCCACTTTCCATGGTCGGTGACATTACCGTGAAGAACTTCGAGTGGCCGGCCACTATGGCGCTGGGTGTAGCCTTCCAGGCAAACGATCGACTGATGATTGCAGCAGACGTTAAGAAGATTAACTGGTCTGAAGTGATGAAGGACTTCACTATGGAGTTCAATGCCAGTTCGATCTTTATGGGGCCGAACGATGTAACAGCCATGTTTGCAGGTATGAACGCAACAGATATGACCGCGACTATGACGCAAGACTGGAAGGATCAGACAGTAATCCAGATTGGTGCAGCCTATAAGGTGACCGATGCCACAACCGTTCGTGTGGGCTATAACTCTTCGACTAACCCGGTACCGGACGAGACCATGAACTGGCTCTTCCCGGCGATTACCGAGAAGGCGTTTACACTGGGTGCAGGCTTTGAGATTGATAGCAGCTCATCTGTGGATGTCTCATACAACCATGTTGCCAAAACAACGGGTGGTGGTGTGAACGGCTTTGAAACCAGTATGGATCAGGGTAACTTCCAACTGATGTACAGCCACAAGTTCTAATATTGCTGGTTTTAAACAACGGGGTGGAAACACCCCGTTTCTACTGTAACTATCAAAATATTAGATTCATTTTAGGGGTATGAAATGAAGAGACTAATGAATAAATTTGTGCTGGTTGCCGCGATGGCGCTGTTTGCGGTAAGTGCGCATGCGGCGAAGGAGCGTTTCAAGCCTTTCATCATGGCTGATGTAACCACGGGTGACATTGCGACCGTACAGAAGCAGGTTGAGAAGAAACTAAAGGATGGCGGTTTTGAGGTGGTGGGTTCCTATTCACCCTACAGCGGCGCATCGGTAGTGGCCTTTACCAACGATGCCCTGAAGCAGAATGCGGCTAAATCAGAGTTCGGTGGTTATGGTGCTGCGCTGCGTGTCTCAATTACCAAGGTTGGTAACGACATTCAGGTTGCCTACATAAACCCAACCTATATGGCTCACGCCTATCGTATGGCCAGTGACCTGGCTAACATAACCACCCAGCTGGAGAAGGTATTGGGCAATAAGGAAACTTTTGGCGCCAGTAAAGGTATGCGTGACAAGAAGTTACGTAAGTACCACTATATGTTTGGTATGGAGTACTTCGACGACACCAATATGCATGAACTGGCACAATATCCAAACCACAAGGTTGCCCTGCAGACGGTGGTTGATAACCTCAAAAAGGGGACTGGTGGGGTGTCTCAGGTCTATCGCATCGACGTCCCCGGTAAGGAGGAGGTGGTCTTTGGTGTTGGCATGAAGAAGACCAAGGGTGGCGACAAGTATGTGGATGATAGCTATATCATGGGTATCATCGATTTTGGTGATAAAAAGGGAACTGCACACCTGCCTTACGAAATTATGGTGTCAGGAAAGAAGGTCTATCACCTCTATGCCCGTTTCCGTATCGCGATTAACTTCCCGGACCTCTCTATGATGGGTGATAACAGCTTCATGAACATTGTAGAGTCACCGGAGGCGATCAAGAAGGCGTTGACCAAGATTGCCGGTGGTGAAGTTAAGGATAACTACTGGGAATAATAAAGAACTCTGGGGGGAGTACTAAAAAGAGGCCGTAAGGCCCTGTTAGGAATAACTCTGCTACCACAGAGAGATAAGGATGTCCTGAATGCAAAGCCCTGTCTAGCAGGGCTTTTTCTTTATATAGATAAATCTCCGATAGATCATGAAAAATCCCCTCAATTCGGGTAATCTACACGGCTTTCCGGCAGGCGTTAGCCCCCTCTTACGGGGTATGCAGGCTGTTGCGGTAATAATTCCGAGTAACACGATTAACTTATTGAATTAAATAAACTTTGTTAGGGGTGCTGAATGTTTAGCAAAGAGATGCATATCGAAGGTTACGATGATGAGCTCTGGTCGGCGATGCAGAGGGAGGCGACACGCCAGGAGGAGCATATTGAGTTAATCGCCTCTGAGAACTACACCAGTCCCCGCGTGATGGAGGCGCAGGGCTCTCTGCTGACCAATAAATATGCTGAGGGTTATCCCGGCAAGCGCTACTACGGCGGTTGCGAGTATGTCGATATTGCAGAACAGCTGGCGATTGACCGCGTCAAGCAGCTCTTTGGGGCCGATTACGCCAATGTGCAGCCCCACTCCGGCTCACAGGCCAATGCCGCCGTCTATATGGCCCTGGTGCAGCCGGGTGATACCATCCTCGGTATGTCACTGGCCCATGGAGGCCACCTGACCCACGGCGCCAAGCCCAACTTCTCCGGCAAGATCTATAACGCTATTCAGTATGGCCTTAATCCGGAGACGGGGGAGATTGACTACGAGGAGGTAGAACGTCTGGCAGATGAACATAAGCCGAAGATGATCGTTGCCGGCTTCTCTGCCTATTCCCGTATCGTCGACTGGCAGCGTTTTCGTGATATTGCCGACAAGGTCGGCGCCTACCTCTTTGTCGATATGGCCCACGTGGCAGGCCTGGTTGCGGCGGGTGTCTATCCAAGTCCGGTACAGATAGCCGATGTCACCACCTCCACTACCCACAAGACCCTGCGTGGTCCGCGTGGCGGCATTATCCTGGCGAAAGGGAATGAAGAGATCGAGAAGAAACTCAACTCCCTGGTCTTCCCCGGCACTCAGGGTGGCCCGCTGATGCATGTGATTGCCGCCAAGGCGGTGGCCTTCAAGGAGGCGCTGGAGCCTGGCTACAAAGAGTATCAGCAGCAGGTAGTCAAAAATGCTCAGGCGATGGCCAGGGTTTTTATCGATCGCGGTTATGACGTGGTATCCGGTGGAACCGACAACCATCTCTTCCTGGTGAGCTTTATCGAGGCGGGCCTTACCGGTAAGGATGTGGATGCCTGGCTGGGTGACTCTAACATTACCATCAACAAAAACTCCGTTCCGAATGACCCACAATCCCCGTTTGTTACCTCCGGTATCCGTGTGGGCACCCCGGCTGTGACTACCCGTGGTTTTAAAGAAGCGGAGTGTACCGATCTCGCCAACTGGATGTGTGATGTTATCGATTCAAAAGGGGATAGCAATACCATTGCATCGGTTCGTGCCAGGGTGCTGGATATCTGTAAGCGTCTGCCGGTATACAAATAGCTGGTGCTGGTGGGGCCCTAATTACCGCTTCGTCTGATGCGTTGTCCATTTTGCAGTGAACCAGAGACCAAGGTGATCGATTCGCGCCTAGCCAACGAGGGCGATTCGGTTCGCCGGCGTCGAGAGTGTCTCACCTGTGGTGAACGCTTCACCACCTTCGAAACCGCTGAGCTGGTGATGCCGCGTATCGTCAAGCGTGACGGCACACGTGTGCCGTTTGATGAGGACAAACTGCGTTTGGGAATGATGCGCGCACTGGAGAAGCGTCCGGTGCAGTCTGAGGCGATAGAGGCGGCCATCCACCATATTATGCATACACTGCGTGCGACAGGTGACCGTGAGGTCAAGGCAGGTCAGCTCGGTGAGTGGGTGATGGATGAGCTGCGTGATCTGGATGAGGTGGCCTATGTCCGGTTTGCCTCGGTCTATCGCAGCTTTCAGGATGTTAACGCCTTTCGCGAAGAGATTGAGAGGCTGCAGAGTGAACCCTCCGCCGAGGTAAAACGTAACCAGCTTGACCTACTGGAAAGTCTTGCCAAAAAAAATGAGAAGTAATTAAGTGATGAGCGAATTCAGTCCACAGGATATCGTCTACATGCGCCAGGCCCTCTGTCTGGCAGAGAGGGGGCTCTATACTACAGCTCCCAATCCACGTGTTGGTTGTCTTTTGGTCAAGGACGATGAGATCGTTGGCGAGGGTTGGCACGAGGTGGCAGGTGGTCCACACGCCGAGGTCGTGGCTATACAACAGGCAGCTGATAAGTCTCGTGGTGCAACCGCCTATGTCACTCTTGAGCCCTGCTGTCACCACGGCAAAACACCACCGTGCAGCGATGCCCTGATTGAGGCGGGTGTGGCGAAGGTGATTGTGGCTATGGAGGACCCCAATCCCCGGGTCGCTGGTATGGGGCTGGAGCAATTACGTAAGGCGGGTATCGAGGTTGCTTGTGGGCTGTTGCAGGAAGATGCTGAGGCGCTCAATCCCGGTTTTGTGCAAAGGATGCGTCACGGGCGCCCCTTTATTCGTTGCAAACTGGCAATGAGCCTGGATGGGCGTACCGCGATGGCCTCCGGTCAGAGCAAGTGGATCACAGGGTCGGCCGCGCGTGAAGATGTACATCGTCTGCGGGCGCGTAGTTGCGCCATTATGAGTGGCATAGGAACCGTGCTGGCCGATGACCCTTCGCTGACAGTGCGTCTTGAGGGCGAAGGCGATCTGCGCCAGCCTCTGCGGATCATTCTCGACCCGCATCTTAGCACCCCGGAGACGGCAAAATTCCTCAAACAGCCGGGCGAGTCGCTGATCGTTACCGCCTGCACCGAAGAGGGTGTGCAGCAGGGCTTGCGTGATGCCGGTGCCGAGGTCGTGGTATTGCCTAACGGTGGGGATGCCATCGATCTCGTCGCCTTGATGGCCTATCTTGCCGAGCGCGAGATCAACGAAATACTGATGGAGACCGGTGCTACCCTCAGCGGGGCGCTGTTGCGTGCAGGGATCATTGATGAGCTGATCGTCTATATGGCCCCCAAGCTTATGGGAGACAATGCCCGTGGACTGTTCCATACTCCCGGTCTTGAGGATATGGACGATGCGGTAGAACTCAGCATTAGTGATATCCGCGCGGTGGGTAGTGACTGGCGCATTAGCGCTACCATTAAAGAGGTGGCGGGCTAAGGTCCCGTAGGCCATGTTTACCGGTATCATCGAGGCTGTCGGTACGGTCAGGTCACTGGAGAGTCGCGGTAGTGATATGCGCGTCACCATTCGCAGTGGTGAACTCGATCTGGGCGACGTTAAGCTGGGCGACAGCATTGCGGTTAACGGCATCTGCCTGACCGTAGTATGCCTGCCGGGTGATGGCTTTGTTGCCGATGTTTCGAACGAAACGGTAGGCCGCAGTGCCTTTGCTGATCTCAAGGTTGGCAGCCGGGTGAACCTGGAGAAGGCACTCACCCCCACCACCCGTCTGGGAGGGCACTTGGTGAGTGGTCACGTTGACGGGGTGGGAGAGCTACTCTCGCTCAGCAACGATGGTCGTTCGGTGAAGATGCGCATTCAGGCACCGGCGGAGCTGGCAAAGTATATCGCCGAGAAGGGGTCGATCACCGTGGATGGTGTTAGTCTTACCGTTAACGGGGTGAATGGCAGGGTGTTTGATTTGAACATCATCCCCCATACCATGCGCTCGACGACACTAATTGATTTCTCGGCGGGTCAACACATTAATTTAGAGGTGGATCTTGTCGCCCGCTATCTGGAGCGATTGCTGCTGGGAGAGCGGGCAGCCCAGGGTACCGACGGGGACAAAGGCGAGGGGATCACCCTGGCCTTTCTGGCACAACACGGATTTATGAAATAGGGCGTCACTACGACGCCCCAAACTGGTAACGAAGATGGCTTTAAACAGCATTGAAGAGATCATCGAAGATATCCGCATGGGTAAGATGGTGATCCTGATGGATGACGAGGATCGTGAGAATGAGGGTGACCTGATTATCGCCTCCTCAATGATCCGCCCCGAGGATATCAACTTCATGGCCCGCTACGGTCGTGGCCTCATCTGCATGACCCTGACCCGTGAGCGCTGCAAGCAACTCAATCTGCCATTAATGGTGCAGAACAACACCGACGCCCACGGTACTAACTTCACTGTATCGATTGAGGCGGCCGAGGGGGTCACCACCGGTATCTCCGCCTATGACCGGGCGATGACGGTACGTGCTGCGATTGCCCCCAATGCCACACCGAGCGATATCGTGCAGCCGGGCCACATCTTCCCTTTGATGGCCCAGCCCGGTGGGGTGCTGACCCGTGCCGGTCATACCGAGGCGGGTTGCGACTTGGCGCGTATCGCCGGTCTGGAGCCCTCCTCGGTGATCGTCGAGATCCTCAATGAGGATGGCAGTATGGCGCGTCGCCCCGATCTGGAGCTGTTTGCCGAGCAGCACGGTATCAAGATCGGTACCGTGGCGGACCTCATCCACTACCGCCTGGAGAATGAGCCGACCATCGAGCGGGTCTCCGAGTGCGTAATGCCCACCGAACACGGTGAGTTCAGGCTGGTCGCCTACAAGGATCTGCTGGCCCATGAGGTCCATCTTGCCCTGGTGAAGGGGGAGATGCATCCTGAAAAGCCAGCCATGGTGCGGGTGCACCTGCAGAACACCCTGTGCGACCTGTTTGATAACCGCCGCGACTGCGGCTGGCCGCTGCGTGATGCGATGCGCCGTATTGCCGAGGAGGGCGAGGGGGTCGTGGTGGTGCTGCGTCAGCAGGAGGATGCGGATACACTGTTACGTCACATCAAGGATTACGAGATGCAGGATAAGGGGGTACCCGTGCCGGAGAAGGGGAGAAGTGATGACCTTCGCACTTACGGCATCGGCGCACAGATCCTCATCGACCTTGGGGTGAAGAAGATGAAGGTGCTGAGCACCCCGAAAAAGATGCATGCACTCTCCGGCTTCGAGCTGGAAGTGACCGAATACGTGGAAGAGTAACCAAGATAGGAAAAGAACCATGTCTGAGATTAAGAATTACGAAGGCAACCTGATCGTGGATGGCAAGAAGTTCGGCATCGTTGTTGGCCGCTTTAACGCCTTTGTGGTGGAGAGCCTGGTGGAGGGCGCTATCGACACCCTGACCCGTCACGGCACCAAAGAGGGCGATATTGAAGTGTTCCGCGTGCCGGGTGCCTACGAGATCCCGCTGATGGCGCAGCGTATGGCGAAGAGCGGCCGCTACGATGCCATCATCGCCCTGGGCGCAGTGATCCGCGGTGGCACCCCCCACTTCGACTATGTGGCCGGTGAGTGCAGCAAAGGGCTTGCCCAGGTGATGTTGCAGTTCGATCTGCCTGTGGCCAACGGCGTACTGACCACCGACTCCATCGAGCAGACCATCGAGCGTGCCGGCACCAAAATGGGTAATAAGGGCCACGAGGCGGCGATGTCCGCCATCGAGATGGTCAACCTGTTACCGCAACTCTCATAAGTGGTGCCCCACCTGTCATGAGCATCAATTTTCAAGCGAGGTCTGTTGCATGAGCCGTGCCCGTAGCCTGGCGCGTGAACGCGCGATGCAGGCCCTCTATCAGTGGCAGATGACAGGACAGGATCTAAGTGACATCGAACAGCAGTTCATTAGTGGACAGGAGATGAAGGGGGTCGACAAGGAGTACTTCAAGGAGCTGCTACACCAGGTACCAAGACATATCGCGCAGTTCGATGAGATATGTGGTGAGCTGCTCAGCCGCCCCATCGAACAGGTTGACCCGGTGGAGCGGGCCATTCTGCGCATCGGACTCTACGAGCTGAAACAGCGTATCGATATCCCCTATCGTGTGGTGATCAACGAGGCGGTAGAGCTGGCTAAGGGCTACGGCGCAGAGGCCGGTCACAAGTTCATCAACGGCACCCTCGACAAGGCGGCGAAGAGCCTGCGCGAGGTCGAGATGAAGGCGGCGGGCAGGAAGTAGTCTGCCGCTATACGGAAAGCCGCGATGGCACTCTCCGAATTTTCTCTCATTGAATCCTTCTTTGAGCGGCGCCGTCGTGGTCGAGACGATGTGGCACTGGGGATCGGCGACGATGCGGCGCTGCTGCGCCCCCCCATCGGGATGCTGCTGGCCACTGCGGTCGATACCCTGATCGAAGGTGTCCACTTTCCCGTTAACACGCCACCTGAGGCGATCGGCCACAAGGCGTTAGCGGTCAATTTAAGTGACCTTGCTGCGATGGGGGCCGAGCCCGCCTGGGCCACCCTCTCTTTAAGTATGCCAGAGCCGAATGAGGCGTTTCTCAAGGCCTTTGCCGATGGGCTATTTGCGCTTGCCGAGCAATTCGATGTGGAGCTGGTGGGTGGCGATACGGTGCGAGGCCCGCTGGTGCTCACGGTGCAGGTGACCGGCTTCGTGCCGGAAGGGGATGAGTTGACCCGAGCCGGGGCGCGCCCCGGGGACCTGCTCTATGTCAGCGGCACCCTGGGCGATGCGGCGGCGGGGCTGGAGCAGGTACAGTCCGGCACATTGGATAGTGAGGATGCGCGGTGGCTACGTGAGCGGCTCGATCGTCCCACGCCGCGTGTCGCACTCGGTCAGGCGCTTCGTGGGGTCGCTACCAGCTGCATTGATATTTCCGACGGGCTTTGTGCTGACCTCGGCCATATTATGGAGCGCAGCATCCTGGGGGCGGAGATCGATTCGAGTTTGTTGCCGCTTTCATCGCAGCTCCTGTCGGTGAAGGACGAAGAGGCCGCTCGCCAACTGGCACTATACGGTGGTGATGACTACGAGCTCTGCTTTACCGTGCCTGAAACCAAAGAGGCCGAGCTGATGCGCTTCGCCGCTACCTTCGATGTGCCAATCACGAAGATCGGTGAGGTGAATAACGAGGTGAGTGTAATGCGCATTGATGGGGAGCCGGTGACAACCAGTGGCTATGACCATTTCAGGGGGGCAGAATGAAGCGCCTGACATTTTCCGATCTCTGGTCCCATCCGGCCAATCTTTTCTCCCTTGGTTTCGGCTCAGGATTGATGCCCAGGGCCCCCGGCACCTTCGGTACCCTTGCCGCCGTACCGATCTACTGGTTCCTGCTACAGGGGCTAGCCCTGCCGTGGCTGGTGGCGGTGATCGGCGTCAGCTTTGTCGTCGGCATCTGGCTCTGTGATGTGACGGCGAAGAAACTCGGTGTGCATGACCACCCCGGTATTGTGTGGGACGAGTTCGTGGGCTTCTGGATCAGCTGTATTGCCCTGCCGCAAGGGTGGCCCTGGTTGCTCGCCGCTTTTGTGCTGTTCCGCTTTTTCGATATCCTCAAACCGTGGCCGATTCGTTGGCTTGATAAGCGGGTACCGGGTGGCGTGGGGATTATGGTTGATGACGTGCTGGCAGGGCTCTACACGTTGATTATCATTCAGTTAGTAGCAGCCTAATCCCTTTAGCAGTACTATTTCCTGTACCCCCACCACTTGCGGTGGGGGGAATAGAGGGACTGAATACCATGCGCGTGTTGCTACTAGTATTGACCCTGTCATTATCCCTGTCGCTGATGGCGGAGGGGGATAACAGTGATAGTGATATTGCGGTACTCGGCCTCTTCTCCGGCAAGGCGATGTTGCGTATTGATGGTAAACAGCACTTGCTAAAGGTGGGTGACGAGAGCCCTGAGGGGGTAAAACTGCTTGCCGCCGACAGTGAACTGGCAACCATCGAAATTAAAGGTGAGCAGCGTCAACTTCCGCTCGGCTCACACATTAGTAGCCAATTTACTGCGGCCAAAACGAAAAAGGTGCAGATATGGCCGGACAGCCAGGGGATGTACAGTGTTAGCGGTGCGATTAATGGCAAACCGGTTGGTTTTCTGGTGGATACGGGCGCTAATGTAATCGCTCTCAATGCCGGCGAGGCAATACGCCTGGGACTCGATTACAAAAAAGATGGCCAGAGATCTCTGGGTGAGACGGCATCGGGTATCAGTGAAGTCTACACGCTAAAGCTCGATAGTGTCAGTGTGGGTGAGATCAAGCTCTATGGTGTCGAAGCGATTGTCTTTGATGGGCCTCATCCGCGCATTGCACTGTTGGGGCTTACGTTTCTCAATCGCGTCAATATGCAGCGCTCTGGCGTCATGATGACGCTGGAGAAGCGGTAGTGGCACAGCTACAAAAAAACCGGTCATAGACCGGTTTTTTTCATTCAGCTGATGTGCCGCTACTCGGCTGTTTTGTCCTTTTCGATCAACGCATACGCGCTATGGTTGTGAATCGATTCAAAGTTCTCTGATTCCACCACATAGTAGGTAATACGCTTGTCGTTATTCAGTTGCACGGCGATATCACGCACCATATCTTCGACAAACTTTGGGTTGTCGTAGGCGCGTTCCGTAACGTATTTTTCATCGGGTCGTTTGAGCAAACCGTACAGTTCACAGGAGGCCTGCTTCTCCACCATATCGATGATGTCTTCTATCCAGACGAAGGTGTTGGTTCGTACGGTGACGGTGACGTGGGAGCGCTGGTTGTGGGCGCCGCGCTCGGAGATCTTCTTTGAGCAGGGGCAGAGGCTGGTGACCGGAACAACCACCTTTACTGCGAGACTCGGTTTACCACTCTTAACCTCTCCGAGAAAAGTCACCTCGTAGTCCATTAGGCTCTGTACCCCCGACTCGGGGGCCTTTTTGTTGACGAAGTAGGGGAACTGCATCTCAATGTGTCCCTCTTCCGCCTCCAGGCGCTCGGTCATCTCGCTCATCATCTCCTTGAACGATTTGACAGAGATCTCACGCTCGTGCTGGTTGAGGATCTCGACGAAGCGTGACATGTGGGTGCCCTTGAAGTTGTGGGGCAGATTCACATACATATTGAAGTTGGCGATGGTGTGCTGTTCACCCTCGCTACGATCCATCACACGAATGGGGTGACGGATATCTTTAATACCGACCTTGTTGATAGCGATACGGCGCTTGTCTGCGCTGCTCTGAACGTCAGCGATGGGGGTGTCACAGTGCTGGGTCATGTGGCTTAGTCCTCGGTGTAGCGCACGCAGGCACGCTCTGTTTCCCAGATGGTTACGGCGTATACACGGATGCGAGGCCCGTTGATCTCATCGCACAGGCGGCGATAGATGTGGGCGGCGATGTTCTCCGCTGTGGGGTTAATTGTATCGAAGGGGGCGATCTCGTTGAGATAGCTGTGATCCAGCTCGTCAGTCACCTTTTTGGTGAGCTGCTTGACACTCTTGAAGTCGATCGCCATCCCCAGTTCGTCCAGTTCAGCTGTCTGTACCTCGACCTCAACCTTCCAGTTGTGGCCGTGCAGTTTGCGACAGTCTCCGGGATAGTCGCGCAGGGAGTGGGCGGCGGCAAAATCGGAGACAACTTTCAGTGTATAACGGGCGGGCATGGTATGACTGAGTAAAAAACTAGGAATTTACGTGAGTGATGTTGGATTGGCAAGCTCCGCAAGGAGCGCTACTGGTTACGGTCTGGATTATACCATCCTTGTCGAGCCCGCACAGGCTCAGGATCTCTTCGCGTCCACCCTGCTCGACGAAGTGGTCGGGTAGCCCCAGATGGTGGATGGGGGTGGTGACACCGTGAGCTGCCAGACACTCACTCACCGCACTGCCGGCACCCCCCATTACTACATTATCCTCTAGGGTGAAGAGGAACTCGTGCTCCGCGGCTAGTTTGAGCACCAGCTCCTCATCCAGCGGTTTGACGAAGCGCATGTTGGCCACCGTGGCGTTAAGCTCATTTGCTGCCTCCAGCGCCGGGGTGAGGAGCGGACCGAAGGTGAGCAGTGCAACGCCACTGCCCTGACGGCGGACCTCGCCCTTGCCAACGGGCAGGGTGTCGAGTTCAGCGCCGATTGCGGCATTGGGGCCGGAGCCGCGCGGGTAGCGAACTGCACTGGGGCCATCCAGTCGGTGGCCGGTGGTGAGCATGCGGCGGCACTCTGCCTCATCGGCGGGGGTCATCACTACCATATTTGGTACGCAGCGCAGAAAGCTGAGGTCGAACATCCCGGCGTGGGTTGGGCCATCCGGACCGACGATGCCTCCGCGGTCGATGGCAAAGAGAACCGGCAGCTTCTGCAGCGCCACATCGTGGATCAGCTGGTCGTAGGCGCGCTGCAGGAAGGAGGAGTAGATCGCCACCACCGGTCTCAATCCTTCACAGGCAAGTCCCGCTGCCAGGGTCACCGCGTGCTGTTCGGCGATCCCAACATCGAAGTAGCGATCCGGGTGTTCCTCGGAGAAACGGACCAGACCGGAGCCCTCACGCATTGCCGGTGTGATGCCGATCAGGCGCTCATCTGCCGCAGCCATATCACAAAGCCAGTCGCTGAAGATGGCGGTATAGGTGGGTGAGCCCGGTTTGCTGGTGAGTGACTCACCAGTCTCCGGGTCAAAACTGCTCACACCGTGGTAGGCGCAGGGGTTTTCTTCGGCAGGGTGGTATCCCTTACCCTTACGGGTGACGATATGAAGAAACTGTGGCCCGGAGAGCGATTTGAGGTTGGTCAGGGTCTTTATCAGGGTGTCGATGTCGTGGCCATCGATGGGGCCGATATAGTTAAAGCCCAGCTCCTCAAACAGGGTGCCGGGGATCACCATCCCCTTTACGTGTTCTTCGGCGCGTCGCGCCAGCTCCCACACCGTGGGCATGGTGCCAAGTACCTTCTTGCTCCCCTCGCGCATGGTGGAGTAGAGCTTGCCGGAGAGGATGCGTGCCAGATGGTTGGAGAGACCGCCCACATTGGGAGAGATCGACATCTCGTTGTCGTTGAGGATCACCAGCAGATTGGCATCGAGATCCCCGGCGTGGTTCAACGCCTCAAAGGCCATGCCGGCGGTCATTGCACCGTCACCGATCACGGCTATCGCCTTTCGATCCTTCCCCTCCTGCTGGCTGGCGATTGCCATACCGAGCGCTGCGCTGATAGAGGTGCTGGAGTGGCCGGTGCCGAAGGTGTCGTAGGGGCTCTCTTCGCGCTTGGGAAAACCGGCCAGTCCCCCCTTCTGGCGCAGCGAGGCCATCTGCTCACGCCTGCCGGTGAGGATCTTGTGGGGGTAGCTCTGGTGGCCTACATCCCAGACAATACGATCCTCTGGGGTGTTGTAGACGTAGTGCAGGGCGAGGGTCAGCTCCACCGTGCCGAGCCCTGAGGAGAGGTGACCGCCGGTACGCCCTACCGACTCGATCATAAATGCGCGTAGCTCTGAGGCCAGTTGCCCAAGCTGCTCAACAGAGAGCTGGCGCAATTGCGCCGGGTCATCAATCTGCTGTAACAATGGTGAGGGGCTCTCGGACATCGAACTATATAAGGTAGGTGTAAGAAAGCCGGCTATGATGCGTCTATCGTTCGGTGGTTGCAAGCAGGATGTGTCGATTAGTTGCTACGGTCGACAATATAGGCGGAGATCCAGCGAAGCGGGTCGGCCGCTTCGTCAAATTGACTCAAGCTCTCCAGTGCCACCTGATGCAATCCCTGCGCCTTCTCGCGGGCTCCATCCAGCCCCAGCAGCGAGGTGTAGGTGGGCTTGTCGCGGGCGGCATCGGAGCCCTGTGGTTTGCCCAGGGTCTCGGTATCGGCCTCCACATCGAGGATATCGTCGCGGATCTGGAAGGCCAGTCCGATGGCATCGGCGTAACTATCAAGGGCGTCTTTCTGAGTCTTGGTCAGGGTGTTGCAGGTGAGGGCCCCAAGACGTACCGCCGCACGGATCAGGGCTCCGGTCTTGTGGGCGTGCATCTGCTGTAGCTGTTCAAGGGTGAGGCGGGTTCCCTCGGCGGCGATGTCGATCGCCTGGCCGCCCACCATGCCGCGGTTGCCGCTGGCCAGTGACAGCTCCCTGATCATCTTTACCCGCTGCTCGGCTGAGACCGCCATGTTCTCGTCCGAGGTGAGCACCTCAAAGGCCATTGTAAGAAGGGCGTCTCCGGCGAGGATGGCGGTTGCCTCGTCAAAGGCGATGTGGCAGGTGGGGCGGCCACGGCGCAGCTCGTCATCATCCATCGCCGGCAGGTCGTCGTGCACCAGCGAGTAGGCGTGGATCATCTCCACCGCACAGGCGGGGCCATCAAGGCGGGAGAGGTCGACCCCCAGGGCACTACCGGTGGCGTAGGTGAGCACCGGGCGTACCCGCTTGCCACCACCCAGTACCGCGTAGCGCATGGCGTTGTGGAGCTGCTCGGGCAGGCTATTCTCTTCGGGTAGCCAGCGCAGCAGGGCGCCGTCGACCCGTTTACGGTATTCATCCAGCAGGGGTTTGAGGGACATGGCTCAGGACTCGTCGTCGGGGGTGAAGGGGGTGAGCTCGGCATCGGCGCTCTTTTGTAGCAGGATCTCCACCTTCTGTTCGGCCTCCTGCAACGCCTGTTGGCAATGGCGGGTTAACTCTACACCGTGCTCAAACTCCTTGAGAGACTGCTCCAGGGTGAGATCACCCTGTTCCATTCTGCCGACCAACTGCTCCAGCTCATCCAGCCCCTTCTCAAAGTCAAAGGTTGACTGCTCTTTTGCCGTCTTCTTTGCCACGTGCTCTCTCCACGAAAATTTGACGCCTAAATTACCCTAGCAGAGAAACAAGGGTCAAATACTGATCTCATTACTCTCCTTAATGTGGATGCATATGGTATGTTGCAGTGGATAGAGTTGGTAGGAGATATTGAGTGTGTGGCGCTCTCTGTTAGTGGGTATGTTATGGATGCCGTTATGGGCGGTGGCACAGGAGGTTCAGTTCTCAGCGGGTATTGAGAGCTTCAGATGGGAGGAGTTCGACCGTGTGGATGGGCACTCATTGTTACAAGAGACGGGGAAACGTCACTTCTTCGGTGTCAAGTCAGATATGGCTGTTAGCCCTGTCTTGTATTTTGGAGGGGGGGCCAGGCTCTTTTCCGGGGTTGTTGATTATGATGGGGAGACACAATTAGCTGTCCCTGCATTTAGTCGAACGAAGTATCAGGGATGGAATATAGAAGCCGATTTTAGTCGATTGCTGCTTCCTGTGGAAATGACGAAAAGCGATAGGACGTTGTGGATAACCATGGGTCTTGGACATGAGCGGTGGGTTAGAGATATTCGTGATGGTGAAACGATATATGGCGATCCGGTTGCAGGCTATGTTGAGGAGTATGCAATAAGCTATGCACGCTTGGGTACAAAGTACGCAGATGGCGATAAATGGTCACTATCGGGGGGAATCAAGTACCCTATCCACGCTGAGGAAAGTATCGGGTTTGGCCGCTTTGGCTATGATGACCCTGAGTTAGAGCCTGAAGGGGTGCTCAGCTTCTACACTACTCTGGTCTATCAGTTATCTCCATCTTGGTCGATCGATATGCGCTACGACAGTTATCGTTTTGAGCGCTCAGCGATTCGTTTTCTGACGAAAGACGGCACTAGGGTAAAGGATATTGGGACTATTGGTGTTTGTGAGCCAGATGATCCTGTCAAGGATCTGTGTGTGATGCAGCCACAGAGCCATCAGGACACGCTCAGCCTGATGATGACTATGCGTTTCTGATAATCTGTAGTGCCTCGCTACAAGCATGATATGATTCGAACATGTTCTCCTGGTTAAATCCGTTACGCAAAAAAAGTGGTGAGGCACCCGCGATCCGCGGCAATCAGCCGACCACGGCGCAGATCATCTCCCGCTCGGAACACGGCATCTCCCGCTCCAGCATTAGTGAAAACGCGCTGAAGGTACTCTACCGCCTCAATAAGGCGGGATATGAGGCCTATCTCGTGGGTGGCGGGGTGCGTGACCTGCTGCTGGGGCGTGAGCCCAAGGACTTCGATGTGGCCACCGACGCCAGCCCGGACGAGGTAAGACGGCTGTTTCGCAACTGTCGCCTGATCGGGCGGCGTTTCCGTCTGGCCCATGTCTTCTTTGGCCGGGATATTATCGAGGTGGCGACCTTCCGCGCCCTCGCTGATGAGAGCGAGGAGAACGACAAGGCGGTGAGCGAGAACGGCATCGTGCTGCGCGACAATGTCTACGGCTCTCTGGAGGAGGATGCCTGGCGGCGCGACTTTACCGTCAACGCTCTCTACTACAACATCAGGGACTTCTCCGTTGTCGATTACACGGGTGGCATGGCCGACCTGAAGGCGGGGCGGCTGCGGATGATCGGTGACCCGTATACACGCTTTCGCGAAGACCCGGTGCGGATGCTGCGCGCGGTGCGTTTCGCCGCCAAACTCGGTTTTCGTATCGACCCGCAGAGTGAGAGGGCGATCCGTGAACTGGGATACCTGCTCGAAGAGGTCGCCTCGGCCCGCCTCTTTGATGAGAGCCTGAAACTGCTGCTCGCCGGTAGTGGCGTCGCTACCTATGAGCTGCTGCGACACTACCAGCTCTTTGGTCAACTCTTCCCGGAGACCGAGGTGGCGCTGACCGAGGAGGAGGAGCACTTTCCGCACACCCTGCTGCTGCACGCGCTGGAGAACACCGATAACCGTATCGCTGAGGATAAACCGGTGACCCCGGCCTTTCTCTATGCGGCGCTGTTGTGGCAGTCGGTGCGCAGTGAGGCGGCACTCTTCGCACGTAAAAAGATGCCACCGATACAGGCGATGCAGCTGGCGGGGGATGCAGTGGTTGCCCGTCAGGTAAAACGTGTGGCGTTACCCAAGCGCTTCAGTCTGCAGTCGCGTGAGATCTGGGAGTGGCAGGAGAGACTTAAACAGAATCACGGCGGTCGTGTCTTCCGCCTGATGGAGCAGAAACGGTTTCGTGCCGCCTACGATTTTCTCCTGTTACGCGCTGGGAGTGGTGAGCCGGTAGAGGAGCTGGCCGAGTGGTGGGGTAAGTTTCAGGATGCAAGCGAGCAGACGCGCCAGGAGATGGTGCGCGCCGGGAACAAAGGGGGCGGCGGTAAAAAGCGCCGTCGCCGTCCACCGCGCAAGCGCCCGGCGCCGAACAGAGAGTAATCCATGCTGAGTGACCACACCTATGTGCTGGCCTATGTCGGGCTTGGCAGCAACCTGCTATCGCCCGTCAGACAGGTGCGTCAGGCGATAGCCGAACTGGCACAGTTAACCTCCTCCCGCCTGCTCGCCGTCTCGCCACTCTACCGAACACCGCCAATGGGGCCCGCAGGGCAGCCCGATTATATCAACGCCGTGGCGGCCATTGAGACCCGGCTCAGGCCGCTTGAGTTGCTCGACGGGCTGAAGGAGATCGAACAGGCTCACCAGCGCACGCGGGGGCCAGAGCGGTGGGGGCCGAGGACGCTGGACCTCGATCTGCTGCTATTTGGCACAGAAGAGATCCATAATGAGCGTTTGACGGTACCCCATGCGGGCATCCGGGAGCGCCGTTTTGTGCTGCAGCCGCTGCTCGATATCGACGCCTTGCTGAGGCTGCCAGACGGCGTGCCGGTAGAACGGTTGCTGGCAATGCTGCCAGAGGAGACTTTACTGCCACTTGAGGAGGAGACGGTGAGTGAGTGACCCCCGTTTCATCGTTATTGAAGGGCCCATTGGGGTCGGCAAGACGACCCTGGCACGCCGACTGGCCGATACCTTTGGCAGTGAGCTGCTGCTGGAGGGGGCGGAGGAGAACCCCTTCCTTGAGCGTTACTACGAGGACCCGCGTTCCGGGGCGCTGCCGGTGCAGATGTTCTTTCTGTTCCAGCGTGCGAGGCAGATGCAGGAGCTGCGCCAGGGGGATATGTTCGAGCCGGTACGGGTGGCCGACTTTATGCTGGAGAAGGATCGCCTCTTCGCCGAGATGACCCTCAACCCCGATGAGCTGGCCCTCTACGAGCAGGCCTACGCACTGCTTACCCTTGATGCACCGCGCCCCGATCTGGTGATCTACCTGCAGGCCCCTGTCGATGTGTTGCTGCAGCGTATCAGCCGACGGGGGCGTATCGGTGAGGAGTATATTACCGCTGACTATCTGCGCCGGGTGATGGATGGCTACGCACGCTTCTTCTACGATTACGACGCTACACCACTGCTCATCGTCAACGCCGCGGAGATTGACCTGGCAGAGAGTGACGCGGACTATATAATGCTGCTGGAGCAGATCCGCGAGGTAAAGCGCGGTCGCCACTACTTTAACCCTGTTCCCTCGATGCTGTGAGGATGCCATGCCGATAACCGTCTCTACCCTGCACCAGATGAAGCAGCGTGGTGAGAAGTTTGCCGTTCTTACCGCCTATGATGCCGCCTTTGCCCAGCTGATCGACGAGGCCGGAGTGGAGGTGCTGCTGGTGGGTGATTCACTGGGGATGGTGGTACAGGGCCGCGAGAGCACCATCCCGGTAACGATGGATGAGATGGTCTATCACACCTCTCTGGTAAGCCGTGCCGCCGGGAACGCGCTGGTGATGGCAGATATGCCCTTTATGAGTTACGCCACCACAGAGCTGGCGCTCGCTAACGCCGCCCGTCTGATGAAGGAGGGGGGGGCGCAGATGGTCAAGCTGGAGGGGGGGGCGCCACGGCTGGAGGCGGTGCGTGCGATGACCGAGAACGGTATTCCGGTCTGCGCCCATCTTGGCTTGCTCCCCCAGTCGGTACACAAGGTGGGGGGGTACAGGGTACAGGGTCGGGACGATGCGGCGGCAGAGCAGATGGTGGCCGATGCCGTGGCACTGGAACAGACCGGTGCCGACATTATGTTACTGGAGTGTGTCCCCCGTGCCCTGGCAAAGCGGATCACCGAGAGTCTCACGATCCCGGTGATCGGTATCGGTGCCGGGGTCGATACCGATGCCCAGGTGTTGGTGCTCTACGACATGCTGGGGATCACCCCCGGCAAGCGTCCGAGCTTCTCCCACGACTTTCTCGCCGAGAGCGGTTCGATCGCCGCGGCGATTAAGGCCTATGCCGTTCAGGTAAAGGCCGGTAGCTTTCCGACTGCACAGCACGGCTTCGATTAAATCCGATGGAGATCGTCACTACCATTGCGGAGTTAAGGGCGCAGCGCCATCAATGGCTGCTGGCCGGTGAGCGGGTAGCCTTCGTGCCGACCATGGGTAATCTCCATGCCGGCCACATCAAGCTGGTAACGGAGGCGAAGAGGGTGGCAGAGCGGGTGGTGGTGAGTATCTTCGTCAATCCGCTGCAGTTTGGTGCCAATGAGGACCTCGACGCATACCCGCGAACCCCGGAGGCAGATCAGGCCAGGCTGCGTGAGGCGGGGGCGGATCTGCTCTTTCTGCCTCAGGAGGCGGAGGTTTATCCCAACGGCCGAGAAGGAGTAACCCGTGTAGAGGTGCCGGGGCTCTCCGATCTCCTCTGTGGTGCTAGCCGCCCCGGCCACTTTCGCGGCGTTGCCACCGTGGTGAGCAAACTCTTCAATATGGTACAGCCAGATCTTGCCCTGTTCGGCGAGAAGGACTATCAGCAGCTGACCGTGCTGCGGCGTATGACGGCCGACCTCAATATCCCAGTCGAGATCATCGGTGTGGCGACTGAACGCGAGTCAGATGGTCTGGCGATGAGTTCGCGCAACGGTTATCTCACCCCAGAGGAGAGATCGGTTGCACCGGCTCTCTACCGGACGTTGCTGGGTGTCGCGGAGAAACTGCGCAACGGGGAGAATAATTTTGACTCCATTGAGGTCGCGGCTAGCGCAGAGCTGGTGGCAGCGGGGCTACGCCCCGACTATGTCGCCATCCGTCGGGCCGCCGAACTGGGATCACCTGATAGCGGGGAGCGGCAACTGGTGGTATTGGCCGCGGCCCATCTGGGCAGGGCGCGTCTTATCGATAACCTGTTGATTAACCTTGATTAAGCTTCGTGTTACCACCACCGTAACCGTATCGCAGGCATTGAATCTCATCTTTCAAAGCTTCATAATTGGCGGTTCGTGAAAATCGAGGAAGCACCTCAACCATGATCAGCACCATGCTCAAAGCCAAGCTCCACCGCGTGCGCGTGACCCACTCCGAGCTCGAATATGAGGGCTCCTGCGCCATTGACGGTAAGTTGCTGGAACTCTCAGGCATCCGTGAGTATGAGCAGATCCAGATCTACAACATTACCAACGGTGAGCGTTTTACCACCTATGCGATCCGTGCCGAGGATGGCTCTGGTGTGATCTCGGTTAATGGTGCCGCCGCCCACAAGGCGAACCCGGATGACATCATTATCATCGCCGCCTACGTGCAACTGGATGAGAAGGAGTTGGCCACCTTCAAGCCGAAGCTGATCTATTTTGATGGTAACAACCGGGTGAGCCACACAGCCAATACCATCCCGGTTCAGGCGGCCTGATAAAGGTTTTCAAGTTGGATAAAAAAAGCCCGGTGTCATAACCGGGCTTTTTTGTGGTCGAGCACTCCTTAGCCCGTGTTGCGCATCCCCGCGGCGATGGCGTTAATAGAGCGCAGTAGAGGCTCCAGCCACACCTCGCGCTCTTCCTCACTGAGTGATTCATCGCGGAATCGCTTGATCAGGGTGATCTGAATATGATTGAGGGGATCCAGATAGGGGTCACGGCGGGTCAGTGAGAGCTCCAGGGTTGGATTCTCCTCCAGCAGTCGCTCTATCTCAGCTACCTTGAGGATGTTATTGGTGGTCTGTTCATACTCGGATTTGATCAGGCCATAGACCTTCTCGGCGACACCTCGATCTTCACACAGTTCGGCATACTCTGCCGCAGTGCGCATTTCCGCCTTAAACAGCGCCATCTGGGTGTTGCTAAGCAGGGCGTTAAAGAAGGGCCACTGCTGGTACATTTTTCGCAGTTTCTGCAGGTTCTTCCTGTCCTTATCAAGCCAGCTCTGCAGTGAGGAGCCGATGCCATACCATGCAGGGAGCGTGTGGCGTGACTGTGCCCAGCCGAAGACCCAGGCGATAGCACGTACCGATGATTTGGAGCGGTCCCCCTTCTTGCGGTGTGAGGGGCGTGAGCCGATGTTGAGCAGCCCGATCTCGGTCACCGGGGTCGCTTCGTAGAAGTAGTCGAGGAAGCCTTCGGTGTTATCGGTGAGGTCGCGATAGGTCTGCTCACCCTTGGCCGCCAGCTGGTGCATGATCTCGAGGTACTCCTCGTTATCGGGCTGGGGAGGGGTGATCAGGCAGCGACTCGCTTTGAGCAGACCGGAGACACCCATGGTCAGCTCATAGATCGCCGTCTCCAGATTACTGTATTTGCTGGAGAGTACCTCGCCCTGCTCGGTAAATTTGATCTGGCCGTGCACCGTCCCCGCCGGTTGCGACAGGATCGCCGCATGGGTGGGGCCGCCGCCACGACCGATGGTGCCGCCGCGGCCATGAAACATACGCAGCTCCACGCCGTGGCCATCGGTGAGGGCGGTGATCTGTTTCTGTGCCTGATAGAGGTTCCAGCCTGAGGCGAGGATACCGCCATCCTTACAGGAGTCGGAGTAGCCGAGCATCACCTCCTGGGTGTTGCCGGCACTCTGCAGCAGGGCGGAGTAGACGTCATTATCGAGCAGGCTCTTCATCACCGGCTCGATATGCTCCAGGTCTTCGATGGTCTCGAACAGCGGGCTGATGCTGATATCACAGAACCACTTGTCGCCATTTCTCCCTGCCATCCCGGCCTGACGTGCCAGCAGCATCACCTCCATAATGTGGCTGGCGGCGTGGGTCATCGAGATGACGTAACTGCCAAAGGCCTGCGGACTTACTTCGCGGCGCATCCGCGCCATGACATCAAAGACATCCAGAGTCTGCAGTGTCGGGGCAGTGAGTGTAGTGCGCTCAATGTTAAGCGATTCGGCACGACCGATAAGCTCAGAGAGTAACTGAAGGCGCTGTTGTTCGTTGAGGCTGGTGTAATCGATCGCCTTTGACTGACTGGCGAGAAGCTCAGTGACCGCCTCGGTGTGTCGGGTCGACTCCTGGCGTACATCCAGATGGACCAGATAGAAGCCGAAGGTTTCGGCGAGCCAGATCAGATCCCGCAGCTCTCGATTGGCGACGTTTTTATCACCATGACTCAACAGGGATTGATAGATCTGACTGAGATCGGTGATGAACTCCTGTTCGGTGCGATAGGCGCTGTGGTAGGCATCACTCTCGTTCCCTGCCATGTTGGCCTCTACGAGTCGCAGATTCTCGCGCAGGCGGTGACGCATAATGTAGAGTTTGCGGCGATAGGGTTCGGTGGCAAAGCGTTCCGGCTTGTCATTAAAGGCGTCGGGGTAGGCCGCCTCATCGCGCTCCAGACTGGCGGAGAAGGCCGCATTGGGCTCACACAGCTGACTGGAGTGGGTGAGGAAGTGACTCAGATTGGTAATACGATGCAGGTACTCACGCAGTATTTCACGGTGTTGCAGGCGTACCGCCAGTGCCGTGGTCTCGGGGGTGACGTAGGGATTGCCGTCGCGATCACCGCCGATCCACGAGCCAAACTTGAAGAAATTGGGGACATTAATGTTGGCATCTTGGCCGTAGATGCGCCGTACTGCCTTCTCCATATTGCGGTAGGTCTCGGGGATGGCGGTAAAGAGACTCTCGCGATAGTAGAAGAGGCCATTCTTGATCTCGTCGCGTACCTCGGGCTTCTGGGTACGTACCTCATCGGTCTTCCACAGGATCTGAATGTCGGTCTTGAGCTGACGGATGATCGCATCCTTCTCCTCACTACCCAGTCGAATGTCATTGAGTTTTTCACTGGTGACGAAGATGCGGCGCAGATTCTCCAGCACGGTACGCCGCTTTGCTTCGGTGGGGTGGGCGGTGAAGACCGGCATATAGGCCAGATTGTTCAGTACCTCCTGCAACTGCTCCAGGGATACGCCATCTTTATGGAATTCACGTAGTACCGAGTCAAAGGAGCCGGTCCACAGAGGCCCACCGCTACGTACCTGACGGCGACGCTGGCGGTGCATATAGGCCTCTTCGGCGATGTTGGCCAGGCTAAAGTAGATACTGAAGGCACGTACCACATGCACCAGAGTGTCGGCATCCAGACCCTCAATAAAACGGGTCAGTTTGCCTCTCTTTCCACCATTATCACGCTTGCGCAGGCTGATGTAGCCCTTGCGCAGGGTCTCAACGGCCTCAAGTACATCTCTACCAGCCTGCGCCTCAAGGATCTCTCCAAGGATGTTACCAAACAGTTTTACGCGCGTGCGAAGTGTCTTGTCACTGATTGCTGTCATGCGGAGTGTTCACACCTTAGTCATTGGTTTGTCTCGTCTTCTCGCTGCAGGAGAAAGCACAAAGCCGCGTATTATAACCCCTATTGCAGGTAGGATGCCTAGCCCCGATGCCGTAGCCGCGAAAGCTGAGTGAGTATACAGGTCAGTTGCGGTATGATATGCGGGATTCTCGATTCATCAACGTATCTTGTTGAATAAAAAGTAAAATAGAGATTATGACCGGATATTATGCCGACTAAGCCGCATACAGCACTGAGCCGCTCCGCCGCCTGGATAGCGCTTCAAACCCATCTTGAGAAGATGGAGGGGCGGCATCTGCGTGACATGTTTGCAGAAGATCGCGGTCGTTTTGATAAATTTTCCATACATTTCAACGATATTCTTCTAGATTACTCCAAAAATCGTATCAGTGACGAGACGATGCATCTGCTTTTTAATCTGGCTAGTGAGGCGGACGTGGGTGGCTGGGCTCAACGGATGTTTGCTGGCGAGGCGATTAACTTTACTGAGAGGCGTCCGGCCCTTCACGTCGCCCTGAGAAACCGCAGCAATACCCCGATTATTGTCGATGGTGAGGACGTGATGCCCGAGATCAACCGGGTACTGGCGCGGATGGAGCAGTTTTGTACGCGAGTGCTGAGCGGTGAGTGGCGGGGGCACACCGGCAAGCGAATCTGCGATGTGGTCAATATTGGCATTGGTGGCTCTGATCTGGGACCACAGATGGCGACCGAGGCCCTGAAACCCTATGCCCATGGTGGAATTCAGGTTCACTATGTTTCCAATGTGGATGGGACCCACGTGGCCGAGCAGATGAAGTCTCTGGATCCTGAAACTACCCTGTTTATCGTCTCCTCCAAGAGCTTCTCTACCCAGGAGACCCTGACCAATGCCCACACTGCACGTCGCTGGCTGGTGGATAACCTTCACGATGAGGCGGCGGTAGCCAGACACTTTGTTGCGGTATCGACCAATGTCGAGGCGGTGGTGGCCTTTGGTATCGATAGTGCCAACATGTTTGAGTTCTGGGAGTGGGTGGGAGGGCGCTATTCGTTGTGGTCGGCTATTGGCCTCTCCATTGCGCTCTATCTCGGTTTTGACCATTTTGAGGCGTTACTGGCGGGAGCCCATGCGATGGACCAGCACTTCCTGCATGCGCCAATGGAGCAGAATCTGCCTGTGGTCATGGCGCTGCTGGGTATCTGGTATGCATCATTCTTTG
>JAOUQQ010000101.1 GCA_029879245.1 Chromatiales bacterium | reverse complement strand
GGTAAGGATCGTTCCAAGGTTACCAACGGCCACAAACTGCGCCCCGTCCCATTCGATGTCGTAAAGATCCGCAGTAACACCACTGGTGACCTCGGTCCACGTTGCACCTCCATCCGTGCTGCCCATGATGCAACCCTGCTGACCGACTGCAACGTATTTGTTATTGCCATAGGCCACGCGCAACCAATTGGTTCCCGTCGTCCAGGTGCTGCACATGCGGTTGAGCCAGTTCCAACTGACCCCATCGGTACTGCGACCGACGACGCCCTTATTGCCGACAACAACCCAGCCGCTACCATCACTGGCTGGCCCCTGAATGTTCTCTCCCCCGTGCCCTTCAATGGCGCTCCAGGTGGTACCTCCATGAGAGACCAGAAAGACGCCGTTATCCCCATAAACTATGCTCTGGTTGCCCGCGTTAAACAGGCCGTTCAGGGTTTTACTCAACCCGGTGGCCGTCTCAACCCAGCTAATCCCGTCGGCGCTGGTGTAGATACGGCCGCTGTTCGCCGTATAGGCATCCACACCCATCACGACAAACTGGCTGTTAAAGGCATCCCACACGGCGCCTGTGAAATAGAAAAAGTCACCGGCCCCGGCGGGTACAGCCTGACGCAGGGTCCAGGTTACCCCATCACTGCTGCTATAGATGCCGTCGAGCGCCGCTGCAACGTAGATCGCGTTATTCACCACATCTAAAGCGAAGAGGTTCGTGTTAGAGATATTCCATGTGGTCAGATCACTACTGAGAAAAATGTTCCCTGCGTCCGAAATCAGAAACTGACTGCCATCCCACATAGCATCGTTGAACCTCCTACCGATCGTTGAAATCGGTGCCCCTCCCCCGGCTGGCACCATCGTCGTGCTTTTTGTCCAGACATTGAGTGTGCTATCGGTATGGGCATAAAATCCACTGCCTACCAACAGCAGGTCGGTGCCACTCCAGGCCAGCGATAAATAGGAGGGGGTATCGATCGCCGTTATCTGTCCAACAGTCGTCGTCCAGAGCAGCCCGTCACTGCTGTTCAGTACCGCAATCTGGCTATGGAGAGCGTCCCAGCCGACCGCGACGAACTTGTCACCGGCCCAGATCACATCCATGAAATTGTACTCACTGGCCCCCGCATTAATCATCGACCACTTAACACCATCGGTACTACGCGACACCAGACCGCGCTCACCCACGTTGACATAGATGCCACTGGTACTGTCATGGGCCATGCCGAGAATGTCGGCAACACCGTGGGCACCGCTTCTCATGCCCCAGCCGCCCTGCGTTGAGACCGCGATCTCCGCCGACAGTGGTCCCTCTACCTCGTCATTCACCGCAGCCACACGCGCCACATGGCGGTTGTTGCTGCTGTCGAGTGTCACGCTGTAGGAGGTGGTTGCGGTCACATTTAGCGAAGCGCTGGCCGTGACAATACCCGGCTTGGTGCCAAAATAGACGCGATACGATGTCGCGTTGACCACTGCTGGCCACGAAATGGTAACCTGAGTTGCCGTGGCACTATCGGCGGTGATCTCAGAGCGCAGATGGGCTGGGGCCGTCGGTGCAATGCGCGGTGTCGTACTAACGGTGGCGGAAAACGGTCCCTCAACGCCACTTATCAACGCATTGACACGGTAGCTATAGGTGACATCGTTCGTCAGGCTGCTGTGGGTGGCCGATCTTGCCGATTGAGTGCTGAGCAGCGTCCAGTTCGCCGTCGTAACGCCACCATCGTGCCAGTAGACACTGTAACTGCTGGCACCCGCCACGGCATCCCATGTCAGCCCAACGGTGGTATCACCAGGTGTTGCCGTTACATCGAGCGGGGCAACCAGCGGGAAGAACGGGGTCGCGGTCACGGTGGAGGAGAAAGCCCCTTCACCGCCACTATTCACGGCACTAACACGGTAGCTATAGGTTATCTCGTTCGTCAGGCCGCTGTGGCTCGCCGTTGTCATCAACGGACTTTCCAGCAGTGTCCAGTCTGCCGTCGTGACGCCTCCATCGTGCCAGTAGACCTTATAGCCGCTGGCACCTGCCACAGCATCCCATGTCAGCCCGACGGTGGTATCACCGGGTGTTGCCGTGACATTGAGCGGCGCAGACGGGACGGATGTACCACCGCCTCCACCGCCACCGCAGGCGGTAACGAAGGCGACCAGGCACAAAATAGACAAACCATGAATGAAAGACCTCATTGCACTACTCCCTTGTACGAACACGATTGTTGAACGGGAGTATAGGGAGACGTTGGTGGCGAGGCTGCACTCACCGTCTCAACATGACAACAGGGGTGCGTGAAACTCTTCGACCGGTGGGTGGTAAAACTCAGATGCTATGAAACATCCAGAGCCTTTTGTTATTTATGTGTTCACTATAGCGTTGTGCATTATGATCCACCGTGCCCAGCTCCTCTGCCAGCACCGCATCTCGCAGACTGGATGGCGCTATGCCGTAGTGTTCCCGAAATATACGGGTAAAGTGGCTGTGGTTGGTAAATCCCCAACTTAATGCCACGTCGACAATGCGCCGTGTCGCACGCATATCGTATGTCAATTCCCGATAACAGGCATGCAGACGGCGGCGCTGAATATAGGCGAAGATCCCCCCCTCCTCAGCGAACAGACGGTAGATCGTCGCCCTTGAGCGATGAAAGGCCCTGACCAGTGTATCGGTACCGAGTGCGGGATCATGCAGGTGCGCGTCAATATAGGCCATCATACTGCTGAGCGCCGCAGAGCGTGCCTGCTGGTTATCATGTCCAGCCCCCATAATATGACTCACCAGCCCCATCAGAGCATCAGTAACGTTCTTCTCCTCTCCGGGCCTAAGCTTGTCAAAATTGCTATGGGCACTGTGTATCGCCCCGAGCAGAATCGCACTTCTTGGATCGTTACCGGCGATTATATGACCACCACCTGTACTCAGTTCATAGCCATACTGCCGCAACAGCGGCTTGGGAAATACCAGATAATACGCCTCCGCCCCATCCGAGGTATGACCGGAAAGAGGGTGACTGAGGTCAATGAGTGAGCAGGCACTGTTGCTAATGACTACGCTACGACCATCGTCGTAGTAGCCCACACCTTTGTAATAAAGAGGTAACACATAGAAATCCTCCATGTCGCTGCCAGCGATATGTTTGCGACTGCGACAAAAGACCCGGCTTTTCGCTCTAGTCAGGGTGCAGGCCACCTCGCCAAGATTGAAGGCGTGCATTAACTCTTTGGTTTCACTCTGGGGAGGAGAACCACGAGAAGGGCGCACAGGGGATATATCCGCTATCGGTAGCATGCTTTCATGCATGATGTCGTTATAGGCCTCCTTACCGAGCACCTCAGAATCCAGTTTAACCTCCAGGACTGGCGAAGTGGCCTCATCCTTGCGTAACGTCATAATCGATAAGACCACTCTAATTTGAGACAGACAGCACAAGTATATCGGAAATATCCGGCGCTATTGTTCTCTCCGTCTCACCCTGCTCTCCCACTCTGCCACCCCTCCCTTACGTCACATCCAGCAGGTTCTGAGTTACACTTGGCCCATATGCAGCTCCAATATTGAGATCTGAGAATGAATAAATCCGCACCGCTCTCCCCCGATCGCCTCTGCCTCCAGTGTGACGCCTCGCAATTCACCTTTACCACCACCGAGGAGCTGGCGGATCTGACCGAAATCATCGGCCAGGATCGGGCGGTTCAGGCGGTGCACTTCGGCATCGGCATCCGGCGCGAGGGGTACAACCTCTATGTGATGGGCCCCTCGGGGATGGGCAAACACTCCATGGTGAGCCAGTTTCTCGAACAGCGGGCCGCCGCACAGGAGGAGCCCGATGACTGGTGTTACGTCAATAACTTCACCCTGCCCCACAAACCGAAGGCGCTACGCCTGCCCCACGGTCGTGGCAGTGAACTGGCGCAGCAGATGGCGCAACTGGTCGAGGAGCTGACCACGGTGTTGCCCGCCGCCTTCGAAAGTGAAGAGTACCGTGACCAGATAGAGACACTGGAGGAGGAGCTCAAGACACGGCAGGAGCAGGCCTTCTCCGAGCTGGCAGAGACCGCCAGCAAACAGAGGATCAAACTGTTCCGCACCCCTAGCGGCTTCGCCTTTGCCCCGCTGCGCGGCGATGAGGTAGTAACCCCCGAGGAGTTCGACAAACTACCGGCAAAAGAGCAGGAGGAGATCGAGGCTGTGGTCTCAGCACTGCAGGAGCAGTTGCAGGAGGTCATTCAACAGATCCCGCAGTGGCGCAAGGAGACTCACGACCGGATCAAGGCGCTAAAGCGTGAGGTGGCGATGTCGGCGGTCGGCCATCTTATCGACGAGCTGCGCAAGCACTATCAACCGCTATCCGAGGTACAGGAGTACCTCAACGCGGTGGAGCGGGATGTGATCGAGAACGTCAGGGACTTCCTCAGGGGTGAGGAGCAGACGGAGAACCTTCTAGGCCAGCAGCCCTCCGACCCGAGTGCCCTGCACCGTTACAAGGTTAACAACCTGATCCTCAACAACCGCGATGAGGGGGCCCCGGTTGTCTATCTGGACAACCCCACCTACCTCAACCTGGTGGGGCGCGCCGAACATATCGCCCAGTTCGGTACCCTGATGACCGATTTTACCCTGCTCAAACCCGGCGCTCTGCACGAGGCCAATGGCGGCTATCTGCTGGTGGATGCACACAAGCTGCTCACCCAGCCCTATGCCTGGGAGGGGCTGAAGCGCGCCCTCTACGCCGGCCAGATAAATATCGAGCCCCTGGAGAAGATGTGGGGGCTGGCCAGCACAGTCTCGCTTGAGCCGGAGCCGATCCCGCTTGACCTCAAGGTGGTGATCCTGGGTGACCGTATGCTCTATTACCTGCTGCAGGAGTACGATCCCGACTTCGGTGAACTCTTCAAGGTGCAGGCCGATTTCGAAGACCATATCGAGCGCAGCTCGGAGAATAATCTGCTGATGGCGCGCCTTATTGCCACTATCGCACGCAAAGAGGCGCTGCTAGCTTTCCATCGTGATGCGGTGGCCCAGGTGATCAACTACGCCGCACGTCAGGAGGAGGATAACGAAAAGCTCACCACCCACATGCGCTCCATCGCCGATCTGCTACGCGAGGCCGACTATTGGGCCCGTCAGCATGGGAATGATCCGGTAATGGGTGATGACATTCGCCACGCCATCGAGCAGCAGGAGCACCGCGCCTCACGCGTACGTGAGCGGATCCACGAGGCGATCCAACGCGGAGACATCCTCATTGATAGCCACGGTGAAAAGGTGGGGCAGGTCAACGCCCTCTCGGTAATGGAGCTGGGTAACTACAGCTTCGGCCAGCCCTCACGGGTCACCGCTACAGTTCATATCGGTGAGGGGCAGGTGGTCGATATTGAGCGGGAGGTGGAGATGGGCGGCCCGATCCACTCCAAGGGGGTATTGATCCTCTCCTCCTTCATCGCCTCACGCTACGCCCAGCGCCAGCCTCTCTCCCTCTCCGCCAGCCTGGTATTCGAGCAGAACTATGGCGGCGTGGAGGGGGACAGCGCCTCACTGGCCGAACTCTGCGCCCTGCTCTCAGCCATTGCCGAAGTGCCTGTAAATCAATCACTTGCGATGACAGGTTCGGTTAACCAGCACGGTCAGGTACAACCCGTCGGCGGGGTAAACGAGAAGATCGAGGGCTTCTTTGAAGTGTGTCGAAGCCGTGGCCTTAACGGCGAGCAGGGGGTAATCATCCCCGCGAGCAACACCAAGAATCTGATGCTCCATCCGGATGTGGTGGAGGCCGCACGTAACGGTCAATTCCTGATCTATGAGGTAGCGAGTGTGGATGAGGCGCTCTATCTACTCACAGGAATCGAACCAGGTGAGCTTGATGAGGACGGAAACTATCCTGAGGAGTCACTCAACGCCCAGGCCCTTGATCGACTGCATGAAATGACCCTGATCCGCCAGCACTATGCGGATCAGGCTAAGGAGAGAGAGGATGGCGAGAAGGCTGAAAAGGGGGAGAAGGAGGGAGGGTAGGCACCACTCCTCCTACTCATTCCAGTCAAAGGTATCGAGCGGATTACCTTCATCGTAGTGGCGCGCCGTCTCGGTATCCCCAAAATCATCGGCCTCCAGGTCATCGAAGGGGCCTGACCAGTCCTCCGGGGCAGCGCTGCGGGTCAACATCTGACCAAACCAGCTATCGATATCCAGCTCCTCCACTGCACCGTCAAAATACTGGATTTCGATAATGCCCGCATCCTCCTCGAAAGCAACCACCTCAAAAACCGAACCCTGCTCATCACGGTACCAGTCGCCCACAACCGGCTTCAGACGATTTAACATCCCACTTACCTCCTTCGCAGAAAGGGCCTCTCATTATCATTACTCTACCCATCAACATAGCAAGAAATCGGCACTTTGCACCTATTGTGTAGACCCTGTCACCTCGGCGACTTCCACCCACTGCTATAAGTCAGTATGATGACCATGGGGATGGGGGAGTATCATAGCTGATAAAATCGTCGCACATGAACGATAAAACCTTTATTTTTCAGCAAAATAGCAAGCTATATAGCCTGCGACAGCGCTATCTGTTTGTCTCCACAATCGTCGTTTCCCTGATCTTTGCCTTCGCCATATTTGCACAACACTACGTCAATCAGAGCAGTCAGCAACACAATCATAATATTGAGATGCGCCAACAGGCTGCCTATCAGATCCGGCAGTTGCGCGATGAGATCCTCAGCATAGAGAAGGGGCTGGAGGCCTTTATGTGGGGCCCGGATATGGTGCTGCGCCAGGAGGTCCACCATAACATAGACAGCGCCCTCTTCTACTTTGGTCAGTTACGCAAACACCAATGGTTTATCGACCGCAAGTTGAACAACGAGCTTGGCGACTTTGAGCTCGACATTAAATCATTGCACATCACGCTGGATCGGGTAATGGACTTAAGACAGGGTAACAAGGAGATCGCGCTGCAAAATGATGAACAACATCATCACCTAAATCAGGCCATGCAGCGCTTTGGATCCCACGCCAATGCACTACAGCAGTTGCTACAATCAAGCACTCAGCTCGAATCGACGATAGCGCTGTGGCAACAACTACGACAAGAGATCAATAGCTATATCAACTCGCCGGTTGAGGAGGAGAGACCCTCACAGGAAGAGGCGATCACAGAACTCCATCGTGAATTACACTCGGCACTGGGCTCATTTAGTGACATTCCACAGCTGGAGAAAAGTTCTGAAGGACAACAGTTACTGCGCGAGATGAGGGAGGCAATGGGGCAATGGCACCAGAGCTTTGACACCTTGCGCTACAACAATGACAGTGGTGATCGTCACGCCCTAACCCACTATCTCAAGCGTACTGTCTCACCTCATCTGGATCACATATGGGAGTACATTCACGAACTTGAAGTTAGCATTGAGAAATATGCCACACGTGACACGGCTACCCTTGAAAGGGTCGCCACAACAATCGTCAAATTTGTCTGGGGTCTCAGCTCCTTTGGTCTGCTTGTCATTGGCGTGGCATTCGTCTACTTCCAGCGAACCGTATTGCAACCAATAGCCACCATCGCCACGGCACTTAAGGTCGATGCCTCGTCAGATGATGGAAAATCAGTCGCGCTACCTCAGGTATACAATCTGGAGACCCGTCACCTTATTGATGCCTATGAAGAGATGCGTCAACAGGTACAGGATAGACAGAGTGCGCTGGAGCACATCGCGCTGCACGACAGCCTTACCGGACTGCCGAATCGCTATCAAATGATGAAAAACTTGCAGAGCCTTTGCGAGGGTGCGGCAAAAGATGGGGCCATCTTTTCGGTAGTCATGCTTGGGCTGGATCGCTTTAAAGAGATTAATGACACTCTGGGGCAGAAAACGGGTGATGATATTCTCATGAAATTCGGGCGGCGCCTGCGCACAATTCTGCGCGAAAGCGACATGGTTTCACGTTTTGCCAGTGATGAATTTGCCGTGTTGCTCCTCAACACTGATCGCGATGAAGCGCTCTATGTAGCACATAAGATCCGCAAGGAGATGGAGTCCCCGTTCGATGTAGATGGCATCAGCCTCTCCATCTCCTGTAGCATGGGGATCGCCCTCTACCCCAGCCACTCAAATGAACGCAATGAACTGACCCGCCTCGCCACCATCGCCATGGCCTCAGCCAAACAGCACAAGGTTGGAATCATGGTCTATGACGAGCGATACGATACCGCCAGTGTCGAGCGGATCAGCCTCGCAGGGCTGCTACGCGAGGCGTTGCGTCAGGACAAATTGAAACTTCACTACCAGGCACAGTTCGCCACACATAACGGCAAACTTAGCGGACTGGAGGCATTATGCCGCTGGGAAGATAGTGAACGAGGCCCCATCAATCCCGAGCTCTTTATTTCAGTCGCCGAACAGACTGGACAGGTCCATAGATTAACCCAATGGGTATTAGATGGTGCCCTGCAGCAGGCGATGAAGTGGCACAATCGCGGACTCGATTTCGGTATCCTCGCAGTCAATATCTCCGCCTTCAATCTACACGCACATAATTTTCTCACCATGCTGGAGAGCTTGTTGGCCAAATGGGAGTTTCCGGCGCAACGACTCATGCTGGAGGTGACCGAGACGGCGATGATGATCGACCCGGATCAGGCCATCCTCACGATGAGGGAGATTCATGCACTCGGGGTAAAACTCTCCATCGACGACTACGGAACCGGCTTCTCCTCCCTTGCTTACGTCAAACAGTTACCACTGCATGAGCTGAAGATCGATAAGTCCTTTGTGATGGATATGGATAAGAGTGAAAACGATGCAATCATCGTCCGCTCGACCATAGACCTGGCTCATAACCTGGGTTTGAAGGTAGTTGCCGAGGGGGTGGATAGTAAGGAGAAGGCGGAGCTTCTTGAGATCCTCAACTGTGATTACCTGCAGGGCCACTATATGGGTATTCCCGTCTCCGCCCACCAGATAGAGCAGGTGCTTCCCCCTATCACAGCAACAAACAGCAAGGTTACCCATCTTCGCGACTTCCGCTGATCTGCCCCCGGCTACAACGACAAAGGGCCACACAATGGCGGCCCCTGCTTAGCTATACCACTTAGAGACAATCACGATTTGCTGTAATCGGCCAGACCAGGATTGCCCGATACATTCTTCAATACCGGTGTATTGAACTTGTCGACCTTGGCCACCTTAACATCACGCAGGTAGTCGGCCACCACGTCCCAAATAGGACGCCCCGGCGACTGCGAGCCAACAGTAGCCCAACCTGCCACCTTGTAACTCTTGTTTGCCTCGATGCGGGTACCGTCATCCAGCGCCATCTCGGTAACGCGATTACCCATTGATGCGGTTGGGTCACAAGCATAATCCAGACCACCGACGCGCACCATATCACCACCCTGCTGGTAGTAAGGGTCGGAGTTAAAGAGGTTGTCCATCACATCCTCAAGGATCAGCTTGATGTCCGCGCCACTCATCTCACGCACGTAGGTCTCAGGATAAGTGGTACCGGTCTGATCCATCACGTGCTCCATGGTGATCTTCTGCCCCGGTAGCACGGTGGTACCCCAGCGGAAGCCGGGGGAGAGGGAGATCAGTGGCGCGG
>JAOUQQ010000100.1 GCA_029879245.1 Chromatiales bacterium | reverse complement strand
GCCGTGGCGCAACATGGTCATTGGCGCCCTCATTCTGGGGATCTTTTCGGTGATCGGTACCGCCCTCGTCTCACTGACTTACATCAACACCAAAGAGCGTATCATCGAGAATGAGCGCCTGGCGCTGCTGCGCAGTCTGCACCAGATCATCGACGAGGCCTCCCACGATAACGACATCTACGGCGATGTGATCACGATGAATGACAGGGCCCTGCTCGGCAGTAAGGATGGGGTGGCTATCTATCGAGCCCGCAGGGGCGGGCAGCCGGTGGCTGCGGTGATCGCCAGCACTGCCCCCGACGGCTACAGCGGTACCATCAAGCTGCTGGTGGGGATCAACTACGATGGTACCCTCGCCGGGGTGCGGGTAGTGAGTCACCGCGAAACTCCTGGTCTGGGTGATGGTATTGAGGCGGAGCGCTCCGACTGGATCCTCGGCTTTAACGGACGCTCGCTCATCAACCCCGATGAGGGCGGCTGGAGGGTAAAGAAGGATGGCGGTACATTCGACCAGTTCACCGGTGCCACCATTACTCCACGGGCGGTAGTCAGGGCGGTGCACAACACCTTGCGCTATTATCAACAGCATCGCGAGGCGATCTTCGATGATGGTTCCAGAAACACACCCGAGGCGGAGGCAAAGTAATGTCAGATATCAGCTACGGCAAGATCACCCGAGATGGTTTCTGGAACAACAACGTCGCCCTGGTGCAGATCCTCGGCCTCTGTCCCCTGCTCGCCGTCAGCTCCACCGCGATTAACGGACTGGGGTTGGGGCTGGCGACCATTCTGGTACTGGTCGCCTCCAATGTTACTGTCTCCCTGATCCGCAATCTGGTGCGCCCCGAGATCCGCATCCCGGTCTTTGTGCTGGTGATCGCCTCCTTCGTCACCGCGGTAGAACTGGCGATGAACGCCTTCTTCCACGACCTCTATAAGGTGCTCGGAATATTCATTCCGCTCATCGTCACCAACTGCGCCATTCTCGGTCGTGCCGAGGCCTTCGCCTCAAAGAACAATGTCGCAAAATCCTTTGTGGATGGTCTTACCATGGGGTTGGGCTTTGCGATAATTCTGGTACTACTAGGGGCGATGCGTGAGGTGATCGGCCTCGGTACCCTCTTCACTCAGGCCCACATGATGTTCGGTGAGGCGGCTCGCTGGCTTACTATCACCCTCTTTGAAGATTACAGGGGTTTCCTGCTCGCCGTCCTGCCACCCGGCGCCTTCATCGGCTTGGGGTTGTTAATCGCACTGAAGAACTATATCGATCAGCGCGCCGTAACGCGGCAGAAACAGGGCGCAAGCCTGGTCACTGAGGCCACTGTGGCGACAGGGGCCGAGGCATAGTACTCAGAAGCGATACCCCATCGAGAATCCATACTGGTAGTGAAACTGCTCCTGTTCGGTAATCACACTCTCTCCGCCATTTAACTGCAGATTGAGCGCACCCCAGTTAAAGCCAAAATTGAGCGACTCTCCTACACCAAAACGCAGGCCGATATCGGCCCGCGCAATCACCCCCATCTCATCATGCTCGGTGGAGCCGCCAGCGAACCCCATCTCCAGATAGTGGGGGTTACTCCCATGGGAGAGATGCCACCTCAGGGTCGGCCCCAGCAACCAGTAGTTCCCCTTCAGGTGCAGGGTGCCGTTATCGACAAGGTAGATATCGGAGCGACCTATCTCGGCCATAATACCGAACTCGCTACCCCCATCGCGGATCCCCGTTTTAAAACTCACACCGTTAAAGTAGGCGTGCTGCTCCGTATCACTGCTGATCGCCGTTGTAATAATTGCAAGCTCAGACCAGCGGCAGGGGTGATAACCGAGTGAGAGATCATAGAGATACTTGAACAGGTAGAGGGTCCACACCACCAGCACTATGGCTCCAACAATGACAAACAGTACCGCGGCCTCCTCACCACTGCTGCTGCCGCCACTCCCTGAACCTCCATGCAAATCGAGATCGAGTCGTACCGAACTCTCACCCTGAGAGCCACTGCTGCTATCACACTCCCTGTTGCGCGAACGACTCTGGCTCTCCCGACTCGCGCCCTCATATCCCGTCACAACATCCCCGCTTTGCGCCAGCCTGAGCGTAGACTCATCAATGTCAGGGCGATACCCCTCACTGCGCAGACGCTCTGCCAGTTGCGGATACTCTTCGGCTGTTACATGGATGAATCGGGCATTGGGATAGTGCGCGCGTAGTGACGCCTCATCGCCGGCCTCTACAGCACGCCCCCCCATCCCATAGGCGGGAAATACGCAATTAAAGGCAACAACAAAGGCGAGAAGTCTGGCAAGGAGTTGTTTCATTGTGCAGCCACCCTGCAGGGGGTGGTCACAATGCGTATGCAGGGGAGAGGTCTGCCTCTAATCATCACAGAAAGCGGGTCTCTTCCGGCTATTACCGTGCTCCTCACACGCCTTATTCCGTACACTCGCTTTCTCCCGCTTCGATTCTCTCTTTTCAGTGGAGTCTGGTTCAACCGCCCCTTCATCAGGTTCAACAGAACGAATCGGATGCGTTTTTTCTGCATTAGGCTGTGCGTCGCCCTCATCAATTCTCACCTCATCCCTCGGCCCTTTTTTCATGGCTCGGTCAGCATCTTCAGCGGTTATGGGCGACCGGTTCATTTGCCGCTTTTTCTGCGCCCCCGGTGATTTAGTATGTGACGCCGAATCGGCATCACCATCACTTTCGTAGACCCGCTCCGGCATATAGGGTTCACCACCGATGAACATCTCCATCTCTTCGGTCTGTACGCCACCACGCAGGCCGATACCACGATAACGATAACCACGTCTCCATGAGTCATGGTAATCAAAGCTGCGCAGGGTCTTACGCCCATCACCCATCAACACCTTGCCGTCGCGATAACTGAGCCATAGTTTGAGACGATGCGGCCGGGTGCGGCTATCGCTCACCAGTTCAATTTTCCGTGACTCACCGTAGCGTAATGAGATGGTATGGGGATGGTAGTGGTAGCGCACACCACGATAGATGTAGACCCCGCCTGAGAGGTGCAGGTGGACCAAACCGGGATAGTGATCGTGCATGCTCTCCAGCTCTCGGGCACGCAGTTCCGCCTCGGCGGCACGGCGTCGCTCCTCATGCATGCGACGCTCCTGATAGATGAGAATAATCTCGTTACGCTCCTCCTGACTCATCCTCTTCCAGTCATCTTCCGGTACACCATAGTGATAGGGTGTACAGGCAGCGAGTAGCAGAAGCGATAGCGGGAGAAGAAGACGCAGACAGCGATAACGGGACATGGCGACACTCCTGAGCATTGTCACGATGACCGAAGCGGTCATCGGCTTATCGTATGAGATAGTTCACCACTATACCGAGAAACACCGTCATCCCAAAATAGTGGTTATTGAGGAAGGCACGGAAGCTTAGCTGTGGGTCACGTCCCCGAATCAGATAGTGCTGGTACAGGGTAAAACCACTCGCCACTAGCAGCCCCGCATAGTAGGGCCACTGCAGCTGAAAGCTCACCCCTGCTGCAATAAGCGTTGCCAATACCCCAAGCTGGGTCAGCCCAATCGCGAGGCGATCAAAGCGGCCAAAGAGGATGGCGGTGGATTTAACCCCGATCTTCAGGTCATCCTCCCGGTCAGCAATTGCATACATGGTGTCGTAGGCCAGAGCCCAGAGAACGGTGGCTGCAAACCACCACCATGCCGCCGCAGGTACATCACCCGTTTCCGCCGCAAAGGCCATCGGTACCGCCCAGCCGAAGGCAACCCCCAGATAGGCCTGGGGCAGATGGGTATAACGTTTCATGAAGGGGTAGCTGCCCGCCAGAAATACCGCCGGTACAGAGAGAAGAATCGTTAATGTGTTGAGTTGCAGTACCAGCACAAAGGCGATCAGGCTGAGTACCACAAATACCCCAATCGCCTCCTTTGGCGAGATCGCGCGGCGGGCCAGCGGACGCTCTTTGGTGCGTGAGACGTGCAGATCAATCTCGCGATCCGCATAGTCATTAATGGCGCACCCCGCCGAACGCATCAGCACCACACCCGCGAGGAATACCACCAGTACCAGAGGCTGCGGTAACCCCTCTGCCGCTACCCACAGCCCCCATAGTGTAGGCCACAACACCAGATAGATGCCGATAGGCCGATCGAGTCTGGTCAGTTTAATGTATTCGGTTATGCGTTGCTTGATCATCACGGCTGGCTTTGCTATCCCCTCTACAGGCCCAATATTCTACACACCATGAAGAGGCATCGACAGATTTACCCTCGTCGATAGTGGCAGGTACAATGGCATGATAACGATAACAGGAGTACACCATGCTGCAGATACGACGATTTCACCGCCTCATACTCCCGCTATCTATCCTGTTTTACCTTGGCTGCACTACCGAAATCGGTAGCGATGAGAACCAGAGTGACACCTCATCACATCGAGATCGCCTTAAGGTGCTCCTTACCAGCCAGCCGCAGGGTCTTGACTATCTCCCCCGTAGCGGTACCGCGGAGAGCGACGAATTTCGCCTGCTTTCGCTCTATGCGGAGGCAAGAGGCCTTGATATTGAGAAGATCTATGTGGATGAATTTTCTAAGCTCATCCCCGCTCTGCAGTCAGGCGATGGCGAGGTTATCGTCAACAACCTTACCGTCACCGAGAGTCGCAAGGGACAGGTCAACTTCACCTCACCCATCACATACATACACGAACAACTGGTCGGGCGAAAGGGCGATACACCCAAGGGCGCACAACAGATGGAGGGCAGAGCGGTTGCGGTACACCGCTCCGCTGCTTACTACGAAACACTGAAGAATCTACAGCAACGCCGTTACCAGCCCCCATTTGAGATCATTGAAGTCGATGAAGCGATATCGACCGACACCATTATCAAGGGTGTCGAAGAGGGCACCTACGACCTGGCCGTGGTCGACAGTAATCTGCTACGCACGCTACCCGAGGGAAATAGTATTGAGATTGGTTTTGATATTGGGGTAGTGCGCCCTGTCGCCTGGGCGGTGAGCAAAGAGAACAGTAGTCGACTCGATGACCTTAACGATTTTCTTGCCCGCCACTACCTTGGCGCTGACGGTGATTTTATATCACGCGGTGATCTTAAGACCATCAAGGAGAACAAAGTGCTGCGTGTACTGACGCGCAACAGTTCCAGCACCTACTACCTGTGGCGTGGTGAGCTTCACGGATTTGAGTATGAGCTGGCAAAGCGTTTTGCAGACAACCACGACCTGCGTATAGAGATGGTGGTACCACCCAGCCGCGACCTGCTCATTCCCTGGCTGGAGCAGGGAAAGGGAGATCTCATCGCCGCCTCTATGAGCATCACCGAGGATAGACAGCAGAAGGCGATCGCCTTTTCGCGTCCCTACAACACCATCTCAGAACACATCGTCAGTCGTCACGACGATCCGATCTCTGAAGTAGCACAGCTCAACGGTCGTACCGTTGTCGTGCGTCGTAGCAGCTCATACTGGCAGAGCCTGAAGACGCTACAGCGTGAGGGGATAAAGTTTAAACTCATCGCCGCACCGGAAGAACTGGAGACGGAGGAGCTAATAGATAAAGTCGCCTCCGGTGAGTTTGACCTAACCGCCGCCGATAGCCATATACTCGATATCGAACTGACATGGCGTAATGATATTCGACCAGCATTCCCACTGCAGGAGCGCCAGCACGGCTGGATTGTTCGCATAAAGAATCCACAGTTGTTAAAGGCTATCAACGCCTTTCACAAAAAAGAGCATCGTGGTCTCTTTTACAACGTGACCTACAGGAAGTATTTTGAAAATTCCAAACGCATCCAGCGCCACCGCGAAGAGAGGGCGGACACCCCTGCCAATAACACACTCTCCCCCTATGATGAGCTGACCAAAAAACATGCCGATCACTACGGTTTCGACTGGCGTCTGATCGTCTCACAGATGTATCAGGAGAGTCGCTTTAACCCCATGGCAAAGTCATGGGTGGGGGCACAGGGGCTTATGCAGGTGATGCCTCGCACCGGCAAGGAGATTGGGATTACACGACTGCATGATCCAGATATGGGAATCAAGGCAGGGGTCTACTATCTCAACTGGCTGTTGCATCGTTTTGAGCCTGAGCTCGACACTGGTGAGCGTACCTGGTTCGCACTGGCCGCCTATAATGCAGGGATTGGTCATGTGCGTGATGCACGCCGCCTCGCGACAAAAAAAGGGTGGAATCCAGATATCTGGTTCGACCATGTAGAAAAGGCGATGCTTCTACTGGCAAAAAAGGAGTACGCAAAGAGTGCCAAACATGGCTATGTACGTGGAGAAGAACCGGTCGCCTATGTCCGACAGATACGTGACCGCTATCTCGCCTATATCGAATTACAGGATCACAACCACATAGCAATGGCAGACTGGATCATTGACGCGGCGGACGTATTGCCCACACAACCAATGCTACCACCAGTAACAGAATAAACAGCTCGATAAAGATCACACTACCTCTCCCAATCAAGCGTCTGGTAGAAGTCAATTAAACAGTTCGCAACATCCTGTGGTGCATCTATATGAAAATGGTGTCCACCAGTCATTACCTCGTGAATTAATCGCGGTATCGCAGCGCGACGTTGTGCAAAACCTGACCAACCTGCCAGCGCCCCCTGATCGGCGCTAAGCAACAGAGAGGGACACTCTACATGAGACAAAATACCCCGCACCTGCTCTTCACTATAGTAGTGACTGGAGCGTAGCTTTAACCTTTCGTCATATCGCCAGCAGAGCCCACCGTCACACTCCTTAAGATTTCTCTCCACCAAGAGTTCTGCCGCCTGTTGCGAGATGGCAAAGTGGCTATATTTTTGGCGAATACGTGCTGCAGCTTGCAGAGTATCAAAGGGTCTGCCCACCTTCTCCTCAACAGCGTGGGAAAGTAGTTGACGCAGTGCGGTCACCTCCTGCACCGGGGTATAGGCGATCGGTCCGATACCATCAAGAAGAGTGACTGCCATAATACGATCCGGCATCGCTGCAGCAACCAGGATTGCAATAGCCGACCCCATCGAGTGGCCCAGTAATACAAAGCGCTGCCAACCCATAGCATCGGCAACACTCTTAATCAGATAGATATTATCCGCCAGATGATAATAGGCACTCCCAGGTAGATGGTCAGAGAGTCCATGACCAGGAAGATCTAGCACAACGAGGTGATGATTCGTTAAATATTTTGCCAGCGGCAAAAATGAAGCGGCATTATCAAGCCAACCATGAAGGGCAAGTACAGGCAAGCCACCACCATTCCACTCCAGAGCCTGTATCTTAAGTCCGTTAACTTTAAATTCAATTTCTGTCAAAACGGTCACGCCCATCAGACAATATGATCTGATTACAACACATCAACATCAACAAACACTAACGAATCGTTTATGCTGATTGTGCGATCTTTGACAATGAGAAAGTCATCATTGCCCAATTGCACTCTCAGTCGCTGCAGATTGGTACTGAAGGCGGAGCTGGCAGTATCGCCATCTGATTCGGGCCACAGCATGTCGGCAATCTCGTCGATCGGCACATTCCGACCGCCCATCACGACAAGTACTTTGAGAATATCCCATGGCTTTGATTTCAGTTTCTTTGCAGGAACAGTCTCACCATTCACTTCAACAGAAAAGCCACCCAGCGTCGTGATTTTGCATTGCCATGGCCAGTTGGCGAGTTTCTTTTCTGAGAATGGATGCGGTATTTTATAACGAGTAATCAACCGAGAGACGTTGTCTATTTTCGTATTGGCATCAAATGCCAACCAACAGAGACGTGATAAAACGGATGGTCGCCATGGATACATCGCCAGCAGATCATTATCAACATCTACATTATTCAGGGCTTCTGAGAAACTTGCCAGAAATCTATCTATGTCACCCTGTTCATAGAATAACCATGATTTCATCCATGCTATGCTAAAAGATATATTGTGGGATCTAAATCGTTTATTAAAATCTAACATTTCGTTGTAGCATTGTTCTGCCTTATCATACTCACCTAACTCAATATAGCCACTCATCAGTACTGTCATCGACAACACAGAAGAACGATTAAATCCGCTACGTCTGATCATTGACACACCCTGTTGCGCATGCACAGTAGCATTCCCTGGTTCACCGGCACTCAGCAGTGTATAGCCCTTTGCCATGTGCATCAGGGCAGTAGAGTACAAATCTTCTCTAGATGTAGTAGCCTCATTTTCTGATTGCCACATTTTCGCAGCGTCCTGATCACCACAAATAATAGCAACCATATTGGCCAGGGTTGTTATTACGGGAATGAGAATCATGACACCGCTGGATTTTGACAGGTCATAGGCCTGTGTAATCTTCTCAACGGCATCAGCATGACGGCCAGTAAAACTATAATAGATAGACAGTGCGGTATAACACCAAATACGACTAATTATATTTATATCCGACTCTTTCGCTAACTCCCTGTCCATCATCTCTACAACATCTTCGAACAACTCAGCACTTCCACCAAACCAACAACCCGAATATAGTATCCTTCCCGCCAGAATACATTTATCGTTAGCTGAGACCATTCTGGACAATAGATTGACAGATCGCTCATACCATTTGTCATACACGCACCTGTCAAGATCGCGAAACGTTGCGATACTAAGACCACTAATCATCACCAGCATTTCAAGGTCGGCTGAGGGATAGACAAAATCGGCTCCAACGACTTCGTCGTATTTATCAAAAATGATATTAATATCTGACAAATTATCCCAACTACTCAACCTTGTCTCCAACAACAGTGACCAACTAAGTGCAACAGCTAATTTGTCACTATTTTGACAAAACATATCGAATGCTGCCTGGGCATAAGGGATAGCCTTTGTCGGCGAGAATTGCATTTCACAATACCCCTTCCAGTAATTCAGCCACGGCTCACTCTCAATCACCTTATCTGGTATATGCGACAACCAGCCGGCAATCGTGACCGTCCTTCCTTTTTTGGAAAACGTCTGTACATTGCTGAGAATGGACGCGATAACATCATCCCACTGCTGGTTCCCGGCGAATATCTCTATCGCCTCTGAGATATACCCCTCGTCGAGCATCAGCCTGGCGGCTTTATCGCGTAATGCTCTCACCTCATCCTCTGGCACCACCTCAACCAACTTGCGCAGCAGAAACTCCTGGAATAGCGGATGGTACTGATAACCACTCACCTCCCCATGGTAACGAGAGATGAAATAGTTTCTTCTCATGAGACTATCGATGATTGCTGACACATTGACACCACCCACCATCGCCGTGGCAGTTGCTCTTGTCATCCGTGGCAGCAGTGCGGTGTTAAAGAGAAACTGCTTGAGTTCGTCATTCCACTTTGATTCAAACTCACTGCTAAAATAATCGAAGATAACGTTATACCCATCACCGCTATGACCAACTCCACTGGCCAGTAGCTCCGGGTCATCAATTAGCAGAACCAGTCCGGCGGCCCAGCCTCTGGTTTTGTCATAAAGGCGCTCTACGCTCTCATCGTTCAGTTCGTTATTTGAGATCAGCCTTGCCAGTTGCCTTATCTCTTCGAGTTCAAGACGCATCATTGATTCATCAATGAGCAGGAGCTGTTTTTTTGTTTGAAACTCAGCAAAGCTTCTGTGCGGGCTATTTCGGCTGATACAGATGATTTTCCCGTGTGCAGGTA
>JAOUQQ010000099.1 GCA_029879245.1 Chromatiales bacterium | reverse complement strand
TCTTGAGGACAAACTGCACCGCGCAATTGAACGTGCCATGGAGGCCGGTGACACCGGTTCACTGGGTGAAGGTCTGGATGATGCCGATCTCGACGGCCTGGATGTCAGTGCAGAGGATGACCAGCCTGCCGACAATGCCATGGACAAGGAGATCGACGACGCGCCCGTGGTACGTTTCGTCAACAAGATCCTCCTTGATGCCATCAATAAAGGTGCCTCCGATATCCATTTTGAACCCTACGAAAAACGCTACCGCGTACGTTTTCGTACCGACGGTATGTTGAAGGAGGTCGCCTCGCCACCGATTCAACTTGCCGGTAAAATCTCAGCACGTATCAAGGTTATGTCGCGACTGGATATCTCCGAGAGGCGGGTACCACAGGATGGTCGTATTAAGCTGACCCTCTCCAAGACCAAGGCGATCGACTTTCGTGTTAACTCCTGTCCCACCCTGTTCGGTGAGAAGATCGTACTACGTATTCTTGACCCCTCCAGCGCCAAACTGGGCATTGATGCCCTTGGCTATGAACCAGAGCAGAAACAGCTCTATATGGACAACCTGGACAAACCCTACGGCATGATTCTGGTTACCGGCCCTACCGGTTCAGGTAAGACCGTTTCCCTTTATACCGGTTTGAATATTCTCAATAAAGAGGGGATCAATATCTCAACTGCCGAGGACCCGGCAGAGATCAATCTGGAGGGGATCAATCAGGTTAACGTAAATGACAAGGTAGGGCTCACCTTTGCCTCTGCGCTAAAGGCGTTTCTGCGTCAGGACCCTGACATCATCATGGTGGGTGAGATCCGAGACTTGGAAACCGCCGAGATCGCCGTCAAGGCGGCCCAAACCGGTCACATGGTAATGTCTACTCTACACACCAACGACGCACCTCAGACCATTACGCGTCTGATGAACATCGGTATTCCACCTTACAATATTGCCGCAGCTGTAAACCTGATCATTGCGCAACGTCTTGGTCGCCGTCTTTGCAATAACTGTAAAATCGTCGATGATGCCCCTAAAGAGGCACTGCTTGAAGAGGGATTCACTCAGCAGGACGTTGCGTCGGGAATGACTATCTACAAGGCTAAACACGAGGGTTGCGATCAGTGCTCCGGTGGATACAAGGGGCGTGTTGGTATTTATCAGGTCATGCCCATCTCCGATGCGATGGGACGTCTTATCATGAAGGGGAGTGCCACCTCGTACGATATTGCAGACCAGGCGCAAAAAGAGGGGATACCCGACATCCGCCAGTCTGCATTGAAAAAGGTCAAAGATGGTTTGACCAGCCTGGAAGAGATTAACCGTGTGACCAAGGATTAATAGTCGATATGGCAGCCAAAGAGAAAGCACTGGACGTATTTGTCTGGGAAGGTAACGACAAAAAAGGCGGGAAAAGAAGGGGAGAGATGTCCGCTAGCAATGTCGCGAATGTGAAGGCCGAATTGCGCAAACTTGGTGTCACCAATCCCAAGGTGAAGAAAAAAAGCAAGCCCCTATTCGGCGGTGGCGGTGGTGGTAAAAAAATCACTCCTAAGGATATTGCTATCTTCGCTCGACAGATGGCTGTAATGATGTCTTCGGGTGTGCCGCTAGTGCAGTCGTTTGAGATTATGGCGAAGGGTTCAGATAATCCCAATATGCGTAACCTCATCACGGCTATTAAATCGGACATTGAAGGTGGCACAACCATGGCCGATGCCTTCCGTAAGCACCCCATCTATTTTGACGACCTGACCTGTAACCTGATACATGCAGGAGAGCAAGCGGGTATTCTTGAGAGCCTGCTCGACAAGATCGCTACTTATAAAGAGAAGACAGAGGCACTGAAGTCAAAAATCAAAAAGGCGCTCTTTTATCCCATAGCAGTAATCGTCGTTGCCTTTATCATTACAGCGATACTGCTAATTTTCGTTATCCCACAATTTGAGGCATTATTCGAAGGTTTTGGTGCTGATCTACCGGCACTCACAAAATTTGTTGTTGATCTGTCAAAGTTTTTCCAGGAACAGTGGTTTTTCATCTTTGCATCCATCGGTGGGGCAGTCTACGGATTTGGCCAGGCAAAAAAACGTTCTCAGACATTTCGTGAGGCCATTGAACGCGCATCACTCAATGCACCAATAGTCGGTGATTTAATGCATAAGGCATCTGTCGCTAGATTTGCTCGCACTCTCGCAACCATGTTTGCAGCGGGAGTCCCTCTCGTTGACGCTATGGAATCGGTAGCTGGTGCAGTCGGTAACGTAGTCTATCGAACTGCCGTTTTAAAAATGCGTGACGGCATCTCAACCGGTACCTCAATTACTGTCAGCATGGAGGATGTCCAGCTATTTCCCAATATGGTTGTCCAGATGACCTCAATTGGAGAGGAGGCTGGTTCACTCGATACGATGCTAAGTAAAGTTGCCGACTTCTATGAACAGGAGGTTGATGATGCCGTTGACGGGCTCACCAGCTTGCTCGAACCGTTAATTATGGCTTTCCTCGGTGTCGTTGTTGGTGGACTCGTTCTTGCCATGTATCTCCCCATCTTCAAGATGGGTGATGCCGTCATGTAATATGCTGGATCAGACCATCTCATTATTCCAGGAAAGTTCTTACCTGCTAATGACTGCAGTTACAGTTTTTGGCTTGGTTATCGGGAGTTTCCTCAATGTTGTAATCTATCGCTTACCGATCATGTTACAGCGCTCATGGAAAAATCAATGCCAGGAGTTGCTGGAACTATCTGTCGACAAAGCGGAGGTTTTCAATCTCGCTACTCCTCCCTCGCGCTGCCCCCGGTGTGGACACACTATTGGCGCAATGGAAAACCTCCCTGTTGTAAGCTTCTTGATGCAGCGAGGAAAATGTAAGCACTGCCGCGCAAAAATATCTCCACGTTACCCATTAATTGAACTCCTCACCGCTCTCGTCAGCGCCACTGTCGCCTGGCAATTGGGTTTCGGCTGGCCCCTCCTGTTTGCACTACTACTCAGTTGGGCTTTGATTGCTCTGACTTTCATCGACTTTGATCACCAGTTACTACCCGATGACATTACGCTACCTTTGATCTGGTTGGGACTTTTGCTTAGCGTCTTCGACATTTTCACTGATATGCAATCAAGCATCATCGGTGCGGTAACAGGATATCTTTCGCTCTGGTCGGTCTATCAGCTATTCAAGCTACTCACTGGAAAAGAGGGGATGGGATATGGCGACTTCAAACTACTGGCCGTATTTGGGGCCTGGTTTGGCTGGCAGAGCCTGCCGATGGTGATCCTCCTCTCCTCACTGGTCGGTGCTGTTATCGGGGTCAGCCTAATTATCTTCCTTGGGCGAGATCGCCAACTCCCTATTCCCTTTGGCCCCTACCTTGCAACGGCTGGTTGGCTTGCAATGCTGTGGGGAGATGAGATCACCCGAGGCTATCTCAGCTACATGGTACAAACCTGACATCACGCCATGCTTCGCATCGGACTGACGGGCGGGATCGGTTGTGGTAAGAGCAGGGTCTGCAACCTCTTCGTCAAACTGGGAATACCAATCATTGATAGTGATCAGATCGCAAGAGAGCTGGTTGAGCCCGGTAGTAATGGATTGTATATGGTAACGCAGGAATTCGGCGACGCTATTCTGCATAACGATGGCACACTCGACCGTGCAAAATTGCGCGAACTGGTTTTTGCCGACAAAGAGAGACGTCAGAAATTAGAGGCTATACTCCACCCTCTTATTCGCCAGGAGATGCAACGACTAATTGATAATCTCAATGCCGCCTATGTCATTCTTGCCATCCCCCTATTGCTGGAAAAAGGGTGGCAGAGTGAAATAGACAGAGTAGTAGTCGTCGACTGCAGCGAATCACAGCAGATGGAACGGGCACAACATCGCGATGGTAGCTCCGCGGAGACGATCAGGCATATTATCAATAGCCAGATAAGACGCAGTGAACGACTGGCTGCGGCCGATGATATTATCGACAATAGCGGACCTGTTGATGCGTTGCTACCTCAGGTCGAGCGACTGCACCAACGCTATCTCAAACTCGCCGCCAACAACTGATCACCTCTCTTCGGCAAAAGGCTTATAATGCGGACACTGTGATCAATACAACGATGAAAAATGAGCACATCAGCAGTACAGATTATCTATGAGCATCCGCTCAACGAGCGCATTCGCACCATGTTGCGTCTCGAACACCTGTTCTCCCTCGCTATGCACTATAGAGTCAAACAGGAGAGCTGGGACAGCCGTATATTCATCAGCACCCTGATCGATCTTCTTGATATCTTCTCTCGTGGCGATCTGAAGAACGAACTTATTAAAGAGCTCGAGCGATCCGCCTCCACCCTGAGGGCTTTGATTGAAAATCCCAATGTGGATAGCAGCCGTCTCTCCACCATAACCCGGGCGATGGAACACCTCATTGATAACCTCTATGGGATGAAGCATCAGCCCGGCCACGAGCTGCGAACCGATGAGTTTCTCACCGCTATCCGTCAGCGAAGCACCATCCCTGGCGGCAGTTGCGACTTCGATCTGCCCGCCTATCACCGCTGGCTAGAGCAGCCCTGGGCACAGCGTGAGGCCGCACAGAAGCGATGGTTTTCTCAGCTAGACCCCATTCGTCAGGCAATTGACCTACAGTTAAAGATGATCCGTAATAGCGCAGACCCACGAACCATTGTCAGCGACGGCGGGAGTTACCAGCAGAGCCTCGACACCTCTCTCCCCTTTCAGCTATTGCGTGTCTCCCTTCCAGCAGAGTCTCCTTACTACGCGGAGATAAGTGGTAGCCGCCACCGATTCAATATACGTTTCCTTCTGCAACAGGATGGCCGTGCTCAAAAAACCGATGAGAACGTCTCCTTCCAACTCACCTGTTGCAGCCTGTGAGCAGTACCATTGTAGTAAACTGTCCCACCTGTCAGACACAGGTAGAGTGGTCAGAGGAGAGTCCCTTTCGTCCCTTCTGTAGTGAACGCTGTCGCCTTATTGATCTCGGAGAGTGGGCAGATGAATGGCACCACATTCCAGGCGATCATCATCAACCATTGGAGAGAGATGAGGGCTTTAACGACTGGTAAAAGGAAAGGCTAGTCGATAATGTTTATCGTCAAGAGAAAACTCTAACTGTGCCAACCAGTCACTACGTGAGGTCGCACAAAAAGGCAGTATCACCCGAGCATACCAGTCAGAATCCTTTGCAATTAACCGATAGCGATTCGGCCCCATCTCCATTCCCACCATCTGAATGTCGACAATCACCTCATCCACTGAATCGGCACCCTCAATCCTTGCATGCACCGAAAAGGGTTTTAACGTCTCTACCTGAGGGCTAAACACCAGCGACACAGTCAATTCACCTGCCTCAAGCGAACACAACTGCTCTGCGGCATCACAATTAGCTGCGGTGACCGCAACCACCTTAGATGAATCATTTCCACCACACGAAATCAGCCACAGTAGCAGAACAGCGGGTAAGAGCATTTTCATTTTCATTACATCCAGAGTGCACGGATTGCAGCAATCCCCTGAGCGCCATTTTCCCACGCCTCGTTCAGGTCATCCTTCTCCATCCCCCCCAGAGCATAGAGTGGTACTGCGCACTGATCACTCATTGCACGAAATCTTTCCCATTCCAACGGCTTTGCTTCTGGATGTGAAGCCGTCTCCTTAACCGGGGAAAGCACAGCAAAATCGATCCCAATCAGCTCTGCATGTCTCAACTCTTCCTGATTGTGGCAGGAGGCGGCCAGCAGTTTTTCTGCCTCAATTCCGCGTTTTTTCGTCGCCATCAAGCGGCGAGAATTGAGATGAATACCATCTGCATTGCACAGTTCAAGTAGCTCAATGTCACCATTTAGCAATACCCGTGCATCGTAGCGATGCGCAAGTGAAACCACCTCACGCGCCAGTTTAAGATAACGTTTATGCTCAAGATTAGGGGCACGAAGCTGCAGCAGAGTGATGCCAGATTGCAATGCGAACTCAAGTTGCGGTAGAAAATTGGTGCCCGGTTCAGGCGTAATCAGGTAAGTAACCGGAAGTTTCACCGCGGTAATAATCGGGCCGTTGGCGGCGGGAAAGGGATATCGACCGAGGTCAGATTTTTCTATCCACTCTACACGCTGCCCCTCCGCGCCGTGTGGTTCACCGCTAAAGGCCGTGATCCACCATACATCGAGCAACACACTTCTATCCGGATAAGAATGAGGAATTCGAATCAACGGCCGCGCCGCATCCACATTAATCCCAAGCTCCTCGTGTAACTCACGTTGCAGCGCTCGAAAAACATCCTCACCTTTCTCAACCTTACCACCGGGAAACTCCCACAATCCTCCCTGATGGAGCCCCCCGTGGCGCAGTGCAATCAAGATTTTACCGTTAAGATTTTCGATTACCGCAACAACCACATGCAGATGGTCGCGGAGATCAGGAGCAGCGTATCCCTCAGGTGCGATACTCGGCATTGATGCGCACGTAGTCGTAGGAGAAATCACAAGTCCATAGAGTCGCTGAGGCATCACCACGTGCCAGCTCCACATGAATGGTGATCTCATCACGCGCCATCACTGTCTGTCCCCGCTCCTCTGTGTAGTCACTAGCCCGTCCACCGTCACGGACAATACAGACATCTCCCAGGTAGATGCGCAGTGAATTAAGATCGAGTCCATCCACACCTGCCCTGCCGACTGCTGCAAGGATACGCCCCCAGTTGGGATCACTGGCAAAAAGTGCAGTCTTCACCAGCGGAGAGTGGGCGATAGTGTAGGCGACCTGTTCGCACTCCGCCTCATCACGGCCACTATTCACCTCAATGGAGATAAACTTTGTCGCCCCCTCGCCATCACGGACGATCAGTTGCGCCAGTTGCTGACACACCTCGGTCATCGCTGCGATAAAAGGACTGTACGACTCACTCCCTTCACTGATCTCAACGCCACTCTGTCCGCTCGCGATCAGGACACAGGCATCGTTGGTCGAGGTATCCCCATCAACAGTGATTCGGTTAAAGGAGAGATTCACCGCCCGATTCAGACACTGCTGCAACATGGGCTGAGCGATCTTTGCATCAGTCGCCACATAGGCAAGCATCGTCGCCATGTCGGGACGAATCATCCCAGAGCCCTTGGCGATCCCGGTGATGGTGATAGTCTTGCCTTCGATTTGCAGTTGCCGGCTCACACCTTTGGCCACGGTGTCGGTGGTCATTATGCCGTGTGCCGCTTCCTCCCAACCGTTGTGCGTAAGTGCTGAAGGAAATCCTGGGATGGCATTGATGAGCTTCTGCATCGGCAACGGTTCACCTATCACGCCCGTCGAGAAAGGCAACACCTCCTCCGCATTACACTGCATGATCTCTGCAACGTAACGACAACTCTCACGCGCATCCCGCACCCCCGTCTCTCCGGTACCCGCATTGGCGTTGCCGGTATTGATCAGAAGATAGCGTGGGGGGATTTGCGCAAGGTGTTCACGTGCCACCACTACCGGTGCGGCACAGAAGGCATTACGGGTGAACACCGCCGCAACACTACTCCCCTGGGGCAACGAAAACAGCACCATATCACGGCGCCCCGGTTTTTTGATGCCCGCACTAAGCGTTGCCACATTGATGCCCGCCACCGGATGGAGTGTGGGCAGACCCTGATAACCTACAGCCACAATAGAACTCCTATGCAATTCAGCTCAAACGGCCATGACACTGTTTGTATTTTTTACCAGAACCACAGGGACAGGGCTCATTTCGTCCCACCTTTCTACCGTCGCGAACAAATGGTTGTGCCGCTTCGTTCTCTTCAGTCGACTCCGTATCCGACTCCAGGGCACTCACCTCATCGTGTTGATAGTTCATCTGCACCTGAGTACGGCGCTGATCCTCTACTGCCTCTACATCCTCTTCATTGTTCACTTTTACCTTGGAGAGTACTTTAATCACCTCATGCTTAATGCGATCCAGCAGCTGGCTAAAGAGCTCAAATGACTCGCGCTTGTACTCCTGCTTGGGGTTCTTCTGTGCATAGCCTCGAAGATGGATACCCTGCCGCAGATAGTCCATCGCCGCCAGATGCTCCTTCCACAAATTATCGAGTACCTGAAGCATTACCGCCTTTTCGAAGTGACGCAGCACCTCACTCCCAGCCATCTGCTCCTTCTGCTGATAGAGTGTCTCCATTTCATCAATAATGCGCTGTCGCAGACCATCATCATTGAGACTGTCATCCTCATCCAGCCACCTCTGTAGCTCAAGTTTGACGCCATACTCCTCATCAAGTCGCATCGCCAGCCCGGATACATCCCACTGCTCCTCCAGGCTCATTGGAGGAATATAGCCATCGATCATCTCGTTGACCACATCGTGACGAACCGCCTTGATCACCTCGGCAATATCGCTCTGCGACATCAGCTCATTGCGTTGCTCATAGATCACTTTGCGCTGGTCGTTGGCCACATCGTCATACTCCAGCAGATTCTTTCGAATGTCGAAGTTGTGTCCTTCCACCTTGCGTTGCGCATTTTCAATAGCACGTGACACCCAGGGGTGTTCGATCGCCTCACCACGCTCCATGCCCAGCTTTTTCATAATCGCCCCAACCCGATCAGAGGCGAAGATGCGCATCAGGGAATCCTCCAGCGAGAGATAAAAACGGCTAGAGCCGGGGTCACCCTGACGTCCCGAACGACCACGCAACTGGTTATCGATTCGACGCGACTCATGGCGCTCCGTGCCTATGATATGTAGACCGCCCGCATCGAGTACCTGCTGATGACGTATTTGCCATGCCTCTTTGCGCTGCGCGATCTCCGATCCATCTGTACCCTCCGGTAGAGACTGCAACTCCGCATCAAGATTTCCACCCAGCACGATATCCGTTCCTCGACCAGCCATATTAGTAGCAATGGTAATGGCACCCGGACTACCTGCCTGGGCGATGATGTGTGCCTCACGCTCGTGCTGCTTGGCGTTCAATACCTCATGAGGAATTTTGTACTTATCTAGTAGCCCTGAGATACGCTCAGAGTTTTCGATAGAGGTTGTTCCCACCAGCACTGGTTGCTTGCGTTTGTAGCAATCCTGAATATCAGCGACGATCGCCTCATACTTCTCTTCGGTGCTGAGGTAGATAAGATCGCCCATATCATCTCTAACCATTGGACGGTGGGTAGGAATCACTACCACCTCCAGTCCATAGATCGACTGAAATTCGTAGGCCTCGGTATCAGCGGTACCGGTCATTCCCGCGAGCTTGTTATAGAGCCGGAAATAGTTCTGGAAAGTGATGGAGGCCAGGGTCTGATTTTCGTTCTGAATATTCACCCCCTCCTTAGCTTCGATCGCCTGATGCAGGCCATCTGACCAGCGGCGTCCCGGCATGGTACGCCCGGTAAATTCATCGACGATAACCACCTCGCCATTGTTGACAATGTAATCAACATTTTTCTGGTAGATGGCATTGGCACGTAGTGCAGCGTTGAAGTGGTGCATCAGGTTGATGTTGGCCGCATCATAAAGCGATTCCCCCGCAGCCAGGAGACCCGCCTCGCTCAGTAACTCCTCCACGTGCTGGTGACCTATCTCAGTCAAATAGACCTGCTTCGACTTCTCATCGACGGTGTAGTCGCCGATAATCTCCTCCTCATCCAGATCATCCAGATTCCCCTCTTGCAGGGTCAGTCTTGGAACCAGGGCATTGATACTCTTGTAGAGTCCCGAACT
>JAOUQQ010000019.1 GCA_029879245.1 Chromatiales bacterium | reverse complement strand
CTGGAGCATCCTTGCCGTCACCTTCACCAACAAGGCGGCCAACGAGATGCGCGGTCGTCTGGAGAAATTACTGGAGCAGCCGATTGGCGGCATGTGGGTCGGCACCTTCCACGGCATCGCCCACCGTCTGCTGCGCGCCCACTGGCGCGAGGCGGGGCTGGTGCAGGCCTTCTCCATTCTGGATAGCGACGACCAGTACCGGCTGATTCGCCGCATCCTGCGCGAGTTCAACCTTGATGAGGCGAAGTGGCCGCCGCGCCAGTTGCAGTGGTACATCAACTCACAGAAGGATGAGGGCAACCGCCCGCACCACATCGATACCTATGGGGATCACTTCAGTGAGCAGATGGTGAAGCTCTACACGGCGTATGAAGAGGCGTGCGCCCGTAACGGGGTGATCGACTTTGCCGAGATCCTGCTGCGCGCCCACGAGCTGCTGCGCGACAACCCGGAGATCCTCGCCCACTATCAGCGCCGCTTCACCCACATCCTGGTCGACGAGTTTCAGGACACCAACGCCATTCAGTACGCCTGGCTGCGGATGTTTGCCGGTGAGAAGGGGCAGCTCTTTGCTGTTGGTGATGATGACCAGTCGATCTACGGCTGGCGCGGCGCGAAGATCGAAAACATCCACCGCTTCGAGCAGGAGCTGCCCGATGTAGAACTCATTCGCCTGGAGCAGAACTACCGCTCTACCGGCACCATCCTCTCCGCCGCCAATGCGCTGATCGCCAACAACTCCGACCGCCTCGGCAAGGAGCTCTGGACCGAGGGTGAGGAGGGGGAGGCGATCAAACTCTACACCGCGATCAACGAGCAGGACGAGGCGCGCTACGTTGCCGACCAGATCCAGACGTGGGTGCGCGATGGCGGGCGACACGATGAGTGCGCCATCCTCTACCGCTCCAACGCCCAGTCGCGGGTGCTGGAGGAGGCGATGATGATGGCGCAGATGCCCTACCGCATCTATGGCGGGCTGCGCTTCTTCGAGCGCGCCGAGATCAAGGACGCACTGTCCTATTTAAAGCTGCTGGTGAACCGTAACGACGACCCCAGCTTCGAGCGTGTGGTCAACACCCCCACCCGCGGTATCGGCCTGCGCAGTGTCGAGGCGATCCGCGAATTCGCCCGCGGCAATAATCTCTCCATGTGGCAGGCGGCTGAGGCATTGGTGGCGGGCAACGGAATGGCGGCGCGCGCCGCCAATGCCATCGACGCCTTCCTGCAGCTGATCAACCGCCTGGATCGCGAGACCACTGAGGGACTGCTCGACGAGCGGGTAGAGCACGTCGTCGAACACTGCGGCCTCATCGACCACTACAAAAAGGAGAAGGGGGAGAAGGGGCAGGCGCGTATCGAAAACCTGGAGGAGCTGGTCTCCGCCGCCAGGCAGTTTAAATACGACGGCTATATCGATATCAGAGAAGATGAGAGCGGTGAAATCACCGAGGTGGTGGTTGATGATGATATGGACGACCTCTCCGCCTTCCTCGCGCACGCCGCCCTTGAGGCGGGCGAAGGACAGGCCGACGACTATCAGGATGCGGTGCAGCTGATGACCCTGCACAGCGCCAAGGGGCTGGAGTTTCCGCAGGTCTTTCTGGTCGGCATGGAGGAGGGGCTCTTCCCTCACAAGCTCTCCAGCGAGGAGCCGGGGCGGATGGAGGAGGAGCGCCGTCTCGCCTACGTGGGGATGACCCGCGCGATGCAGCGCCTTACGCTTTCTCACGCCGAGGTGCGTCGCCTCTACGGCGAGGAGAAGTACACCAGCCCGTCACGCTTTATCAGGGAGATCCCCGCCGAATATATCGAAGAGGTGCGGATGCGCGGCGCGGTCAGCCAGCCCGTCTTTCGCAAGCCGTCGGTCTTTGACGATCTCGAGCGGAGCGAAGGGGGGGGGATCTCCCTCGGCTCGCAGGTGGTGCATCCCAAGTTTGGACAGGGTACGGTACTCAACTGCGAGGGGTCCGGTGCGCAGGCAAGGGTGCAGGTCGCCTTTGATGAGGTGGGAACGAAATGGTTAGTATTGGCCTACGCCAACTTACAGATCGCTTGAGCGATTAATAAAAGTGAAAGAGGGGAGGAGAAAAATGAAAAGACGTGATTTTATCGGTGCCTCGGTCGCCGCCGGTGCGGTACTGGCAACCGGCTGCGGGGAGAAAAAAGAGAGTGCCCAGCAGGCAGCACCACAGCAGCAGGAAAAGTTTGAGTGGAAGATGGTCACTACCTGGCCGAAAAACTTCCCCGGCCTTGGTACCGGAGCCAACCATCTCGCCGAGTTGATCACCGAGATGTCGGGCGGCCGCATCACCGTCAAGGTCTACGGTGCCAAAGAGCTGGTGCCCGCCTTTGAGATCTTTGATGCGGTCTCGGCGGGCACTGCCGAGATGGGTCACGGTGCCTCCTACTACTGGAAGGGGAAGAGCGAGGCGGCGCAGTTCTTCTCCGCCGTCCCCTTCGGCCTCAATGCTCAGGAGATGAACGCCTGGCTCTACCACGGCGGCGGCATGGAGCTGTGGCAGGAGGTCTATGCGCCGTTCGGTCTGGTGCCCACCGCGGCACTCAACACCGGGGTGCAGATGGGGGGCTGGTTCAATAAGGAGATCAACTCACTGGAGGATCTGAAGGGGCTGAAGATGCGCATCCCCGGCCTTGGCGGTGAGGTGTTGCGGCGCCTCGGCGGTACCCCGGTCTCACTGCCAGGCGGTGAGATCTTCTCCTCCCTGCAGTCGGGTGCCATCGATGCCACCGAGTGGGTGGGCCCCTATAACGACCTCGCCTTCGGCCTCTACAAGGCGGCGAAGCACTACTACTATCCGGGATGGCACGAGCCGGGTACGACGTTGGAGTGTTTTATCAATAAGAAGGCATTTGATGCCCTGCCCAAAGACCTGCAGGCGATCGTGTTGACCGCCAGCAAGGCGGCCAATCTTGATGGCCTCTCCGAGCTGACCGCGCGCAACAATCAGGCGCTTCACACCCTGGTGCACGAACACAAGGTCGACCTGCGCCCCTTCCCCGACGAGGTACTGGCACAGCTGAAGAGGGTCTCTGATGAGGTGGTGGCGGAGATCGCCGAGAAGGACCCGATGAGCCGCAAGGTCTACGAGTCGTTCAAGGCGTTCCGCGATCAGGCCAGTGCCTGGCACGAGGTCTCGGAGCGTGCCTACCTCAACGCCCGTCAGGGTTGAGGCGACAAGGGTAGAGTAGCGGGGTAACCGGTTTACCCCGCTACATGACCAAACTTACCGGCGCGATAGTCGGCATAGGCCTGGCGCAGCTCCTCCTCGCTGTTCATCACAAAGGGGCCGGAGCGGGCCACCGGCTCGTTGAGCGGTTTACCGGCAATTAGCAGAAAGCGTGCACCCTCATCACCGGCAACTGCCTGCAGGGAGTCCCCCTCACCAAGTATCGCCAGTGTGCCTCGAGTAACGGGCACCTCCGCAACAGATATCCCACCCTCAATCAGAAAGAGAAAGGCGTTATGGCCTGGTGTGATCGGTTGCTGAAAGCGCGTCCCGGCCGGTAGCGTCACATCAAAATAGATCGGCTGGGCGTTGATCTGAGTAACGGCCCCTGGAGTGCCGCCCAGAGTGGTACCGGCAATCACCCGAATTACCGTGCCGTCGGCCAGCTCCTCCACCGGGATCTCCTCCGGCTCAAACTCCTGATAGCGCGGCGGGATCATCTTCTGGCTGGCGGGAAGATTGACCCAGAGCTGAAAGCCCGACATCCAGCCATCCTCCTGCTCCGGCATCTCCGAGTGCTCAATGCCGCTGCCGGCGGTCATCCACTGCACCCCGCCGCTGCGGATCACCCCCTCGTGGCCGGCACTGTCTTTGTGGCGCATGTTGCCGTGAAGCAGGTAGGTGACCGTCTCAAAGCCGCGGTGAGGGTGGGGTGGGAAACCGGCGAGGTAGTCATCCGGGTCATTGGAGCTGAAGTTATCGAGCATCAGAAACGGGTCGAGCATATCGAGCTCCATCGACGGGAACATCCGCATCAGATTGACCCCGGCCCCGTCCGAGGTGGCCTGACCCGCTACGACCTGCGCAACACGGCGAATCTTTGCACTCTCGCTATCCACGGCAATCTCCCAGTTCTTCAGTATGAAATGGCCAGAGTATAGTACATATAAGTGGGCTGCTCGGGCTGAATAACAACTCTGATATACTCCGCCCATTAGATCGATACCAGATTGGCAGGAAGAGATGAGCGACAACAAGACCGTAGAGAAACCGTGGACCGGCCGCTTCAGCGAGCCCACCAACGCCTTCGTTGAGGCGTTCGGCGCCTCGGTCGGCTTCGACCAGCGCATGTACAAACAGGACATTCAGGGCTCCATCGCCCACGCCCGCATGCTGACCAAAGTCGGGGTACTGACTGAGGAGGAGCGCGACGCCATCATTCGCGGCCTTACCAACATCGAGGCGGAGATCCAGGCGGGCGACTTCCCCTGGTCCATCGCGCTGGAAGATGTCCACATGAACATCGAGAAGCGCCTCACCGACATGATCGGTGACGCCGGCAAGAAGCTGCACACCGGCCGCTCACGCAACGACCAGGTCGCCACCGACGTGCGCCTCTACCTGCGCGACGAGATCGACGCCGCCATCACCCCCGAGCTGAAGCGGCTACAGTTGGCCCTGATCGAGCTGGCCGGGCGCGAGGCCGACACCATCATGCCCGGCTTTACCCACCTGCAGACTGCCCAGCCGATCACCTTCGGCCACCACATGCTGGCGTGGAACGAGATGCTGCAACGCGATAGCGAGCGCCTGATGGATTGCCGCAAGCGGGTCAACATCATGCCGCTCGGCTCCGCCGCCCTGGCCGGTACCACCTACCCCATCGACCGCGAATTTACCGCCAAAGAGCTCGGTTTCGACATGCCGGGACGCAACTCGCTGGATGGGGTATCTGATCGCGACTTCGCCATCGAATTTCTGAGCTGGGCGTCACTATTGCTAATGCACATGTCGCGCTTCAGTGAGGAGCTAATCCTCTGGAGCTCCAGCCAGTTCGACTGGGTCGACCTGGGCGACGCCTTCTGTACAGGCTCCTCCATCATGCCGCAAAAGAAAAACCCCGACGTACCCGAGCTGGTGCGCGGCAAGACCGGTCGCGTCTTCGGCAGCCTCTCCGCCATGCTGATGATCATGAAGGGCCAGCCACTCGCCTATAACAAAGATAACCAGGAAGACAAAGAGCCCCTGTTCGATGCCATCGATACCGTAAAAGGTTGCCTCAAGGTCTACGCTGACATGATGGCGCAGATCAAACTCAAGCGAGACAACATGCGCGAAGCGGCACTGCGTGGATTTTCTACTGCTACCGACCTTGCGGATTATCTGGTGCGTAACGGCGTGCCATTTAGAGATGCCCATGAGGTTGTGGGCAAGGCCGTTGCGTTGGGAGTTGAAACGAAAAGAGATTTGTCCGAGATGTCACTGGAAGAGTTGCAGGGGTTTAGTGATGCGATTAAGAATGATGTGTTTGAGTTCCTAACCCTCGAAGGATCTGTTGCTGCGAGGGATCATATTGGGGGGACGGCGCCTGGGAGGGTTAGGGAGGCGGCAGAATTAGCGAAAGCAATGATGGAAATTGAAAGGTTATGAATATAGGTTTATGTTGTCATGAAGGCGCAGTGAATTTGAAAATATGGGAAAGTAGAAAGTAATGGACATGATTCAATCATCAAGTACTGGCGGGTAAGGTGAAAGTACAACCGGTAGTTGGTATCCAGCCAAATATACTACGCTGGGCTCGAGAAAGTATCGGCTTGAGCCTTGATGAAGTTGCAATTCGGTTGAAGCGACCAATCGATGAAGTTGAAGCGTGGGAACTTGGTGAAGTAGCGCCAAGCTACCCTCAACTTGAGAAATTGGCGTATCAAATATACAAGAGACCTCTTGCCGTTTTCTTTTTGCCTAACCCACCTGAAGAGATACCACCTAAAAGAGAATTTAGAACTCTACCTGAGGTGGATTTAGAAAATCTTTCACCTGACACTTATATTCAAATTAGAAAAGCACATGCATATCAGTTATCTCTGAGAGAACTTTTTTTTAATAATAATCCATCTGACAGTAGGATATGGAGAGATTTCTCACTGTCTTTTGATCAACCAATTATTGAGCAAGCTAAGGAGATTAGGAGAAAATTAGGTGTTGAATTAATACATCAAATTAGCTGGAAGAATGATGATGTTGCACTTAAGCAATGGAGAAGTTCTGTAGAAAATGCAGGGATATTTATTTTTAAAGCACCTTTTAAACAAAAGGAACTGTCAGGGTTTTGCTTAGTAGATAATGAGTTTCCTGTTATCTATATAAATAATAGCACCACTAAAACTAGACAAATTTTCAGTTTGCTTCATGAATTGTCACACATACTGCTCAGTATTAATGGCCTTAGTAAATTTGATAAAAGTTATATCAATAGTTTGCCTAATGGTGAAATGAAAATAGAACGCTTTTGTAATGCAGTTGCTGCAGAAGTATTAATTCCGAATGTGGATTTCAACGAAAGCAGCAGTCATTTGCCTCACAATATTGAGTCTGTTAATGAATATGAAATTGCATTATTGGCAAACCGATATGGTGTTAGCAGAGAGGCGATATTGAGGAGATTTTTAGATCAAGGAAGAGTGAGTAAGGAATTTTATGAAAATAAATCAAGAAATTGGGCGCGCCAACAAAAAGTTGGTAAAGGTGGTGATTGGTACGCATCGGCAAATAGTTATCTTAGTGAGCGTTTCGCAAAAGAGGTAATTAGTCGTCACTATCGGCACCAAATAAGCATTGAGCAAGCTGCGGATATGTTGGGCATAAAAGCAAAAAATTATGCAGGGCTAGAGCAAAGGATTTTGCAAGGCACTAAGATATGATTTATGTGTTTGATACAAGCTCATTGAGCAAACTTAAACATTTTTACCCTGACGTATTTAAATCAGTATGGTTGGGTATTGATGGTCAGGTTGGTAGTGGCAAATTAATTTCTACGAGAGAGGTCTGGAACGAACTAGAAAGAGGAGATCCAGGTCAGCATGTAAATCAATGGCTTAAAGACAGAAAACACATCTTCACGACACCTGGCATAGAAGAGCTAATGTTTGTTTCAAAAATATTTGAAGTTAAACATTTTCAGGCATTGATTGGAGAACAGCAGAGACTTAAGGGTACGCCTGTTGCAGATCCATTTGTTATAGCGTGCGCGCATGTAAATAATGGGGTTGTAGTGACGGAAGAAAAATACAAAGAAAATGCCGCAAAAATCCCGAATGTTTGTGCGCATTTTGGTATTGGATGTGTCGATCTGGAAACATACATGAAGGCTCAAGGTTGGTCATTCTGATATTTTAACGATAAAGAGTAAAGGAGTTAGCCCGTAGGGTGGGTTAGCAAAGCGTAACCCACCAGAACACCTCCGGAGCGGTAGTCAGATCACTTCATCTCGAACCAAAACATCTTCACAACAGAGGTAACCAGATGCAATGAAAAAAAAGAGAGGTATTCTGCAGAAGATTTCATCACTATTCGGAGCAGTCAGTTTTGTGCTGGCAATTGCATCGACTATCTGGCTCTATCTGCGTGTTGAGAGCGTTGGTGCGAATAACCCGATTTCAGCAAGCTTGATGGCCTCGGCGTTTTTCTTTGTTTGTGTTGGTATCATTCTAACCATAATTGGTCGAGCTGATCTTCCCGATCTTAAGTTAGATTAGCATTTATCGCCATTTGGTCATGAGAGGCGTGATCACAGCAAAATCGGCCACTTACGATACAATGCTAACGCTGTCACAACGCAAGTGGATCAGAGTGGATTTGGTATATCACCTTTGGCCAGGCGGTGCTGTTTACGTGAGTGCCTTCGACTGATTCCATGGATATATTGATAAGAAAGATTTTAATACCGGTAACGGCGATCGGTGTGTTGTCGTCTTGTGTGTACGGCTCGTCATATTACGATTCTCTAGCAGCAGATATCTATATACAGGGAGATACGAATTATTGTGATGACAAAATAAACAAAAATTTAAGTTATGGTGAACTGTTCTGCGTGAAGATGGGGCGTGTACGATTAGAGAGATGCGAGGTGAACGAAAGTACTTTGGTAGTGGTACGTGGAGAGATACGGAGTATCAAAATATCGTAAATATAGAGATATCGAGTGGTGGTGATTTAAGTTCATATCACCTTTATGAGCGATTAGATAAAATAACAAAAGAATATGTGGTATCGGATAATATTGAAGAGTTAATTTAAAAATATATTAGAGATGAAGTCGATATTATTTATCAAATACAAAAGCCGATGTCAGAACGCAGTGATTTATAATGTTCAGCGGTAGGTTATCGAAGAAAATAGTCCTGTTTCTGCGAAGCATAATCCAGGTAAACATGACACATAACCCAGATTCCACTACGTACAATCATGGCTGCGTGGGGAGATATACTTTAAACAGATAGGTCAATGCTAGCAGTTTGTTAAGGTTAGTCATTCTGCACAATAAAGCTGTAGACGACGCGCATAGAAGTGTCGACTTGATCATACGGTAAATAGGTTATGGCGAGATCGTTCTGTTTAAGTTCAAGAATTAACCCAGATGTATTGTCAAAACTTTTAGGTGGCATTCCCTTACCCGTAAAAATAATGGTGCTCCAGTAAGACTTAAGTTGAGACAAGCTCTTTCCAGATATCTTGCCATAAAATAGCGCCTTGTATTCTTTGGAATTTAATTCTAGCGTTTTGATGCGAAGGCCCTCGTCACTGCGAGTAGTTTTTGATAGAAAGATATTGGCTACTTCGTGTGTGGTAAGTTCTTGAATTGGCGACTTAATGGGTACGACTACGGCTATCTCCTGTGCCCACAAAGGGGGGCAAAGCAGAAGTAGCAAAAGATAAGATAGAGAGGGGCGCATTAGAAAACTCCCTCAATAGTGAGGGTGTAGACGTTGGCATTATCTTCCTGATATCCGAGTATGGGATTAGTGTTATCGCTTATCGTTATATTGTCCCTCTGTAGTTTGATTGAATAACTCTCATTGATGTCGTATTTAACGCCTAGAGAGTAGCCAATACTTTCACGGGTTCCATCAGCTGCGAGAGGTATGCCCCCAGGAGGTGGTGCGCCCCCAGGAGGTGGTGCGCCACCACCGCCTCCAGGAGGAGTTACTGGGGTAAAGGTAGCGGAACGTGCGTTATACATAATAAAGGGCGTGAACTGGCCGCTACTATACCCTAGTGAAAGATATGACATGGCCAGATCAGGGAAGGACTCTGCTTTTCCGTTAACATATCCACCATGAATAATGAATTTGTCGAGAGAGAGTTTCGCTTCGAGACTGGCCATATCCATAACGGCATTTGACTGTAATAGCGTGTTCATTGGTGTATAGATGTCATATATACCTTTGAAGAGTGCTAACTTGACCCAGTCGTTATCTCTTTCCAGTTGTACTGATAGCAAGCCGACACGGTTGTCTTGAATAGAGTCCTTTATATGATTCGACTTACCATAGGCAGCGTGCAGAGTGATATTATTTTGATTGAATGAAGTATTCTTATAGAGCTCTGCGCCTAGATATTCATCAAAGCCACCTGCCCCGTTGTTGGGTACAAGAGGGCGAACCCAGAGACGGGTGTGGCCGATATAGCGTAGCTCAGTCCCTTTCAAAAATGGAAGCTTGAGTTTGCCAGCGCGTAAAAAGAGATCTCGTCCAAGATCATATTTTAAATAAGCCCACTCCATAGTGGGTTTGTACTCTTCTTCAGAAGCCTTGGTGCTGATCCCCTGAAGGATTAAAGATAAGTTGTCGCTAATGTTGGCGTCGAGCTGGAGGCCTACTAGTGATTCATCGTAAGAAGCCTTATCCTTCTCCAGAGTAACCGCGTCGCCGAGAATTCCTGGGATAACTACCCCGACATCGTCTGCGGTAATAGCCTGAAAAGTGAAAAAGCCGTTAAGTGAGACCCTATCTGAGAGAGATGCGGAAATGGCTGGTGCGGGTACCGCATAGAGCAAAATCGTCAGTACACAGGAGATTGTTTTGACTATAGTACTCATAGGGTTATATTTAACAGTATGTTGGAGATTGAATGACGTACTAGTAACGTAAGGTAAGTATTCTCAATAAAAGCGGGTGACAGGAAGGCATCAGGCATCATGATAAACTTGTCCATATTTCAGAAGACACTACTCACTCCTGTCGTGGGTATTCTTTTGTATAGTTCGTACCTATTCTATCTGCATGGAGAACATAAGAGCAATAGCGAAACCATACTTTTTCTGCGGGATAATTATCTGCCTGTAATGCAGATTGCGAATGACAATAAAGACATATTTGAGCATATTGCTTCAGGATTTAAAGATGCAGTCTCAGCCGAAGAGAAGCAGTGGCTTAAAGAAAATGAGGTATTAAAAGAGCAGTTGAGATTAAATCTTAATTCACTAAGGAGATATTCAAGGTTAATTGATACGGAAAGACTGGAAATACTACAGGAGACATTTGATAGGTATTATAAAGTTAGCAATGATCTTTCCCTCTCGTTCATCGATGACATAGGCACATCAGAACATCGCAATATACTGATTGAGCAGAGCAGTAATCACCATACGCTAGTAGCGAGATTGCTCATAGAGTTTGAGGATGACATTCAAAATCAGTTTTCTTCCAGAATCAATGATTCTATTGAGAAAATGGAAAAGTTACTGATGCTTGGAGTGTTTATGCTCATATTCCTGCTTATGATAGTAATGGCACTAACATTCTTTATGTCTCTATCGACACGTCGACGCCTCAGAGATTTAATAGTACCGCTGAAGGATATGGCGAGTGAAAAACCAGATTTTTCGTTTCGATTAACACACAACTTAAATGATGAGCTGGGTGAGTTAACACATTGGTTCAATGTATTAACAAGAAAAATGGAAAAAGATTATAAAAAGATTGAGATGCTTTCAAATACAGATAAGCTGACACAGTTATACAATCGCACGATGCTGGATAGTATATTGGAAGGTGCAGTGAGTAACGCCATCAGGTATAACCAGGCATTTTCCATAATCCTGATGGATCTTGATAAGTTTAAATTGGTAAATGATACGTATGGCCACATTGTTGGGGACAGCGTACTGCAGAAAATGGCAGAAATTCTACGTCAGCATGTACGAAGTTCAGATTCTGTAGGACGATGGGGTGGAGAAGAGTTTCTGGTTATCTTGCCAAACACAACTAAGGATGGTGCTGTAAAGTTAGCAGAGAAGTTAAGAAAGATATTTGCCGAGTATAAGTTCGAAAAGGTAGGGCAGAAGACAGTAAGTTTTGGTGTCGCGAGTTATAGACCTGGAGATGATGCAGACAGTTTTCTTACTAGAGCCGATAAATGTCTATATCATGCAAAAGCGGCGGGCAGGAATTGCGTGACTGATGAAGACGCTTTAGTCGAATAATATAGACAATAGATAAAGTGAGGTAATGCGCAGGGTGATAAGCGTCAGGCCTCATGGCGAATATTCATGTTCATCGATTAACCGTAACAAGATTTCATGTATGCAGGCGATATCGTGCACGGAACAGTTTGCACAACACTTAGGGAAATTATAGTGGAGCGTATTACTGTTTCAGATAACCATAATCCTGATACAAGCATCTACGTAAAGGAGTATGGCACTGCGCAATCAACACCGATCCTGTTTCTACACGGTTCAATGGTTGCGGGATGGATGTGGGCGGGGCAGGTGGAGGATCTGCCGCAATACCATTGCATTGTTCCAGACCTACCGGGTTTTGGTAATAGCGGGAATATCCCCTGGGTTAGCATTGAGGAGACGAGTAGACAGATTGCTGATTTGATCGCTAAACGATGTCCTGGCGGTAAGGCCCATCTTGTTGGGCTGTCACTCGGTGCCATTATTGCCCTGCATACGGCCGCTTCGAATCCTGACTCCATCTCTTCACTTATTGTCTCCGGTCTGCCGGATGAAAAGATCCCCACAGCATGGCGATTATTGAGCCGTCTGATGATTAAGGTTTATTGCCAGCGGTGGGGGGCAGGACTACTGGCCTGGGCCTTTGGTATGCCCGACGAAGAGTCGATTGAGGCGTTTGTCACTACGGCGAGTAAAACAGATTGTGCGTCCCTCGACAGAGTAATGGCGGAGCTTTACAGCTCAGCGATGCCGGATAATCTGGCGGAGATCTCCATGCCTGTGCTAGCGGTAGTTGGTGAACGTGATAGTACAATTGCCAAACGGGGTGTGACCCACCTGCAAAGCAGAATACCTCGCATGATGGCACGTATGGTTCCGGGGGCAGGGCATCAATGGAATGCTGAGGAGAGGGATCTGTTTTCACAAATGGTTAGAGACTGGGTAGAACATGAAAACGTTAGTGATGAGTTTATTCGTCTTTAGTCATCAAGTTATGGAATGAACCACTGAGATACCACACTCTTTTTTTCAGCTCGGGCTATACTACTCCTACCAAAACAATTCAGGTGATGATGATGAAGTTATTGATTCGCAACCTCCCCAGGAGTGTGACTGAGGCAGAGGTCAGGGAGATGTTTGAGGCTTATGGACGGGTACAGTCCTGTACACTGGTGATGGACAAGCAGAGTGGCGCATCTAAGGGATTTGGCTTTGTCGAGATGCCGAAACCGGGCGATGCGAAGGCAGCGATGAAAAACCTTAATAATACCCTTGTTGGAGAGCAGAAGATCAGGGTCAAAAAGGCCGAGAGTGTCGAGAGCAGAGGGTAATAGATGGAGGGTTGAATGCTGGCTCCACTTTACTGGTCTAATAGGGCATGAAGGCAGGTATGAATGAGTATGCACACCATCTGGACAAGCTCCCTGCGATTCTGAAAAAGGGACTGGGTAGGGATCTGTGTACCTGTAATGGGGTTGTGAAAATGGATGTTATTAAGGCGATTATAGATGGAGCAACGACCATTGAGGAGGTCAGGAGAGAGACCTATGCCAGTACCGGGATAGGCTGTTGTGCACAGCAGATTGAGCGGTTAATCGAATGCCTTTGTGAGCCGGATACTGAGTGAGATGAAAGATATCGTCGGTAAGAGGTTTATCATCGCAGGGATGACGATCGATGTGATATCAGAGGATGGAGAGCGCTATGTAACGCGGAATATAACGACTAGTGAGACCGTATATATGGAGAAGCGTGTGCTTGAGAATGCGATAAAGCTGGGCGAGGCTGATGAGTTTAAATAGCTGTAACAGGTTAGTAGAGGCACGCAATCCAATATCGTTAAATACAAGCTATTCGCACAATATCTCTTAGGGTAATATCCACTCGTATTTCCAAACGTCCCAGAATCCCCTTCCAACACATGAGGCAGGGAGCAACATTTCAAGGAGCATCTATGGTTCGCAAATTAGCTGAGGTGCAGAGTGATGTTGGTGATGCACTCCCCATATACGAAAAATACTGGTCGCAACTGCGCGGCGAGTAGACGACCTGTATCTTGCGAAGATTAGGTAGAGGTTACCAGCGGCGTGCTGTGTAGTAGTATTGGGTGTAGGTGGTGCCCGTATATCACCCGGGCTAATATTCCTGATAGATTGAGCGGTAGAGTATCCAATGGCAGACGAAGCACTAATTATCGAGGTGGGTGAGAGCGGATTTGATCGCTATGTGATTGAGAACTCTCACAGAGCGCCAGTGCTAGTGGAGTTTATGGCGGTGTGGTCAGGGCCGTGTATGGCCATGGCACACAGTGCTGAAAGCCTGGCGAAAGAGTTTGCCGGACAGTTCGTCTTTGCCAGGGTAGATAGTGATGAGCAACCTGAGCTACTGAAACAGTATGAGGTTGAGAATGTTCCGACGTTGCTGGTGTTCCAGCAGGGAGAGGTGAGTTTCCGCCAGCAGGGACAGATGGAGGAAGAGGAACTGAGAGTTCTGCTCAGAGGTATCGGGATCTACAGTCAATCAGACGAACTACGCCAGCAGGCACGTGCCAGGCACATGGCCGGTGAGACGGGTGAGGCGATTGTGATGATGTCACAGGCGATAAAAATGGACCCGGGCAATACGCGAGTTGCTATGGATATGGTGCAGATATTTATCGATATCGGTGAGCTGGAGCAGGCAACGGGGCTGTTTAACAAACTTCCTGATCGCGAGAAAGAGAGCGAGATGGGAAAGTCGTTGACAGGACAACTTACCTTTATTGGTCTGGCTGAAAAGACTGACGGTGAAGAGGCATTGATAGCACGAGTTGAGAGTAATAGCAGGGATAATGACGCACGTTTCGACCTTGCGGTTTGTCTGGTGGCCAGGCATGAATACAATGGGGCAGTCGACCATTTATTTACGATTCTGTCACTGCAACCAGATTACAGAGATGGGGCGGCAAAAGAGATGATTATTACAATCACCAATATGCTGGCGCCAAATAACGCGGATATGGCAACAAGCTATCGACAACGATTAGCGAACGTTGTAATTGGATAGTAACAAAAAAGAAAATAGATTGGTCGAGAGAAGAGAGAAAACACAACAGACGAATCCGTAGAAGACGGTGAAGAGGAGATGTCGCCGATATCGAGGAGGGGAGACACATGTACATCTGGATAACCATCTTTGCTGGTGTGCTCATCTGGTCTGGAATAAATCCAAAGGATCAATTTATCTGGCTACTTGAAGTAGCGCCTGCCTTAATAGGGGCAGGAATACTGGCCGCCACCTATAAAACATTCCGTCTTACCGAACTGCTATATATCCTGATACTAATCCATTGTGTGATTTTAATGATAGGTGGGCACTATACCTATGCTGAGGTGCCGCTATTTGAATCACTAAAAGAGACAATGGGATTTGAGCGAAATAATTATGACAAAGTAGGGCACTTCATGCAGGGTTTTGTCCCTGCGATGGTTGTACGAGAGATCATCATTAGAAAAAAGATTATAAATGGATCGGCCTGGCAGTTCTTTTTTATCATCTCATTCTGCCTTGGCGCCAGTGCATTTTACGAGCTTATTGAATGGTGGGTGGCATTGGCCAGTGATGAAGCTGCTGATGCGTTTCTTGGTACGCAGGGTTATGTATGGGATACACAATCAGACATGGGTATGGCACTGTTAGGTGCAATTACCGCATTGATATTGTTAAAGAGAAAACATGACCTTCAGTTGCATCAATTAGTACAAAGACTCAGGTGAAAGAGTCTATTTAATAAGAGTAAGGATGGATAAATGAGTAGGAGAAGTAACAATAAACTGGCTTCAATACTGCTGGGACCTGCACTGGCTATTGGTGGTGTCCTTGCACTTTGGGAGAATGAGGGGAGATTTAACTATTATGAAGCTGCCAAACAGGCTATCGTGATCTCGAATTACTCAGATCATCAAGGAGAGGCGATTGCTTTTACCAGCCAGCTTGATACAACAATCCCAATTAAGGGGGAGTATGTAGAACAATTTAATTCATACCATATAATCGAACGAGATGCCGATATCTACTCATGGTCAGAGTCGGAGGACTCGGATGGTAATACCACCTGGCGAAAAGGGTGGTACTCCTATCTCGAAAGTAATTCAAGAAATCGGGGCCTTAGAAAAGAACTCACGTCGACAACACTCTATCCTGAAAAATATCTCCTTGGCGGCATGGAGATAGCCACAGCCAGAATTCATTTTGTGGATGCATTCAACGCAGTCTCTGAGAGTACGCTGACGCTAAGTGAGAAAGCGCATAAAACAGGAATAGTGAAGCAGAATGGATACCTCTACCTTGCAAAGGGGCGAGAAGACAATCTTGGTGATGAACGTATCAGTTATACAGGTATACCAAATAGTGAAAGGGCAAGTTATTTCGGGGTGATAGAAAACGAGGTGGGGATAGGAAGGCAGTTTGAGGAAAACACGGGAATTATTTCGACCATTATCGCCAATGATGGGATATTGCACCATCTGGTTAATGGAGAGAGAGAGGAGTCACTGATAAAAATAGAGGAAGATTTCAAGACAACAATGTGGGTGACGAGAATTGGCGGCACACTAGCCGTAATAGTAGGTTTTGCGATTTTCCTTGGCTCCTTCCTCAGTCTCCTCTTTAGAATCCCCCTGATAGGCGGGATGATCAAAAATAGTGTGTTTATTGTCAGCGTGGTGCTTGGGGTGTCGGTCTCTCTCATCGTCATCTTCTTAAGTATGGCGATGCATAACCTCTTCAGTATTACACTTCCGGTAATCGTGGTAGTGATTGGTGTTGTCTATGTTATGCGTCGGTCGAAGACGACGGGTGAGAATGCGAAAAGGGAGCTTAGTAGTCGGCTTGCGAAGACGATTCGTAAAGAGTCGTCTGGAACTATTGATGCCGATATAAAATCAGGAGTGGCAAGTGATAGCAAACGAGCAGGGCATAGAGAGAGTGATGAGGAGGAGTTTATCCTTGAAGATAATACTCAGGCGCAAGATATAATTGAGAGAACCTTTCTGCATATGATAGCCATGGGAGTGGCTGACGGTGGATTGAAAAAACAGGAAAATAAAATGCTGATCGACTGGGGTGGAAGTAATGGGCTTTCAAAATCCAGCATGAAGCAGTTATTTGAACAGGTGAAAAGTGGTAGTAATAATGCGAAAGATGCATCCAGAGAGGACCTTGAACTGATGGCATGTATGGCATTGGTGGATGGAGAGATCTCAAGAGGTGAGTGGGTGTTGTTAACGAAGCTGGCGAAAAAGGTTAATGTCACCATGTCCGAACTGCGGGGCATTATCGGTGATATCGAATCCGGCAAGCTGTCTGCAACGTAATGGGGCGCTACATCATCGCGTAAGATCGGAACAGATATGACAATCCTCTTCGTCTACAATGCCAATAGCGGTAAACTCAATACCTGGCTAGATATTGGGCACAAGCTAATAAGCCCTGACACTTACTCCTGTAATCTCTGCGCACTAACGCATGGCCTTCTGAGTGAGCGCGAAGAGTGGAAAGAATTTCGGCAGTCATCCTCAAACGATCTCGTTTTTTTGCATAGAGATGAGTTTGAAAAGCAGTATAGTAATCGTGGCGATTTTATCTATCCCATTATTCTTAATGTGGACGATAACGGAAATCTTCATCCATTAATCTCCAGTGATGAGTTAAATAAGCTGAATGAGCTGGAAGAGTTAATCAGTAAGGTGAAAGAGGTTGTTCGGTAATTGAGCCGGAGAGTACGTGATAACGGAATGTGAATAAGGTGAACGGGCACATAGACTGTGCACAGTCTGTATGAGGGGTAAGTGATAAATGTGGATGGAGAAGATGGCCGGGGATTATCTCCTCAATGCCAGCCTTATCGTGATGGCAATGATGGTCATCTACTTTCTGCGGCGCCCCCGCTTTACCAAAAGTGAGTCGTGGCAGGCGACGCTGACGCCGCTCTCATCCATTATCGGTAGTGGATTTCTGATAATGGCCCCATTGCTGGCCAGTGTGGTCGGACCACTTACACCCTTTGCCGTGATCGCCATCGTTATTCTTGCCTATACCATCGGTACAGTGATCCGCTTCAACATCCAGCATGTAGAACCACGCATGATTGAGGGCTCTCTCTGTGTGATGACGCGGCAGATCGAGGTGCTGGGTAATGTGGCACTCTGTCTGGCCTATATGGTGGCGGTAGCCTTCTACCTATCACTACTCTCCTCGTTCCTGCTCAACTATCTTGAGATCCAGAATATCGCCGCAGAGCGGCTACTGACATCCGTGGTCATCGCCTTTATTGCCATTGTGGGTTACATCAAGGGGCTTGGTGGGCTGGAGAAGCTGGAGTCGGTCTCGATGACGATACAGCTGGCGATAGTGGGGGCGCTGTTGCTGGGGCTCTTTATCTACGGTTTCAATTTTGTCAGCTCTGATGTGGCGCTAGAGCTGAATTATCAGGAGCGTGAGTGGACGACGCAACTGCGCATTATGGCCGGTGCGTTGCTGGTGGTGCAGGGGTTTGAGACATCGCGTTTTCTCGGAACAAAGTATGACCCCGAGGTGCGTGTTAACACGATGCGGCGGGCACAGATCATCTCAGGTGTACTCTATGTTCTTGCGGTGATCGCGCTGCTGCCGGTGATTCAACATCTGGATCTGGTGCATGTAAAGCTGGCCAACATTGTACAGGTGACGGGTCTGGTGGCGGTGGTGTTGCCGGTGATGTTGATCGCAGCCGCTATTATGAGTCAGTTTAGTGCGGCAGTGGCCGATACCGGTGGGGCAGGTGGCCTGCTCTACCAAAATACCAACAGCCGCTTCTCCACCGAACTGAGTTATGTGGTGATCTCGATTGCCGCAATCATCCTTGTCTGGTCGACAGACCTGCTGCACATCATCACCCTCGCCTCGCAGGCCTTTGCCATCTACTATTTTCTGCAGACGGTACTGGCACTCAACTTTTGCTACAAGGACTGTGTGCCGGGTAAACGGATGACCATCTGGATGCGTCTGCTCTTTATGATGCTCGCCATACTGCTACTGGCGGTTGTCTTCTTTGCGATACCTGCAGAGTAAGTGAAATAAAATAATGAAACGTCGAACATTTATCATTGGAACAACAGCACTCCTCGCCGGTGCCGGTGCTGGCACGGCCTACTGGCCACGTCGCTGGAACTACATTGTGATCCACCACAGCGCCGGTAACTATGGTGATATCAAGTTTCTACAGCAGGTGCACCGTGAGCGTCAGTCGGGTGACCCGGTCGATGCGATCCCCTACCACTACGTTATCGGTAATGGCAACGGACTGGCGATGGGTGAGATTGCCAGCGACTGGCGCCGAGAGTACGACATTTGGGGGGCGCACGTTTCCGGTAATAACAGCGATAGAAATTTCAGAGGGATCGGCGTCTGTCTGATTGGTAATCTTGAAGAGCATCAGGTGCCGCAGGGGCAATACGATGCACTGGTCAAACTGACCCGATCACTGATGGCGCAATACGATATTCCGGTTAGCAATGTCACCGGCCACGGTTATGTGGAGGGTGAGTCGACAAAGTGCCCGGGAAAGCACTTTCCGATGGAGAAGTTTAAGCGGGATATTGCCTAGCTTACGGCAGCACCTCTAATCCAGCGGCAGCGCCGTACGGTCCACCACACGGCGCAGCACAAAACTGGAGTGCACCCCGGAGACCCCCTCGATGCGGGTGATTTTGTTGAGCAGCAGCGCCTGATAGGCCTCCATGTCACGCACCACCACCTTGAGCTGATAGTCCGCCTCCTGGCCGGTCACCAGCAGACACTCCAGCACCTCGGGCAGGTCGCGCACCCGCTGCTCAAAATTCTCAAAACGCTCAGGGGTGTGGCGGTCCATCGAGATATGGATCAGCGCCATCAGGGTCAGCCCCAGTCGCTTCGCATCAAGCATCGCCCGATAGCCGCTAATCAGTCCCGACTCCTCCAGCGCCCGCACCCGCCGCAGGCAGGGGGAGGGGGAGAGACCGATGCGCTCGGCCAGCTCCTGATTACTCAACCGTCCCTCCTGCTGTAGCAGTTGCAGTATTGCCCGGTCGTAGCGATCGAGTTTGATCTCTGTGGGGTTCATGGCAATAAATATCCCTAATTATTCATATAAAGCAAGAATATTGCTCATTATTTAGGATGGAGCGCAAATAAACAACAAAATTGCGTGAGATTCACCCTATTCTTATAGCGTCAGTCGCTGCTGTGCCGCTTACCGGTGGTGCAGCGGCGTTGCCCCATAAGGGCGTGCTGGCACCGGCCCCTCACGACGGGGCCGCTAAATTCAACCTGAAAGGAGTAGCACGTGAGTAGCTTCAACCCCGGCAGATACCGCCCCGCCCCGGCGATCAAGATGGCCAATCGCCAGTGGCCAGAGCGCACAATCGAGAAGGCCCCTATCTGGGCCAGTGTCGATCTGCGCGACGGCAACCAGGCGCTGCTGGAGCCGATGGATGTGGCGCAAAAGCGGCGCATGTGGGCGCTGCTGGTGAAGCTGGGGTTTAAGGAGATCGAGGTGGGCTTCCCCTCGGCGAGCCAGCACGACTATGACTTCGTGCGCTGGTTGATCGAGGCGAATCAGATCCCGGAGGGGGTCACCATTCAGGTACTGGTGCAGGCGCGGCAGCATCTGATTGAGCGCACCTTTGAGGCGTTGCGCGGGGTGAAGCGTGCCATCGTCCACGTCTACAACTCCACCTCTACGGTGCAGCGCGAGCGGGTCTTCGGCAAGGATATGGCCGGCATTACCGCCATCGCCGTGGCGGGGGCGCAGATGGTGCAGGCCGAGGCAGCCAACTACCCAGAGACCGAATGGCAGTTTCAGTACTCACCCGAGTCCTTCTCCAACACCGAGATGGAGTACGCCGTTGAGATCTGCAATGCGGTGATCGCGGTGTGGCAACCTACCCCTGAGCAGCCCTGCATCATCAACCTCCCCGCCACGGTGGAGAGCACCACGCCGAATATTTTTGCCGACCAGGTGGAGTGGTTCTGTCACCACGTGGCGCGGCGCGATAGCCTCATCATCTCCCTGCACACCCACAACGACCGTGGCACCGCGGTGGCCGCCGCCGAGCTGGGTCTGCTGGCCGGGGCCGACCGCATCGAGGGCACACTGATGGGCAACGGCGAGCGCACCGGCAACATGGATATCGTCACCATGGCGATGAACCTCTACAGCCAGGGGATCGACCCGCAGCTCGAGCTCGCCAACCCCGATGAGATTATCCAGACCTACACCGACTGCACCGGGTTGCCGGTCCACCCGCGCCACCCCTGGGTGGGGGAGCTGGTCTACACCGCCTTCTCCGGCTCGCACCAGGACGCCATTCGCAAGTGCCTCGCCAGACAGCAGGCCGATGAACCGTGGCAGGTCGCCTACCTGCCGATCGACCCGGCCGACATCGGCCGTGACTACCAGGCGGTGATCCGCGTAAACAGTCAGTCGGGCAAGGGGGGCGTCGCCTTCGTGCTGGAGCGCGACTACGGCCTCAAGCTACCGCGCTGGATGCAGGTGGAGCTGGCGCAACTGGTACAGCGTGAGAGCGAGGCACAGAGCGGCGAGGTCGAGAGCAGTGCCATCTACCGTATCTTCTGCGACAACTTCATCGCCACCGCCGAGAGTCCGCGCCTGGAGGGTTACCGCATCGACCGCAGCGGTGGCACGGATACCATCGAGGCGACGATCATCGAAGGCGGCGTTAAGAGTGTGATCCACGGCAGCGGTGAGGGGGCGCTCTCCGCCTTTATCGACGCATGGCAGCACCACAGCGGGCAGAGTGTAGTGGTAGTCGACTACACCGAGCACGCCATCGGTAGCGGCACCGATGCCGAAGCGGCCGCCTACGTGCAGCTAAATATTGAGGGGCGACGGGTGAGCGGCGCGGCGCTGGATCACGATACCGTCAGCGCCTCACTGCTGGCGCTGATCGCCGCACTCAATCGGGCCGCACTGCTGCTGGCAGCGTAGGTGCTGGATGAAAAAATCTAGATGCTGGGTATTCGCAGCAATTAACAATCAACAACCCGGGTACTGGCAACCCTGTCGTGAATGCAGCGGCGCTCACTACCGAAGATAAAGAGGATGTTGATCAGCGAGAGCAGGGAGCCGGCAACGGGTATATATCCCAGTAGCATATAGACGGCATAGCGCGGCAACAGGTGTGATTTGACCGAAGGAAGCCGTCCCTCAAGATCCACGATTTTAATACGCAAAAGTTTTTTACCCACGGTCTGTCCGTAGCGGATTAGAAACGAGCCGTTGATCAGCACAAAAACCAGCAGACCGACAGCCCCAATCGCCAGGGTGTATTGCAGAGAGGGTTGAACACCGGAGGTCATCGATACAAATCCGCCGGTAAAGTACATCAACGGTAGTGTAACGCTCATCATTATAATGCCATCGATGAATGCAGCGGCGAAGCGGCTGAAGCGCGATGCAAGCACCAGCCCTTCGCTGCTCACACCATCATCAACCAGATTCGATTCCGGCGTTTTGTAGATATCGTTTTCCATCTCTTTACCTCTTAACAGGGTTTAATCAATAAGTGATAGATCGACGCCGTAGGGTGGATAAGCGATAGCGCATCCACCTTTGCGAGGCAGCATCTTAATTAAGCGCCGGAATAACAATTGCCGCCAGCAGACCGAATACCACAATAGCGAGCAGGATCCAGATCAGGATCGAGGTGCGGTACTTCACGTGGGGGGTCTCGGCAACGATCTGCTGATATTCGCTGGAGAGAATCATCGTCCCCTTTGCCGAATAGATGAGGTAGAGGATGTAGCCATTAATCATCGTACCAACGGGGAAATTGAGCAGCCCCAGTATCGACAGCAGGGTTGCCGGAATTTTGATATTGCTGCGCAGTATGCGAAAACCGCGCCCTACCCATAGCTGTAGGGCGCCAAGTATCAACAACAGAAAACCAAGACCGATTGAGAATCCGGCCTCAGCCTCGCCTGCCGGAGCAAAAAGGGCAAAGGTCATGGCAAAGGCACCAAGCACTGTTACAACGCCACCCAGGTAGTAGAGCAGCCCTATCGAGCGAAGCGACGCCTCGTGATTAATATGCTCCTTGCGGATCGCCTCGGCACCGGCCACATCACCGGTGGCGGCTGGATCAACATTGGCAGTGGGGGTCTGGTAGGGGTTCTCTTCCATCATCCTTCTCCTTCATTGTGATTATGGTTTTTTCTAATAACGTTTATTGAGGGTGGATAATTACACTTACCACAGCTCCACCTCAAGTAACTTCATCTCACTATTAAAGCGATAGATCAATGGCGCGGCCGAGGGGATCTCCAGCCGCTCCACCTCATCGGCTGAAAGCTGTTCAACATGCATTCGTATCGCACGTAGCGTATTGCCGTGGCTGATCACAAGCAGCCGCCGGCCGCGGGCGACGGCGGGGGCAAGCTCCTCCTGCCAGCAGGGCAGGGTACGCTGCTGGCACTGCGCCAGACTCTCGCTACAGGGCAGTTGTGCGGGGTCAAGCTGATGGTAGATCGGCTCAAAGCGGGGGTGGCGCGGGTCCTCATAATCGAGTGGCGGTGGCGACTCATCATACCCACGCCACCAGCGGCGTGATCGCTCCTCCCCCCACTCGGCAAAGATGGTCGCCTTATCCATTCCCTGGAGCTGGCCATAGTGGCGCTCATTAAGGCGCCAGTGGGTGAAGATGGGCAGTTCCCCAAAACTGCCCGCCTGCAGCAGCGCCTCGGCGGTCTGGCGGGTGCGTTGAAGGCAGGAGAGGTGTACCTCGTCAAAGTGATAGCCCTGTGCCGCCAGCGCACGGCCGCACTGGGCCGCCTCGGCCATCCCCACCCCGGTCAGTTCAATGTCGGTCCAGCCGGTAAAACGGTTGCTGAGGTTCCACTCGCTGTGGCCGTGACGTAGCAGCACCAGCTCAAAGGCAGGGCGGCTCACTCCGGGGCATCCATAATCACGCTGGTGGCGTGGTGGTGGTCGTCCCACTTGTCCAGGTGCCAGCCACCACCGTCGTGGTGGAACCAGTTAAGGGCACTATTGGGGATCACAAAGTCGCGCTCCGTCTCAAGCGGTCTGCCGGTAGCGGTGCGGTAGAGCACATCAAGCACCCCGGCGTGGGTCACCACTGCAATCTGCTGGTCTTCATAGTGGCGCACAATCCAGAGAAAGGTATCGAGCACCCGTTGGGCAAAGTCGGTAAGGCTCTCACCGCTCTCAAAGTTGTAGTGCAGGTCACGCGCCGCATAGAGGGGGTAGATATCGGGGTGTTTCTGCGGCGCCTCCGCCTTGGTCACCCCCTGAAAGATCCCATAGTGGCGCTCGCGCAGCCCCTCCATCGTGATAACGGGCAACGCCTCGCGCAGCGCCAGCGCCTCGGCAGTTTGCGTGGTGCGGCTAAGGTCGCTGCTGATAATGGCACTAAAACGGTGATGGGCCGAGTTAAAGGCCGCAGCAAGCGCCTGCTCGCGCCCCACCTCATTGAGCGGGATGTCGAGCTGCCCCTGAATGCGCCCCTCGCAGTTCCAGTCGGTCTCGCCGTGGCGGATGATGCAGAGTCGGGTACTCATCGCCTGCCTGATTGATCGTTCATCCCCCCATCATCGTGCGATAGGCCGGAGAAAACAACTGTGGCGCAGGGCTAGAGGTGAGGGTCTCCCCGGCCTCTACTGCGCCGCTCCGCCCGCCCCTGTCGCACCTCAGTAACGGCCCGGCTTTTCTCAACATCGCGCTCTTTGCGGTCGCTGCGCTCACTACGCTTATCACGGCGCCGCTCCTGATGACGGCTGGCCTCGTTCGCAGAGGGCTCGTGGCGGGTGATGTCTTGCTCAATAGCCACCTCCCGACGGTTAATCACCGTGCTCCGCTCTACCGGTGCAGGGCTCTGCTCAGCAACCGGCCCACGGTGGTGAGGGCGGGTAGAGCGGGTGACAGGCGGCGGGGCAACCGTGCGTGAGTGATGGCCCGGTGCGGAAATATCGCGGTCTATCGGGCGGTGTGCATCGCGGTGTGTCGGCCTGAAGACCGGAGGCCGCGTAACCACCCTGGTGTGGTGAACCGGCGGAGGCGTCACCACCACCACCGGACGATGGCGGGGGCGGTGTGGCCGAACTACCGGTGGCGCAGTCACCACCGTGGTGTGGTGCACCGGTGCAGACTCCACCACCACAACAGAGGTGTGGTCGTGCCTAACGGGATAGACAGGTGCCGGATCATGAATAACCGTAGTGTGGTGGTCATGGTGCGTACCCGTCACCACCACCGCCTCCGGTACCGAGTGGCGTACCACCACATGCTCACAACCGGTTAACAGCGTAATAGCGGCCAGCAGCGGTATGATTAACTTGTTCATGAAAACTCTCCTTTAACCGGGCAAGAGGTCGCCCCGATGGTTAAAGGCTACGGGAAGGAGGCTGAACGGGGGCTGAATGGGGGTTGAATGGGGTGGATCGTGGCTGAGAGTGTTGCAGTAGCCACAGGGAAACGACACAAGGATGGGGAGTTAGAGCAACGCAGGAGGCCAAAGCCGAAGGTGTGGAGACGAGAGGGGGAGGCAGGTTAGTTGTTACTCTTTGGCTGAAATCTTAGGGTAAAATGTATAAGAGTGTTGATACCTATACATATGGGTTCGATGTGTATAGAAAACGGGAAAAGGCATATAAGTAAGAACACAGGTTCTTGTTGGTAATGCCAAGCAAGCTGATATGATGTCTGAAAGTGAGTCGGTAGTGTGAGGTCTGACAGTGGCTGGTTTTTACTCGGGCTTTAAATACTTAAAGACCTGCGGCGATCACCTTAGGGGATAGAGTAAGATATAAATGCCTGAAAAAATAAAAATATTTGATAACGAAGCGGCCAAGATACTTTCAGTAAAGAGGCTTGTTGAGCTATATCGTGATATGGGGGTGTCACGAATTTATTACAAGCTTCTATCCCCAAATGATAATAGTAAAAACCAGCCTTACCTCGCAGGTCAGCTGACTGACCTTGCATTTTTGCCGACGGGTAAAATTGAAGAAACAGAAACATCCTCTAACAAACAAAAATACGATGAGTTTACTAAGCGCAGTGTAAAATATCTTGTTGAAATTGATTTTTCCTGGTTGTCTGCAATGGGTGATGTTTACCCTGCACCTGATGCAAAAATAATATATTACCCGCAATATCCTGAAGCACGTCTATCTGGTTTTGTCTCTAAAACCCTGTTTGATAATGGAGGCTGGATGGACCCAGCAAAAAAAGGACGCAGCGAAGGCCGTGTTCTTTTTCTTGGTGTTAAAGATAAAGGTAAATCTGGGGAGATTTTTGCCTATCTAGCGACGCCGGAAACAAGGGTCGCAAAAGAAATTCTAGAACATCCTTCTATACAAATGTCTGGTGTGTTTAACGAACTATCTGCCTCTGGGCAGATGGATAAGCGGACAACAAGAGAGGTATTGATTGAAGAGTTGGCAAGAATTCATAAGAAAGAGTGGATAGGTAGTAAAAGACTCGATGCGGCTGGGAACGAGAAAACCTATAAGGCCCAGAATGGGGGCGGCTATACGCTGGAAGCGGAACTTGGTGTAATACCAAACGGCATTGCGGAACCAGATTTTATGGGTTGGGAGATTAAACAATTTGGAGTAAGCAAGTGTCATCTGATAAACAGTAAATCATTAACAGTCATGACTCCCGAGCCTGATGGTGGTTATTATCATGAGCAGGGTGCAGAAGCCTTTGTGCGTAAGTATGGATATTCTGTTGAAGAAAAACCTGGTAGATATGATTTTACTGGAAGACATTTTGCGAATGATGTTTGTGTAAAGTCAGGAATGATGCTTCAGACAATTGGTTTTGACAGTACGACTGGGACTATTACTGATGCGTCTGGTTCGATTGCACTTATTGATGAAAATGGAAATCCCGCTTCAGTATGGACATTTACCAAAATAATGGAACACTGGAAGCGCAAGCATGCTAAAGCAGCATATGTGCCTTCACTTTCAACCTCGGCAGAAGGTCAGTGTCGCTCATACAATTACTGCAATAATATCCGTCTTTTTACAGGAACCAGCTTCATTAAACTTTTAAAGGCTTTTAATGACCAGCATGTATATTATGATCCAGGCATCAATATAAAAAATGCAGACACGAAGCCTGTAACAAAAAGGCGAAGTCAGTTTAGGATAAAGTCCTCTGAACTAATTAATCTATATGATGAGCAGGAAGACGTTGACGTATTGAAAAATGACTAGAACAACTTGTTGTATCGCTGGGTCAAATAAGTGATAATTTGTCACATATATGTCCCTTGGGAAGATCATGGATAATTCGTCTGAAGACCTAGCCTTACTCAACCGCGTCCTTGAGATCTACGATCAGAAGCAGGTTGCTGAACACCTCAATAGCCTCGGTCAACATAACTGGAACAGAGAAACTATAAATAGATGGTTGAAGGGCAAGTCAAATCCCAAACTTTCTCATGCTGAGTTTGAGTTTCTGAAATCACTGCTGCCCCAGCCTCCTGAATCGAACAAGTACGATTTCACGTTTATTGACCTATTTGCTGGTATTGGTGGAATTCGCAGAGCCTTTGAGGTTGCAGGTGGTAAGTGTCTGTTTACTAGTGAATGGAATAAATATGCAGTAAGAACTTATAAAGCGAATCATTATTGTGTTCCTGACGAGCATGTATTCAATGAGGATATAAGAGAAATAACGCTCAGTGAAGATGCCACAGTCAGTGAGAAAGAAGCTTACGTTAACATTGATAGAGAAATCCCTGATCATGATGTTTTGTTAGCGGGATTTCCATGTCAGCCATTTTCACTTGCTGGTGTCTCAAAGAAAAATTCATTAGGAAGAAAACATGGTTTTGAGTGTGATACTCAGGGTACATTGTTTTTTGATGTTGCACGCATAATAAAGGCAAAACAACCTGCAGCTTTTCTTTTAGAAAATGTTAAAAATTTGAAAAGTCATGATAAAGGGAAGACCTTTAAGGTCATTCTTGAAACGCTGGATGAGCTTGGCTACTGGGTTTCTGATGTTGAGTATGATGGACCATGTGATCCTAAAGTAATTGATGCTCAGTACTTTGTGCCGCAGCACCGTGAGCGTATTGTACTGGTCGGGTTCAGAAAAGATTTGGATGTGCATAAAGGTTTTTCACTAAATGATATTGAGTATCCTGCTTATGTGGCAGGTTTTAGAGATATTCTGGAGCCGTCGAAAGATGTAGATCAGAAATACATTTTGACTGAGAAACTATGGAAGTATCTTTATGACTATGCAATTAAGCATCGAAAAAAAGGTAATGGTTTCGGCTATGGGTTGATGAGAAAAACTGACAAAGTCGCAAGAACTATATCGGCAAGATATCATAAAGATGGATCAGAAATTCTTGTCGATAGGGGATGGAGTGATAAAAAGGGATTTATAGATAAAGAAAATATGAAAAAACGCCCGAGAAGGTTAACACCACGCGAATGTGCACGACTAATGGGTTTTGATAAACCAGAAACCGCTGATTTCATCATTCCTGTTTCAGATACACAGGCCTATAGACAATTTGGTAATTCAGTTGCTGTGCCTGTTTTTGAGGCGGTGGCCAAGTTGATGCGCAAAAGAATTATAAAAGCCAAAAAGTTATTAAAAAGACAAGAAAAGGCTGCTTGATGATATATCTGGTTTAGTAACCATTGGTCGATATTGTCGATAAATATACACGTAGCCGGATGATGTCTGGAATACGTAGTACTAACACAAAACCGGAAATCCTTACGCGCAAGGCACTTCATCGGCTGGGCTACCGATTCCGGCTCGACAGCAAGGTGGGGAAAATCAAACCCGATATCGTCCTCGCTAGTCGTAAGGTGGCGATATTTGTCCATGGTTGCTACTGGCATCAGCATGAAGGATGCCGGCTGGCCTATTCTGATAGAAATTATTCAGCACAATGGAAGAAGAAATTTCAGGATAACATTGAGCGTGATAAAAAAGTTGTTAAAGAGTTAACTGAAAATCACTGGCGTGTTGCAGTGATCTGGGAATGTTCGACACGCGATGCAAATGTTTTTGATGAAATTATCAACAACCTACATGACTGGATACAAAATTACAGAAATCAGTATTTTGAATCCAGGTACAAGAAAATCTTGGTATAGGCCACCAAAATTGGTGGCCTTACCGTATATGTAGCTATTGCTGCGACTGTATCACTCGACCGTTATAACCTATTTGAGCTATGCACTTATTATCTTCATAAACATCACCACCAGCCCAATTTCCACTACCCAGCTCATTACGTTCTATAAACTCCCTGCATTTGGCTGATGCATCATCCAGTGATTTAACCGTGATTTTACAATTGTCTTCACAACCCCACATGGGTCGATCTGGATCTTGAAAATGATCCGGGTTCCCACAACTTGCTAATATGACTTCCATGATATTCTCCTCGGTAGTTCGAATTAAAATGTAGCACTATCTATTACATATGTAAAGGTATCTATTACGTTATGGGCGAAAGAATACTAAATAACAAAGAAATAATAGAGAAGCTTAAAGTCATATCCGCTTCTAGTTCTGCTTCGGAGCTTGCAAGGAAGCTCGGGACAGAGCGGCAGAATTTAAAATCTTATGAAAATAAAAAATCTGTTGATATGAATAACCGAATAATTAGCTTACTGATTGAGCTTTCTGAAAACATGAAAAATGATAGATGATTACCAGTAATTAAACT
>JAOUQQ010000098.1 GCA_029879245.1 Chromatiales bacterium | reverse complement strand
CATCGACGTTTGCACCTTGTTGAGGGTATAGAGTCCCTGGGCACGCAACAGAAAGGCCCCCAGTACCGCGGTGAAAACCACCAGTAAGACGGTAGGCCAGGCACCGATGATGCCACCGACCTTTATCAATAGATAGATCTCCAGCAGGGGGATTAACAGGAAGAGGGAGAAGAGTATGCGGAACACGCGTCTAGCCAAGGTTGCGAAAAGACCGCTAGTATACCTCCCCTGTCCACCCCTGTCCCCCGTAGAGGAGAGTCGCTACCGTGAGCTACCGAATGGTGATCACCACCTGCCCCTCCATGAATGAGGCTGAGCAACTGGCAGAGAAGCTAGTGGCGGCGCGGCTGGCCGCCTGCGTCAATATTGTGCCTGGCGTCGTTTCACTCTACGAATGGCAGGGCCGGATGGAGCGCGCACAGGAGTTCATACTACTGATCAAGAGCCGAACTGAGCTCTTTGCCGAACTTGAGAAGCTGGTGCAGGCAAGCCATAGTTACGAACTCCCTGAGCTGGTCGCTGTCCCTATTGATGAGGGCTCAAGCGCCTACCTGAACTGGATCGATGCACAACTGGGTAACAAAAAATGAAGAAGATCTCCCTGCTACTCCTCCCCCTGCTGCTACTGCTCAATATCCCGGCTTCCCTGGCCCTGGAGGAGGATGAGCTACTCGACCCGGAGGTCGCCTTCGCCCTGAGTGTGGAGGCCGATGATGCCTCCACCCTCACTGCCCGCTGGCAGATCGCCGAGGGCTACTACCTCTACCGTAACAAGTTCACCTTTCAGAGCAACACCCCCGGTGCCGCACTGGGTGAGGTGGAGTTACCACCGGGCAAGGTAAAGCAGGATGAGTTTTTCGGCGAGATGGAGATCTACCGCGGCAGTGTGACGGCGCGACTGCCGATCTCCTGGCTCGGTGCACCACCCGAGACGATCAACATCACCATCTCCTCCCAGGGGTGCGCCGACATTGGCGTCTGCTATCCACCGCAACGCACCACGCTCGAGGTTGCCCTGCCCGCCGAGAGCACCTCGCTCTCCACCTCACTGAGCACCCCCCTCAGTACCCCCGCCAGCTCCCCTCTGCAACAACTGGGAAGTTTTGGTAGCTCGCTGGGGCTGGGCGGCAGCAGCAGTGATGAGATCCTGCCGCCGGAGAAGGCCTTCCCCTTCGACGCCGTGGTCTTCGATGGCAACACCATCATCGCCCGCTGGGATATCACCCCCGGGCACTACCTCTATAAAGACAAGTTTCTCTTCACTCTGATGGAGGCGGACGGGATCACCCTGGGTGACCCGCGATTGCCCGCTGGTGAGGTGAAGGATGATGAGTTCTTTGGCCGCATTGAGGTCTACCACAACCCCATTGAGGTAACCCTGCCGCTGCTGCGCGAGCGACTTGAGGCCACCGAGGTCACCCTGCAGGTCCAGTATCAGGGGTGTGCCGAGATCGGCATCTGCTATCCACCGCAAAAGCAGCTGCTCACCCTGAAGCTGCCCGCTGGTCAGGTCGTGGGTGAAGCGCGTGGTTTCGCCCCCCCCATCGCGGCCGGTCAGTCAGACTCCTTAAGCTGGAGCGAACTCGATCTGCAGAACAGCGATCAGGTGCTCGCCTATCTGCTGAACAGTCCCCTCACCGTGGTGATCGCCGTCAGCATCCTGCTGGGACTGTTAATCGCCTTTACCGCCTGCATGTACCCGATGATCCCGATCGTATCGAGCATCATCGTCGGTCAGGGCGAGAAGATGACGCGTGGCAGAGGATTTTTCCTGACGCTAGTCTATGTGGAGGCGATGGCGCTTACCTTTGGCCTGCTTGGCGGCATTATGGGAGGGATCGGTGGCGGCGTTGGGCTGCAGGCCTATTTCCAGAGCCCCTGGCTCCTCATCCCCTTCGCCGGGCTGTTTGTCATCCTCGCCCTATCCATGTTTGGTTTCTACGAGATCCAGGTCCCCTCCGCTCTACAGAGTCGCCTGGCCACCTTCAGCAACCGGCAGCGAGGGGGAAGCCTTGCCGGGGTCGGCATCATGGGCTCACTCTCCGCCCTGATCATTGGCCCCTGCGGCGGCCCGATATTGATCGCCATGCTCGCCTATGCGGCAGGGATCGCCAGTATCGGCAAGGGATTTCTCGCCCTCTTCGCCTTCGGCAACGGCATGGGGATCCCGCTGCTGGCCGTCGGCCTGCTGGGGGGTGAGCTGCTGCCCCGCGCCGGAACCTGGATGGATACAGTCAAGGCCACCGCCGGGGTGATCCTGCTGGCCGTGGCGCTGGTCTTCCTCGAGCGGATGCCCGCCATCTTCCCCTCCGCCCTCACCACCTTTATGTGGGCCGCACTCTTTATCGTCTCTGCCATCTACATGGGGGCACTGGAACCCTTCAAGGAGGGAGGCTCAGGCTGGGGTAAACTGCGCAAGGGGGTAGCCGTGATCATTCTGCTCTATGGCACCCTCTTCCTCGTCGCCAGTCTGACCGGCGGCAGTGGCGACCTGAGCGACCCGCTTCACGGCAGCTCACTCACCACCGCTAGCAGTGCCCGCTCAAGCGGCGGCACAGCAGGTAAATCCGTCCAATTTGCCCCGGTCAAAACCGTCGATGATCTGCAGAGCGAACTTGGCAAGGGGCAACCGGTGATGCTCGATTTTTACGCCGACTGGTGTACCTACTGTAAAACCTATGAGAAATATGTCTTTACCGACCCTGCGGTAACCGCACTGTTGGCCAAATTCAAAACCCTTAAGGCAGACGTCACCGATAATGATGAAGCAGACCTGGCACTACTCAAACATGCCGGGGTCTTCCTGCCACCGGCGATCCTCTTTTATGATGCCAACGGCAACGAACTCCGTCCCCTGCGCGTGGTGGGTGAGATGAATCCAACACAATTCAGGAGACATCTGGAGAAGGTGCTAGCCGCCATGTGACCGGGGCGCCCATTCGCCCCCTCTCGGCGGTTTGACGATAAAATTGCACCCATGCGTCACTGTTGCCCTGGCGAGAAGATATCTGTGACCCGCGTCACAGGTAAATAGCGGTAATCTTGCAAATATCTCCCTGCATCTTGCCGCCAAAAAACTCTCTTCTGGACAACATGGTTCCTATCAGGCAAAATTGCACACCATTGCTGTCGTGAATTGGCAGAAGTCCGCTTATCATGGCGGAATTTGAGGCAAACTGACCTGAATAGCCGCAAACAAACATAAGTAGAACGCGGCACGACTCAAATCAAGGGATAGCGCACCCAGATGGCCAAAATACTGGTACTCAACGGCCCCAATCTCAATCTGCTCGGTATTCGTGAGCCTGGCCACTACGGTAGTGACGATCTGGCCACCATTAACGCTCGTCTGGGCAAACAGGCCAGCGCCGCCAGCCACCAGTTGGACACTTTTCAAAGCAACGCCGAACACACACTGGTTGATCGCATCCACCAGGCGCGTGAAGAGGGCGTTAACTGGATCATCATCAACCCCGCCGCCTTCACCCACACCAGCGTCGCCATTCGCGACGCACTGGCCGGGGTTGCGATCCCCTTTATCGAGATCCACCTGTCGAATGTCCATGCGCGAGAAGACTTTCGACACAAATCCTACTTTTCAGATATCGCCAGCGGCGTGATCAGCGGCCTGGGCGCCAAAGGTTACGAACTGGCACTGGCGGCGGTGATCGACCGCCTCTCCAAATAACATCAGTTAATAACAGACGGGTACAACACTACAATGGATATTCGCAAAGTAAAAAAATTGATTGAGCTGCTCGAAGACTCCGGCCTGGCCGAGATCGAGATCCACGAGGGTGAAGAGTCGGTACGCATCAGCCGCGCCAGCACCGCTACGCAGACTGTATATGCCGCCGCACCGGCCCCGGTTGCCGCCCCAGCCCCCGCAGCCGCCCCGGCTGCTGCACCGGCCGCCGAGAGTGGTGGCTCTGCCATCCCCAGCGGTCACCAGGTCACCTCCCCCATCGTCGGCAGCTTCTACCGCTCACCCTCCCCGAATGCCAAGGCCTTTGTTGAGGTCGGCTCCAGCGTCAGTGTCGGAGACACCCTCTGCATCATTGAGGCGATGAAGATCATGAACCAGATCGAGGCCGACAAAGCCGGCACCATCAAGGCAATCCTGGCTGAAAACGGCGACCCCATTGAGTACGGTCAGCCGCTGTTCATCATCGAATAATCACCCAGCCACGGAACCTGCGATAGAGCCATGTTCGATAAAATAGTTATTGCCAACCGGGGCGAGATCGCCCTGCGTATATTGCGCGCCTGCCGCGAGCTGGGCGTTAAAACCGTTGCGGTGCACTCTTCAGCCGACAAGGATCTGAAACATGTGCGCCTTGCCGATGAGACCGTCTGCATAGGCCCGCCCCCCTCGGCACAGAGCTACCTAAACATCCCGGCACTGATCAGCGCCGCCGAGGTAACCGATGCCGAGGCGATCCACCCCGGCTACGGCTTCCTCTCGGAGAACGCCGACTTTGCCGAGCGCGTTGAGGAGAGCGGCTTCATCTTCATCGGTCCCAAAGGTGAGACCATCCGCATGATGGGTGACAAGGTCGCCGCCATCGATGCGATGAAGAAGGCGGGTGTCCCCACTGTGCCCGGTTCAGGTGGCCCACTGGGCGACAATGCCGATGAGAATCTGCGCATCGCCAAAGAGATCGGCTACCCGGTGATCATCAAGGCGGCTGGCGGCGGCGGTGGTCGCGGCATGCGCGTGGTGCATGCCGAAGGTGCCCTTCTCAACGCTATCTCCCTGACCAAGACCGAGGCCGGCTCCTTCTTCGGTAACGACATGGTCTACATGGAAAAATTCCTTGAGAACCCGCGCCACGTTGAGATCCAGGTAATGGCCGATACCCACGGCAACGCCATCCACCTCGGCGAGCGTGACTGCTCAATGCAGCGCCGCCACCAGAAGGTGGTCGAAGAGGCCCCCGCCCCCGGTATCAGCGAGGAGCTTCGTAACGAGATCGGCGGTCGCTGCGCCCAGGCGTGTGTCGACATCGGCTATCGTGGTGCCGGCACCTTCGAGTTCCTCTACGAAAACGGCGAGTTCTACTTTATCGAGATGAATACCCGTGTACAGGTAGAGCACCCGGTCACCGAGATGATCACCGGTGTCGACATCGTGCGTGAGCAACTGCTGATCGCCTCCGGCGAGAAGCTCAGCTACACCCAGGAGCAGATCAAGATCCGCGGCCACGCCATGGAGTGCCGTATCAACGCCGAGGACCCGGAGACCTTCATGCCCTCACCCGGCAAGGTAGAGCGAGCCCACATGCCCGGCGGGCTCGGTGTACGCGTCGACTCCCACCTCTACGGCGGCTACACCGTACCACCCCACTACGACTCAATGGTCGGCAAACTGATCACCTACGGCCCCAGCCGCGACATCGCCATTGCACGTATGCAGAATGCCCTCAATGAGACCATCATTGAGGGGATCAAAACCAACATCCCGCTGCAACAACGGATAATGGGCGATGCAAACTTCCAGAAGGGGGGGACCAACATTCACTATCTGGAGAAGAAGTTGGGATTGTGATGGTTGATTTGTAGTGGTTGTTTAAGAGAAAGGGCGACTTTTTAGTCGCCCTTTATATTTTGGTTTACGTCACTAGTGCGACGATGAATTAGACGAGGCTTGTGCATAAGCTCCCACTTCACATCACTTTAGATCACCCTCACTCCACCACCCCAATCCTCTCACTATCATCCGACATCCAGATCCTGGTTACCTTTCCGATAACATCTTTTGCCGGAACAAATCCCCAGTAACGACTGCCGTTACTACGATCCCGATTGTCGCCCAGTACAAATAACATCTCAGGGGGGATCCTGACCGGTTCCATATCCGTCTCTTTGCTGCGCACAAGATTGTTCTCATCCACATAGTCCTGCTCTATCGCTACACCATTCACGTAAACCTGGCCCTGTGTAATATGAAGAGTATCACCACCCTTTGCCACAAGACGTTTGACATACTCTACATCCCTGTCCACTGGCCACTTAAAGACGATGATGTCATTAATCTCAGGCTCTCTATCCATATAATCCATGGCACTCGTCAGAACAAAGTCATTCTTCTGTAGCGTAGGGTGCATCGAGTCACTAGGGATACGGTAGGGGACATGGCCAAATATCCGCGCCCTGGGATCGAGTGTGGCCGTACCAAAGGGGTTCACCAAATAGATAATCACTGGCACACCTACGAATAAAAACAGAATCACGTTTGCTCTTTTCACTTATTGTCCTCGTTCATTTTTAGTGATTTATTGACGCTCCAATAATCGCCTGCCCCAGTGCGATTCCACCATCGTTAGCGGGGATGGTGCTCGGTGACAGCACGCGCAGTCCCCTCTCCTCCAGCATCGTGCTACATGTGGTTAGCAATATCGCATTCTGAAATACACCACCACTTAATACTACCGTATCGATAGCGTTATCCCGGCACAGGCAGTCAGCTACATCCGTAACGGCACGGGCAACGGTGTGGTGAACCCTTGCGGCGATAACACCGGCTGCCGTACCGCTGCGCAGATCATCCAGCACACCTGGCCACATCGGTTGCCAGCCGATCACACCCTGTTGAAAACGGTAGCCATACCCTTCGCCACACCTGTCGCTATGCGGCAACGCCAGTGACTCCAGTTTAATCGCCGCCTCGCCATCATAACTGATGGGCTCACGACAGAGTCCCAGTGCCACTGCAACAGCATCGAAGAGTCGCCCGGCAGAACTCGCAAGGGGAGTATTTATTCTCCTCTCCATCATCTGTTTTAGCACAGCAATCGGCTTCTCTTTCAGGTAATGGATAAGCTCAATTTCACCATACTCATCTACCACCTTCTGCCAACCGATTGCATGATCCAGATGGGCAAAGGTGCTACGCCACGGTTCGATGATCGCCTGCTGGCCGCCCGGCATCGCCACCGCCTCGAAGTGGGCTAGGCGCTGATAACCGCGGTAATCGGCCATCATGAACTCGCCGCCCCACAGTGTGCCGTCATCACCGTAACCAATCCCGTCCAGCGCGACACCCACCACCTTTCGCCCCATATCCTGATCGTACTCGGCCATTACTGAGGCGATATGGGCGTGATGATGCTGCATCTCAATAACGGGAGTATTTAACCGCGCCGCTAGCTCTCTTCCGTATTGCGAGGAGAGATAGTCGTGGTGTTTGTCGATGACGATAAGCCCTGGCACAAAATTATGATGTTTCAGGTAATGCTCGATAGTGTCACGGTAATGTCGGCAGGTTTCGGCCCCCTTAAGGTCGCCGATATATTGCGAGGTGATCGCCTCACCATCTTTTAGCAGAGAGAAACTGCCCTTCATCTCCGCCCCCATCGCCAGGATTTTTCTGTTATTTTTTAACTCCGGCGGCAGTTTGCTCGGTCGTGGTACATAGCCGCGTGCCCGGCGCATCACTCGTGACCTTCCATTAATAACACGCACCACGGAGTCATCAAGACGATTGACGATCTCTCTGTCATGCATCAAAAAACTATCGGCAATAGCTGAGAGGCACTCTCTCGCCTCATCGTTATCACTCACCAGTGGCTCACCACTGCGATTGGCCGAGGTCATCACCAGTGGCCTCTGCAACATCGCCAGTAGCAGGTGGTGTAATGGGGTGTACGGCAGCATGAAACCCAGAGTATTAAGACTTGGAGCCAGAGCCTCTGGAAGTTGTTGTCTCTTTTGTTTCAGCAGGACAACAGGGGCCGCAATTGAGGTTAGCTGCTCAGCTTCCATCTCACTCACCTCCGCATACTCTCTCACCATGGCGAGGTCTCGCCCCATCAAGGCAAAGGGTTTGTCGGGCCGTTGTTTACCCTGCCGTAACTGTTCTATCGCCCTCGCATTTGTCGCATCACAGACAAGATGAAAACCGCCGATGCCCTTGATGGCGAGGATTTTTCCCTGACCAATCAACGTGGCGGACAGTTCGATCACCTCACTCTCAATTCTCTCCCCCCCACTCTCCACCCAGAGCCTCGGGCCACACTCGGGACAGCAGATCGCCTGGGTATGAAAGCGGCGATTGGCGGGGTCGCGATACTCCGCCTCACAATTCGGACAGATCGCAAAGAGTGACATGCTGGTGCTAGCCCTGTCGTAGGGGATCGCCTGCACGATGGAGAAACGCGGGCCGCAGTGGGTACAGTTGGTGAAGGGGTAACGGTAGCGACGATTATTCGGTTCAAAAAGCTCGGCGAGACAGTCGGGGCAGGTGGCGGCATCGGGGCTGATCGCCGTCGTAATCTCGCCGCCTCGGCTCGTCACAATCTGAAATGATTCCGGCACGGTTTTGGCGCCGATAATTTCGCACGCTTCAACCTCTGTTATCTGCGCCAGCGGAGGTACACTCTCTTCAATCTGTGCGACAAACGCCGTTAACCTCTCCGCCTCGCCCCACGCCTCAATCACCACACCCGCGCCGTCGTTCCATACCCGGCCGACGATATTATTCGTGTTTGCCAGTCGCCAGATAAATGGTCTAAACCCCACCCCCTGCACGGTGCCGTGAATGGTGAGGCGCCGTCCCTGCAGCGGCGACATCAGCAGATCCTCGGTAGCTGCTCACCCGCAAGCCAGTCAACCACACGATTTCCACCGAGTAGCGTCCTCATGGTGACCATATGGTGCGCATCGCTAACCACCTCACCGATAATCGCCGCCTGCGCCCCCAGCGGGTGATTGCGCATCACAGCCAGCACTTTATCTGCATCGCGGTTGTCACAGATACAGAGCAGCTTCCCCTCGTTGGCGATATAGAGGGGGTCGAGCCCCAGCAGTTCACACGCCCCCTGCACCGAGTCGTTGATCGGGATCGCACGCTCATCGAGTCGCATCTCAACCGCCGACTGGCGCGCCAGCTCATTAAGCGTGGTGGCAACACCGCCCCGTGTCGGGTCCCGCAGGCAGTGGATCCCGGGCACTGCGGCAACCATCGCCGCCACCAGCGTGTGTAACGGCGCAGAGTCCGACGCTATCGCCGTTTCAAAATCGAGATTTTCGCGGCTCGCCATCACCGCCACTCCGTGATCACCGATGGTGCCGTTAATCAATATTGCATCACCGACTCTGGCTCGGTCACCGGCGATCATCACACCCTCGGGTACCACACCGATCCCCGTAGTGGTGATAAAGAGGCCATCCCCCTTGCCGCGCTCCACCACCTTGGTATCGCCGGTAACGATCGGCACACCCGCGCTGCTTGATGCCTGCGCCATACTTTTGACCACACGCTCCAACGTGGCAAGGGGCAGCCCCTCTTCGAGGATAAACCCCGCAGTGAGATAGAGCGGACGGGCACCGGCCATCGCCACATCGTTAATCGTGCCGTGCACCGCAAGTGAACCGATATCACCGCCGGGGAAGAAGAGCGGCGTGATCACGTGGCAGTCGGTACTCACTACCATGCGACCCTGCGGTGGGGTGAAGGCGGCGAAGTCATCCCCCTGACGGAGTAGTTCGTTATCAAAGTGCTTAACAAACAGTTCGTTAATAAGCTGCGCCATCGCCCGGCCACCGCTGCCGTGGCCCATCTCGACGATACCGCTGCTCAGATCAATCATGCCGCATCTCTGCCGTAGCGCCAGTAGGCGGCACACGCCCCCTCGGAGGAGACCATGCAGGCGCCGACCGGGGTTTCCGGTGTGCAGCCATGGCCGAAGAGTTTGCACTCATGGGGGCGTTTTAATCCGCGCAGGATCGCGGGACAGTCGCACCCCCGGGGCTCCTCTGCGGT
>JAOUQQ010000097.1 GCA_029879245.1 Chromatiales bacterium | reverse complement strand
ACTTTTCGACAATCCGCGTGTGCTGGCGGTGACCGCCTCCATTCTCGGGATGCTGGGTTTGATCCCCGGTATGCCCAACTGGCCCTTTCTGCTGCTGGCAGCGATCACCGGGGGCGGTGCCTGGTACAAGATACGACAGCGTCAGCAGCGTGTGGCGCAACGCGAGGCGGAGGAGCAGCGTCAGCAACAGGCGGCGAGCAGACCTGCAGCCGAGACCAAGGAGCTGAGCTGGGACGATGTACCGATGGTCGACCCGGTAGGTCTGGAGGTGGGCTATCGCCTGATCCCGCTGGTGGATAAATCACAGGGTGGTGAGCTGATGGACCGCATCAAGGGTGTGCGGCGCAAGCTTTCGCAGGAGCTCGGCTTTCTTATCCCGCCGGTCCATATTCGTGACAACCTCGATCTCAGTCCAACCGCCTACCGCATCACCCTGATGGGGGTCACGGTGGGTGAGGCGGAGATCGCCCCGGATCGCGAGATGGCGATCAACCCCGGGCAGGTCTTTGGTTCGGTCGAGGGGACGCCGACCCGTGACCCCGCCTTCGGCCTGGAGGCGGTCTGGATCGATTCGGCCAATCGTGAGAGTGCCCAGTCGATGGGCTATACCGTGGTCGATCCCAATACCGTGGTGGCGACACACCTTAGCCAGATCCTGCAGGGCCACTCACATGAACTACTCGGCCATGAAGAGGTGCAGAAACTGCTGGAGCAACTGGCGCGCACCGCCCCCAAACTGGTGGAGGACCTGGTGCCCAATACCCTGCCACTCGGCACCGTGGTGAAGGTGCTGCAGAACATCCTCAGCGAGGGGCTGCCGATCCGCGATATGCGTACCGTTGCCGAAACGCTGGCGGAGAATGCCGCACATATGCAGGACGCCGGAAATTTGACAGCGATGGTGCGCGTCGCTCTGGGCCGGATGATCGTGCAGAAAATCAACGGCTTGGCGCCGGAGCTGGAGGTGATAACACTGACACCGGAGTTGGAACAGTTGTTGCTACATGCAGTACAGGGCGCAAAGGATGGTGGCGCCGGGATCGAACCGATGCTGGCCGAGCGACTACACAAGGGATTGAACGAGAGCGCCCAGTTGCAGGAGATGGCAGGCAAACCGGGAGTACTCCTCACCTCGCCACCGCTGCGTGAACTGCTGGCCCGTTTTGTCAGACACACGATCTCAGGACTGCATGTGCTCTCCTACAACGAGATCCCTGACGACACGCAGCTGAAGATCGTTTCAACCGTCGGTAATTAATCGGGCTGAAATTTGTTGACCCGACCCGGTTACCAGAGAGCCGTTGAGAGAGGGCTTAGGGTATGAAGATAAAACGTTATTTTGCCAACGATATGCGCCGCGCCATTCGCATGGTACGTGATGAGCAGGGACCGGATGCGGTGATCCTCTCCAACCGGCGCGTTAACGGCGGGGTGGAGATCCTCGCGGCGGTTGATTATAACGAGCTGGTGGTGCAGAGCATGGTTGATGAGCAGGTGAGCAGAAAGGTTCCGGCACGCTCTGACTCACGCCCACCGTCGCAGTCACTGCCCCATCCACGATCACAGACAACAACACGTCCACCATCACAGCCAGCGCAGTTCAGCGCGGCGAGTCCGCCGGTGGAAAAATTTCGTGCCGTACAACCGCAGGCGAATCCGATCGCGGACCCCGGTGTAGTGGCGATGCGCAATGAGATCCGCGACCTGCGCGGGATGCTGGAGAACCGTCTGCGCGACATTACCGCACACGATAAAAAGCGTCCGCAGACACAGCGCGCCAGGGTCCATGAGCGGTTACGTCAGCTGGGGCTGAGTGCCCGCCTGAGTACCCGTATCGCCGAATGTGTTGAGTACAGGGGTGACATTCTACACAGCTGGCGCCAGGCGCTGGCGAAACTCTCCAGCATGATCCATGTGACCGATGACGACATTATCAGCCGTGGCGGTATTGTTGCCCTGATTGGCCCCACCGGGGTTGGCAAGACCAGCACCGTCGCCAAACTGGCGGCGCGCTTTACGGTGCGTCATGGGGCGGGCAGGGTGGTGATGATCACGACGGATCGCAGTCGCATTGGTGCCCGACAGCAACTTTACTCCTACGGGCGCGCACTGGGTGCGCCGGTGCACGTTGCCAGCAACGGTGAGCAGTTGCGTGAGATGGTGATCGCACACCGAGACAAGGCGCTGGTGCTGATCGACACGGCGGGGATGAGCCCGCGTGAGCTACAGCTTCCGGATGAGGTATCGATGCTCTATCAAACCGGTCTGCCGGTACGCAGTTATGTGGTGCTCTCCGCCTCCTCACAACGTCGCAGTCTGGAGGAGGTGATGCACGCCATCAATCGTGTCGAACTCGATGGTGTGATCCTGACAAAACTCGATGAGACCACCGGCCTGGGTGAGGCGCTGTCGGTGGTGGTGCAGCACCGTCTGCCGGTTGCCTACATCAGTGATGGCAAACGTATTCCCGAGAATCTTCACCCGGCCCGCAGTAATAATCTGGTCAACCGTAGCCTGACGCTGTTACAGCACTTTGGCGAGCCCTCCAGAGAGCCGCAACTTATGGAGTCGGCCACCAGTCTGGCAGGTTGATAATTGGGTAAAGGGCTATATCTAAAGTGACAACGGTGCCACCACTAACAGAATTTAAGTCGAGGGTAAGACGCGTATGGCCAAAATAGCGCCAGTGAGAGTGATTACAGTTACCAGCGGCAAGGGCGGTGTGGGTAAAACCAATGTCTCGGTCAATCTGGCAACGGCCCTGAGCTCCCTTGGCCGCAAGGTGATGTTGATGGATGCCGATCTGGGCCTGGCGAATGTGGATGTGATGCTGGGGCTGCAGCCCAAATACAACCTTTCACACGTCATCTCCGGTGAGCGACGGCTGGATGAGATCATCGAACAGGCCCCGGGTGACATCGCCCTGATCCCCGCCGCCTCGGGTATTCAGAAAATGGTGGAGTTAAGTGCCGCGGAGCACGCCGGGCTCATTCGTGCCTTTAGTGAACTTGAGAGTGAACTGGATGTATTGATTATCGATACCGCCGCCGGAATAGCCGATAGCGTGATCAGTTTCTGTCGCGCCAGTCAGGAGGTGGTGGTGGTGGTGTGTGACGAGCCAACCTCAATTACCGATGCCTATGCGCTGATCAAAGTATTGAACCGCGACCACGCTATCTGCCGCTTTCGCATCCTCTGCAATATGGCCCATACACCCAAAGAGGGTAGGGAGTTATTTGCCAAGCTGGTGAAGGTGACCGACAAGTTCCTTGATGAGGTAGTCCTTGATTTCATGGGGGCTATCCCATATGACCAGAACTTGAGGAAGGCGGTAAAGCGGCAGCGTGCAGTGGTTGATCTCTACCCCTCATCCCCGGCATCCCTGGCGTTCAGGGAGGCGGCAAAGACGGCAGAGAGGTGGCCGATGCCGTCGACGGCTGATGGCAATCTGGAATTTTTTGTAGAGCGTCTGGTCGGCAGCAGTGATCGGGCAATGGGCGGACTGCTATGAGTGTCAGCTGTCAGTGGCTGATGGTAGTACCAGATTAATTATGATGTGTGCGTGAGTTCTGGAGGACGTTTTGGACAAGAATATCAAGATTCTGGTGGTCGATGACTTTTCGACAATGCGTCGAATCATCAAAAACCTGTTACGGGATCTCGGTTTCAATAATACCGCCGAGGCTGATGACGGCCTTACCGCCCTGCCGATGTTGCAGGGTGGGGGCTACGACCTGCTGGTGACCGACTGGAATATGCCGGGGATGCAGGGGATAGACCTGCTCAAGGCGGTGCGTGCTGACCCAAAGCTGTCGCAGATGCCGGTGTTGATGGTGACCGCAGAGCAGAAAAAGGAGCAGATTATCGAGGCGGCTCAGGCCGGAGTTAATGGCTACATCGTTAAACCCTTCACCGCCGCTACGTTGAAAGAGAAACTCGACAAAATCTTCGAGCGCATGCAGGCCGGTTGATGCGGTCCTTCTGCGAGATGAATAACGACAAGAGAATCCCCCCATGGCTGATGTGAAGAACACAATACAGGATGAAAATTTTATTGAGCGGGTACGGGAGTTATCGCAACACGTAGAGAGTGGTAATGCGGCTGAGGCGGATCGCGTACTCGATCAGATTGCCAAACTCAGGGAGAGCAGTCTGTTTCAGGAACTGGGTAAATTGACACGCGAGTTTCATGATGCGCTCAATGCCTTTCGACTCGATGCGCGTCTTGCCAGTTATGCGGAGAAAGACTTTCCCGATGCCCGTGAGCGTCTGCGTCACGTGGTGGAGATGACCGCCCGCTCGGCAGACCGAAGCCTTACCGCTGCCGAGGAGTCGATGCCGATCTGCGATGCGATCGAAAATGAGGCCGATGAGTTGAAAGGTGAGTGGCAACGATTTGTGAGCCGTGAGATGAGCGCCGCTGAGTTTCGTGCACTGAGTAGCCGCCTGCAGGAGTTTCTGGACAACACCGGCGGTAGCGCCGCCCAGCTTCGCACCAATATCAATGAGGTGATGATGGCGCAGGATTTTCAGGATCTTACCGGTCAGATTATCGAGCGGGTGATCACCCTGGTTGATGATATGGAGGGGAGCCTGGTCGAGCTGATCCGAATCTCCGGGCAGAATCTGGTGCCTGATGATGGAAAGAGTGCGGAGGTGGATCTTCTCACGGGAACTGGTCCGGTGGTGCCCGGTGTGGATGATAAATCGGGAAATGTGGTCTCTGGGCAGGATGAGGTTGATGACCTGTTATCGAGTTTAGGTTTCTGAGGATGCGGTGATGGCGTTGGATGCGGATGATGAGATTCTTCAGGACTTTCTGATTGAGGCGAGTGAGATCCTTGAGCAGCTCAATGAGCAGTTGGTCGAGCTGGAGCAGAGCCCCTCTGATGCGGACCTGCTCAATGCGGTCTTTCGCGGGTTTCACACGATAAAGGGTGGTGCAGGTTTTTTAACCCTTACCCCGCTGGTTGAGGTGTGCCATCGCGCCGAGGATGTCTTTAATCTGCTACGTAGCGGACAGAAGAGTCTCACCCCGGCAATGATGGACAGTTTTCTTCAGGTGCTGGACCTGTTGAATGAGCAGTTTGACAGCCTGCGTGCGATGGAGGAGCCACCCAGTGCCAGCCAGCAGTTGTTGCAGTCACTGGAGGCGATGAATCGTCCCGGAAACGATGAACCTGCGCCGGTGGTGCCACCATCGCCGCCAGCTGCGATAGCCGAAAAGGGGAGTGTTGCAACCGCTGCAGTAGAGGGTGATATCACCGATGATGAGTTTGAGGCGCTACTCGATGCACTGGATGAGGGTGGGGCTGCCACAACGCAGAAGGTGCTGTCTGTGGCTGAAGAGGCAAGAGCCGCTGGGGGTGAGGATATTACCGAGGAGGAGTTTGAGGCGCTGCTGGATCAGCTTCATGGTAAGGGAAAGTTTGGTGGTATGCCGACACCGGAGGTGACAGCAAAAGCGGGCGGCGCATCTCAGGCAACCCCTGCTGTCGCACAGGGAGGGGATGAGGATATTACCGAAGAGGAGTTTGAGGCGCTGCTGGATCAGATCCACGGTAAGGGAAAATTTGGTGGTCTGGCGGGAGAGGTTGCTGCCACCGAGTCCGTCGCTCCATCCTCATCCTCCCCACCACCCCAACCGATACCTGCCGATAACAAGGTGACGTCGCTGCGTGAAGCGAAAAAGAAACCGGAGGCTGCACAGGCGGAGACGACGGTACGCGTGGACACCGCCCGACTCGATGACATTATGAATATGGTGGGTGAGCTGGTGCTGGTGCGCAACCGCCTCTCAACCCTGGCCGGTGATGAGATGGAGCAGGCTCGCGAGGAGATGATCAAGGCAGTGGCCAATCTTGATGTGGTCACGGGCGATCTGCAGATGGCGGTGATGAAGACACGCATGCAGCCGATCAAAAAGGTCTTTGGGCGTTTTCCCCGCGTGGTACGCGATCTCGCACGCAGCCTGAACAAGGATGTGACGCTGGAGATGATCGGTGAGGATACCGATCTGGATAAGAATCTGGTTGAGGCGCTGGCCGACCCGCTGGTGCATCTGGTGCGCAACTCGGTGGACCACGGTATTGAGATGCCCGAGGTACGCGAGGCGAACGGTAAACCGCGTCAGGGTACGGTCAGGCTGGCGGCGCAGCAGGAGGGGGATCACATCCTGCTGACCATTGAAGATGATGGTGCCGGTATGGACCCGGAGAAACTGAAGAAGATCGCGATCAAGAAGGGCGTGCTTGACGAAGACTCGGCCGCCCGCATGGATGATCGTGAGGCCTTTATGTTGATCTTTGCCCCGGGCTTCTCCACCAAGGAGGAGATCTCCGATATCTCCGGTCGAGGTGTCGGGATGGATGTGGTGAAGACCCGCATCGCCCAGCTCAATGGCAGTGTTGAGATCGACTCACAGAAGGGCAAGGGAACCCTGTTGAGTATCAAGGTACCTCTGACCCTGGCGATTATGCCGACACTGATGATCAAACTGGGGATTCAGACCTTTGCCCTGCCGCTGGTGAACGTTAATGAGATCTTTCATCTCGACCTTACCGACACCAATGTGGTGGACGGTCAGCGAGTGGTGATCGTCAGGGATAAACCGCTGCCGTTGTTCTATCTCTCCGGCTGGCTGGTCAGCGGCGTCAGTACCGATCTGCCACGAGAGGGGCATGTGGTGGTGGTCCATGTGGGCACCCAGCAGATCGGTTTTGTGGTCGACCAATTGATCGGACAGGAGGAGGTTGTCATAAAGCCGTTGGGCGCACTGTTACACGGCACGCAGGGGATGGCCGGTGCAACCATTACCGGGGATGGTAAGATTGCCCTGATTCTGGATGTGCCCAATCTCATGCGGGCCTATGCCTAGCCGTGTTGCCAGGCGTGTTGTGACAACTATTGATTAAGGGGAAGGCTCATGCCCATTCGGGTACTGATTGTAGATGATTCCGGTTTTTTCCGCCGCCGCGTCAAAGAGATGTTAAACGGTGACCCCCGCCTGGAGGTGGTCGGCGAGGCGGCCAATGGTACCGAGGCGGTAGAGATGGCCGCCTCGCTCAAGCCCGATGTCATCACCATGGATATCGAGATGCCGGTAATGGATGGCATTACCGCAACGCGACGCATTATGCAGGCCAACCCGTGCCCGGTGTTGATGTTCTCATCGCTGACCACCGACGGGGCGAAGGCGACACTCGATGCACTCGATGCCGGTGCGGTCGACTACCTGCCCAAACGCTTTGAGGATATCTCCCGCAATCGGGAGGAGGCGACCCGTGCACTGTGTGACCGTGTCTATACCCTGAGCCGTGGCCATGTACGTACCGCCGGGGCGGCTGCACCAGTGCGTAGTACCAGTGCCGCCAGCACGAGCACGGTTGCACGCGAGACAGCAGCACCACGAGGTACGCTTGCCAGGGTTCGTCGCGGCCAGTTCAAGATTCTCGCCATCGGTACCTCAACCGGTGGCCCGGTGGCGTTACAGGAGGTACTGACAAAGCTTCCCGCTGGCTTCCCGTTGCCGATTGTCATCGTCCAGCATATGCCCGGCAGCTTTACCCCCGCCTTTGCTGCACGTCTGGATCAGCTTTGCCAGATCTCGGTGAAGGAGGCGGTGGATGGCGATGCCCTCTATCCGGGTATGGCCTATCTCGCCCCGGGGGGTAAGCAGCTGGTGCTGGAGAGTCGTAGTGGGCGTCATGTGCTGAAGGTTCAGGAGCCGCAGGCGGGCCAGACCTATAAGCCCTGTGTCGATATCACCTTTGATTCGATTGCCAAAGTGTTTCCCTCACAGACCCTGGCGCTGATCCTCACCGGTATGGGGGCCGATGGGCGTGAAGGGTGTCGCCAGCTTAAAAGTGGTGGATCTCAGGTCTGGTCGCAGGATGAGGAGAGTTGTGTTGTATACGGAATGCCGGCGGCGGTGGCCGAGGCGGGGATCTCCGATCGCGTACTCTCACTGGATGAGGTTGGCCCAGCCCTGGCACAAATTTAAACGATGGATATCCTCACCCTCATTGGTCTCACTCTCGGTCTGGCGGCGATCCTCGGCGGGCAGTTTCTTGAGGGTGGTCACGCCTCGTCACTGCTCAATGGGCCGGCTATGTTGATCGTAGTGGGCGGTACCCTTGGGGCCGTTATGTTGCAGTCCTCTCTGATGCAGTTTGTGCGGGGGATACGACTGCTCGGCTGGGTCTTCTTTCCACCCAGATTGATGGCCGATGAGGCGATTGAACGTGTCATCTCCTGGAGCAATATCGCACGCAAGGAGGGGCTGCTCGGTCTGGAGGCGGTGGCCGACATTGAGCAGGATGAGTTTGCACGCAAGGGGCTGCAGCTTCTGGTCGATGGTAATGAGCCGGGTGTTATGCGCACCATCATGGAGGTGGAGGTGGATACCAGGGAGCAGCACGACCTGGGGGCCGCAAAGCTCTATGAGAGCATGGGGGGCTATAGTCCCACCATTGGCATTATCGGGGCGGTGATGGGGTTGATTCAGGTGATGGAGAATCTCTCTGATCCCTCCAAGCTGGGTCACGGAATCGCGGTGGCCTTTGTTGCGACGATCTACGGTGTTGGCCTCGCCAATCTTGTCTTTATTCCCATCGCCAACAAGCTGAAGAGTCTGGTGTTTGCGCACAGTCAGTTTCGCTACATGATGGTTGAGGGGATCGTCTCCATCGCCGAGGGTGACAACCCGCGTAACATCGAGGCCAAACTGCAGGGGTTTGTCACCTGAGTGGCACTGAGAGAGGCGTAATGGCACGAAGAAGACGACACGAGGAGCACGTAAATCTGGAGCGTTGGCTGGTCTCCTACGCCGATTTTATTACGCTGCTGTTCGCCTTTTTTGTGGTGATGTATGCCATCTCCTCGGTGAACGAGGGAAAGTACCGTGTCCTCTCCGATACGTTGAACGAGGTGTTTCAACACCAGCCGCGGACACTGCAACCGATTCAGATTGGTGACAACGCGGCAGGCAGTGACCCCTCCCTGATTGATGGTGAGAGTCCCGCCGGAAATCAGCCCAGTCTTATCGACCTGCAACAGAGTGAAAGTGGTGAGGCGGGTACAGGTGAGGGAGAGGAGAATCTGGATCACATCGCCGATGATTTGGCGCAGGCACTGGCGCCGATGATCGACAGAGATCTTATCAATATCACCCGTGATGATGACTGGGTGGAGGTGGAGATCAACTCCAGCCTGCTCTATGCCAGTGGCAGCGCCGATCTTGAGGATGAAGCGCTTCCGATCCTGCGTCAGTTGGCCGCTATATTGAAGCGCTATCCCAATCAACTGCAGGTGGAGGGATTTACCGATAATCAGCCGATCAGTAGCTATCTCTTTCCCTCGAACTGGGAACTCTCTGCAGCGCGTGCTGCCGGTGTGGTAAGCCTCTTTACCCGTAGCGGGGTAAAACCGGATCGCATGTCGGCGATCGGCTTTGGTGAACATCAGCCCATCGCCTCCAACACCAGTTTGGAGGGGCGGCGCAAGAACCGCCGGGTGGTGCTGGTGATCATGTCGCAGCAGATGGAGCGTCGAACCCTTGGTGGAGGCCGTCCATGAGTGTCTGGGCTATCGCCAATCAGAAGGGCGGGGTGGGCAAGACGACGACGACGGTCACCATGGCCGGGCTGCTCGCCGCACGCGGCGAACGGGTGCTGATGATCGACCTGGACCCGCACGGCTCACTCACCACCTATTTTGGTCATGACCCCGACAACATTGAGAACAGTGTCTACTCACTGTTTCAGCAGGAGG
>JAOUQQ010000179.1 GCA_029879245.1 Chromatiales bacterium | reverse complement strand
CCAGATCCATACCTAATTCCGTCAAAATGGCAGTGAGAGGGTGTCGCCATTAAGCTCGCGCATCACCTCGACAGCCTGACGCCACACCGGGTCACGATGCAACGCCTCCCAGGTGACCGGGTGGCGGCCATGCAACCGTGCCAGCCGTGCGTGCAGCACCGGATCGGGCGTCGGCTTGAAGCCATCAAGGATCGCCAGCGCCGCCTTGCGGTTGTTGCAGATCAGCACCATATCGCAGCCGGCCGCCACCGCGGCATCGGCACGAGCCACATAGTCACCGGCCACGCTCGCCCCCTCCATATTGAGGTCATCACTGAAGATCACCCCCTGAAAACCGACCCGCTGGCGCAGTACCTGCTTGAGCCAGAATGGGGAGAAACCGGCGGGGTTGGGGTCAACCCTGTCGTAGATCACATGGGCCGGCATCACCCCGGCCATGCCGTTGTTCATCATCCGTTCATAGGGGAGGACATCCTCGGCGAAGATATCCTCGTAACGGCGCCCATCGTGTGGGATCGCCTCGTGGGAGTCCGCCTCCACCGCACCGTGGCCGGGAAAGTGCTTGCCGATGGCCGCCATACCGGCACGGTGCATCCCCTGCATGGTGGCATTGGCCAGATCGGCAACGACCTGCGCATCGCGATGATAGGCGCGATCACCGATCACCTTGCTCACCCCGTAGTCGAGGTCCAGCACCGGGGCAAAACTGAAGTCGACCCCCACCGCGCGCAGCTCGGAGGACATCACCCAGCCATACTGCTCCGCTAGCTGGCGGGCACGGCGACGATCCTTCTCATAGATCTCACCGAAGCGGCGCATCGGCGGCAGGCGGGTGAAGCCGTCACGAAAACGCTGCACCCTTCCCCCCTCGTGATCAACGGCGATCAACAACTGCGGTGAACGCAGCGCATGGATCTCGGCGATCAGCGCCGCCACCTGCTCAGCGCTCTCATAGTTACGGCTAAACAGGATCAGGCCACCCACCAGCGGGTGCTGCAGCATTTCACGTTCTGCGGCATCAAGGGTGCTCCCCTCGATATCCAGCATCACCGGACCGAGTGACATAGATGTCGTTATTCCCGTTGCTTAGTCGAGAGGGATATCTTTCACCATATCGAGCACCACACGGGTGCTGCCGTTCATCAGCACGATATCGGTGCCGACGCGTACACGTACTACCCCATCGGGCAGACGTGAGAGTTTACGCTCCAGCTCACGCGGCAGAGGGTCACCGGAGAGCCCGGGCGGCAGACGGTCACGCTTGGCCAGACCCGGCGGTAGGCGGTCGCGCTTTGCCAGCCCCGGCGGCAGCCCTTTACTTTTTTTCTTTTTGCCATGACGCTTGAGCTCAGAGTAATAACCATGAATATGGCGTCGATCTTCATTGCTAAAACTCACCGATGCCGTCACCGGACCATCCTTCACCGACACACTGCCGGAACCACGGATCGGGCTGGTCTGACAGCCTGCCATCAGCAGGGAGGATGCGACCATCAGGCCCGCTATCAATCGTTTTTGCATTATCTACCTCACTTTTCTGCAATCAGCACCTGCGTGCCAACCGTCACCATATTAAAGAGTTCAATCATATCGCTATTTCTCATCTTTACACAGCCGTGAGAGCTCGGCACCCCCATCGCATCACTGTCGGGACAGCCGTGGATATAGATATAACGGCGCATGGTATCAAGATTACCGCCTCGATTGTGCCCCTGCTCCAGCCCACAGAGCCAGAGGATGCGGGTCAAAATCCAGTCACGCTTCGGATGCTCGGCGCGTAGCGCGTCGGAGAATAGCTCACCCGTCGGGCGACGCCCTACGAACACGGTATTGGCGGCACACCCCTCACCGATCTTCGCCCGAATGTAGTGTCGACCGCGCGGTGTACACTCGCTGCCACTTACCTCACCGGGGCCATTTTTCGCGGTGGAGACCGCCACATCCAGCAGCACTTCACCGTCACGCTCCAGGCGCAGGCGTTGTCCGGCAATATTTACCGTAATTAGTAGCTCACTACTCATGGCCCCACTCACTATATGGGTGTTTCACCAGGCAGACGTTATAGTAACGGGTATCGTGAGAGACCTCCTCCCCCACCCACGGCGGCATCGCGAAGGGCTCATTCTCATCGGCAAGCTCCACCTCTGCCACCACCAGTCCGGCGTTGTCCCCGGCGAAGAGATCCACCTCCCACAGGTGATCACCATAACGTACATGGTAGCGGGTTTTCTCAATCTGCGGCTGCTCACACAGGGTATCGAGCAACTCCTGCGCATCGGCCAGCGGGATCGGGTACTCAAACTCCTGCCGATGGATCCCCAGCGTTGCACTCTTAATATTGATGTTGGCCCGCTCCCCCTCGATGCGTACCCGCACCGAGGCCCGCTCGGCACCAATCAAATAGCCCTGGCGAAAGCGGGTGCCACTATCGGCGGCATCACGCCAGCTATCGTCTTTGATGAGAAATTTACGCTCTATCTCGGTTGCCATAATGAACCTGTCTCTTTTCGTTGGTGCATTGTCTCAGGCTTTGTGGCAATTATAAAATCACTTCGTATGAATCACAGCCGATGCGGGAACCGCCCCTTGCCAAC